>JBJXFU010000131.1:0-25918 GCA_046155885.1 Paracoccaceae bacterium
GGCGGCGGCCGGTCCTCGGCGCGTGAAACGGCGGCGCGGGTGGCCGCCGGGGGGGTCGCCCGCCGGGTGCTCGCCGCGCTTGCCCCCGGGCTTTCGGTGACCGGCTACATGATCCAGATGGGCCCCCACCGGGCCGTCCGGGAACGGTTCGACATGGGCGACATCGCGCGGAACCCGTTCTGGACGCCTGACCGCGAAGCGGTAGAGCCCTGGGCGGCCTATCTCGACGGGCTGCGGAAGGGCGGCAATTCCTGCGGGGCGGTGATCGAGGTGGTGGCCTCGGGGGTTCCGGCGGGCCTTGGGGCCCCGGTCTACGGCAAGCTCGACGCGGACCTCGCAGCGGCCTTGATGGGGATCAACGCGGTCAAGGGGGTGGAGATCGGGGCCGGCATGGGGGCGGCGGCGCTGACCGGTGTGGAGAACGCCGACGAGATCGGGATCGGGGCCGGCGGTCGGCCGGCGTTCCGGTCGAACCACGCGGGCGGGATACTGGGGGGGATTTCCAGCGGCCAGGACGTGGTGGTCCGCTTCGCGGTGAAACCGACCAGCTCGATCCTCACCCCCCGGGCGACGATCACGGCGGCGGGCGAGGAAACCGATATCGTCACCAAGGGCCGCCACGACCCCTGTGTCGGCATCCGGGCAGTACCGGTGGGCGAGGCGATGATGGCCCTCGTTCTGGCCGACCACCTTCTGCTGGACCGCGCCCAGACGGGCGGGTCGAGGGGCGTCATCGGCGGGCGGTAAGGGGGGACACGCCCTTGACATTGCGGGGAAGGTCACGACATCGCACCGGTAAGCATGCCGACCGGACGGAGGCAGCCCTGGAAGAATCCCGCACGACTGCCGCCGCCTCCGATGGCGAGACCTATGCCGTCGAAGGCATGACCTGCGCCTCCTGCGTGCGGCGGGTCGAGCAGGCGATCGCTGCGGTGCCGGGGGTCGCTGCGGCCCGCGTGAACCTCGCGGCCGGGACAGCGCGGGTGACCTACCGGGACGGGCCGCGCCGCGCGGCGGTGGCGGATTCCATACGAAAGACCGGCTACGGCATCGGCACGGTCACTGAAACTCTGGCGATCGCCGGGATGACCTGCGCGTCCTGCGTGGCACGCGTGGAAACGGCATTGCTGGCCGTGCCCGGGGTCACCTCGGCAAGCGTGAACCTCGCCACGGAAACCGCCACCGTCACCGCCACGGATGCCGGGTCCGCGATCCGCCGCGAGCTGGAGGACGCGGTCCGCGCGGCGGGCTACGGGGTCAAGCCGGGCGGGGCGTCGCTGGCCGACCGTTCGGCCGAACGCGCGGCCGAAACCGACCTGCTGCGGCGCGAGACGATCCTGGCGGCCACCCTGACCCTGCCGGTCTTCGCCGCCGAAATGGCCGGGCATGCCATTCCGGCGGTCCACCACGCGATGGCGGCGGCCTTCGGGCAGGACTCGCTTCGGGCCCTGTGGTTCCTTTTGGCGTCGGCGGTTCTGTTCGGGCCCGGCCGCCACTTCTACCGCGCGGGCCTTCCGGCGCTCTGGCGGCTCGCGCCCGACATGAACTCGCTCGTCGTCATCGGCGCGACGTCCGCCTGGGCCTGGTCCACCGTCGTAACCTTTGCGCCGCAGCTTGTGCCCGAAGCATCGCGCAGTATCTATTTCGAGGCCCCGGCGGTGATCGTGACCCTGATCCTTCTGGGCCGCTACCTCGAGGCGCGCGCCAGGGGGCGGACTTCGGGGGCGATCAGCCGCCTTGTCGGGCTGCAGGCGAAGTCGGCCCATGTCGAACGGGCGGGCGGCTTCGCCGAGGTTCCGCTGGTCGATGTGGCGGCGGGCGACCGCGTGCAGGTCCGTCCGGGCGACCGCGTGCCGGTGGACGGGACAGTGCTGACGGGCGCCTCCTGGGTGGACGAAAGCATGATCTCGGGCGAACCGGCGCCGGTCGCGAAACATGCGGGCGACCGGGTGACCGGCGGCACCGTCAACGGCACCGGCAGCTTCACCTTCACGGCCGAACGGGTGGGGTCGGAGATGCTGCTGGCGCAGATCGTCCGCATGGTCGAAACCGCGCAGGGCTCGAAACTGCCGATCGAGGCGCTGGTGGACCGGGTCACCGCCTGGTTCGTTCCCTTCGTCATCGCCGTCGCGGCCGTGACTTTCGCGGCCTGGGCAGTGTTCGGGCAGGAAGACGGGCTGAGCTTCGCCATCGTCAACGCCGTGGCCGTCCTGATCATCGCCTGTCCCTGCGCGATGGGGCTCGCCACACCGGTATCGATCATGGTCGGCACCGGGCGGGCGGCGGAACTCGGCGTCCTCTTCCGCAACGGCGCCGCGCTGCAGGTGCTCGACCGGATCGGGACCGTGGCGCTGGACAAGACGGGCACGCTGACCGAGGGCCGCCCCGCGCTGACCGACCTGGCGGTCGCCGAAGGCTTCGACCGGTCCGGGGTTCTGGCGCTGGTCGCGGCCGCCGAAGCGGGGTCGGAGCATCCGGTGGCGCGCGCCATCGTCGCGGCGGCGGCGGCCGAAGGGCTGATACTGGCCGAGGCGACGGGGTTCGAGGCGATCCCGGGCTTCGGGCTGCGGGCCGTTGTCAGCGGACGGCGGGTCGAAGTCGGGGCCGACAGGCTCATGGCGCGGATCGGGGCCAATGTAACCCCCTTCGCGGATGCGGCCGCGGCGCTTGCGGAAAAGGCGCGGACACCTCTTTACGCCGCGATAGACGGGCGGGTCGCGGCGCTGATCGGCGTGGCCGACCCGGTGAAGCCTTCGGCCAAGGCGGCGGTCGCGGCGTTCCACGCGCTGGGCCTGCGGGTAGCGATGCTGACCGGCGACAACCGCCGCACCGCCGAAGCCGTCGCGCGCGGAGTCGGGATCGACGAGGTCATGGCCGAGGTGCTGCCGGGCGGCAAGGCCGACGCGGTGGCGCGGCTGCAGGGCGGCGGGCAGGTGGTGGCCTTTGTCGGCGACGGCATCAACGATGCGCCGGCACTGGCCCGCGCCGATGTCGGAATCGCCATCGGCACCGGCACCGACATCGCCATCGAAAGCGCCGATGTCGTGCTGATGCGCGGCGATCCGTCCAGCGTCATCGACGCGCTGGGGCTGGCGCGCGCGACGATGCGGAACATCCGGGGCAACCTCTCCTGGGCCTTCGGCTACAACGCCCTGCTGATCCCGGTGGCCGCAGGTGTGCTCTGGCCGGCCTTCGGCGTCCTTCTCTCGCCCATGCTCGCGGCGGGCGCTATGGCGCTTTCCTCGGTCTTCGTCGTCGGCAACGCGCTCAGGCTGCGGCGGTTCGAACCCGATGGCAAGTCGCCCGGACCCCTGGACTGGAGCCCGGCGGAAGCCGCGTCCCAGCCCGGCTGACGTTAGGCGCGGACCGAAAACACCGTCATCATCCCCGAGGCTAGGTGCGCCATGTGGTGGCAGTGCAGCATCCAGTCCGCCGCCTCGCCGCCGGTCACCGCCACCGTCGCCGTGGCCATCGGCGGCAGGTAAAGCGTGTCGCGCACCGCGCCCCGGACCTGGCGCCCGTTTAGGTCGATCACCTGGAATGCGTGCCCGTGCAGGTGCATCGGATGGCCCATCATCGACATGTTGTGAAAGCTCAGGTGAAGCCGTTCGCCCGCCCGCACCAGAACCGGGTCGTGGTCCGGCCAGACGCGGCCGTCGAGCATCCAGAGGTAGGGCTGCATCGACCCCTGCAGCATGACCGTCCGCGACGATGCCGCACCGGCGTCGGCAAGCTGGTTCAGCGCGGCAAGCGTCAGCTCCTGCGCAAGGTCGCGGTCGAAGGCGGGCGCGGGCTCGTCCGCGAGGCCCGGGATCCGCGCGATCCCGGCCCCGGGCGTGGCCAGAACGATCCCCGTCCGTTCCCGCGCCCCCTCCCTGAGAGCGAGGATCGGAAAGGCCCCCGTCCCCGGGATCGTCAGGTCCAGGTCCAGCCGCTGGGCCATGGCGAGGCCGAAGCGGGTGCCCGGCACGGGCCTCACCGCCTCGCCGTCAGCCGCCACGATTTCGGCTGGAACCGCGCCGGTGTCGACCCAGAAGACGGTGGCGGCGGAACCGTTGATGACCCGCAGCCGGATACGCGCACCGGGGCCGACTTCCACCACCTCGGGGTCGTCGAGCGTGCGGTCGTTGGCAAGGTAGGCGTCGAACTCGATGTCGTTCAGGTCCATCGCCATTCCGGCCATGCCGTCCCCGCCTTCGGCCATCGCCGACATGTCGTGGGCGCCGCGGTTCATCGCGTGCCCGCCCGCCCCGGCAAGGCCCATCAGCACCTCCTCGGGGTGGCGGAAGGTGAAGTCGTGCAGGAAAAGGGTCACTTCCTGCCGGTCGGCCGACAGGTCGTCCGCCGTCCGCACGATCAGCGGCGCGGCCAGAAGGCGCATTTCCTGCAAGGGAATGTGGCTGTGCATCCAGTGCGTGCCGGGGCGCGCCGCGAAGTCGTAGTCGCGGGCCTCGCCCGGCTGCAGCGCGGGCATCGGCATTCCCGGCACGCCGTCCTGCGCATGCGGCGGGATCTGGCCGTGCCAGTGGATCAGCGTTTCCTCGGCAAGCCGGTTCGTCAGGCTGACGCGGAACCGCTCCCCGGGGTCGAGCATCAGGCACTGCCGCCCGCCGGGCCCGGCAAGGCCGAAGACGGACGCCGCCTTGCCGCCGATGTCGAGCGTCCGGGTTTCGGCCGAGAGTTGCAGCGGCGCACCCGCCGATGCGGCGCGGGCCAGCGCGGGAACCAAGGCGGCGGCGGCCGAGGCGGCGAGGAAGGCGCGGCGTGACAAGGGACGGGGCATGGGCGCGGGTCCGTGTGCAAGTGCGGGGCGGCTCGCACCGAATATGGCCCGGAGGAACCGGCGATGAAAGCCGCGCGTCCGCACATCCGCTTGACCGGCGGCCGGAAAGAGCCGCTCAGCCCCGCCCCGCCTCGCCCGCCGGGACCGGCCGCGCCTCGATCACCACGAAGGCCTGCGCCCAGGGGTGGTCGTCAGTCAGGCTGACATGGACGACGGAACGGTGTCCCGGCGGGGTCATCGCGGCCAGCCGCTCGGCCGCCCAGCCGGTCAGGTGCATCACCGGCTGCCCGGTCCGCAGGTTCGCCACCCCCATGTCCTTCCAGGCGATGCCCATGCGCAGCCCCGTGCCCAGCGCCTTGGAACAGGCCTCCTTCGCCGCCCACCGCTTGGCATAGGTCCCCGCCACGTCCTTGCGGCGCTTCGCCTTGCGCTGCTCGGTCTCGGTGAAGACGCGGTTCAGAAACCGCTCGCCGAACCGCGCGATGGTCCGCTCGATGCGCTCGATGTTGGCAAGGTCGGTGCCGATGCCGAGGATCATTCCGCCCCGCCCCTAGCCGCGCGCCGCGTCCATCACCCGCCGCATCTCCCCGATCGCGGGGCCGAGGCCGGTGAAGATCGCCTCGCCAACCAGGAAATGCCCGATGTTCAGTTCCATCACCTCGGGCAGCGCGGCGACCGGGGCCACGGTGTCGAAGGTCAGCCCGTGCCCGGCATGGACCTCCAGCCCCAGCGAATGCGCGAACGTCGCCATCGACCGCAGCCGCTCCAGTTCCGTGTCGCGCGCGGCGAAATCCCCTTCTGCGTGGTGGTCGCAATAGGCGCCCGTATGCAGTTCCACCACCGCCGCGCCGATTCGCGCCGCCGCCTCGATCTGGCGGGCATCCGCCGCGATGAAGATCGACACGCGGCAGCCCGCCTCGCGCAAAGGCACGATGAAATGCGCCAGGCGGTTTTCCTCGCGGGCCACCTCGAGCCCGCCTTCGGTGGTCCGTTCTTCGCGCTTTTCGGGCACGATGCAGACTGCATGCGGGCGGTGGCGCAGCGCGATCTTCCGCATCTCGTCGGTCGCCGCCATCTCGAAGTTCAGGGGCAGCGTCAGCGCCTCGGTCAGCCGCTCGATATCGCGGTCGGTGATGTGGCGGCGATCCTCGCGCAGGTGCGCGGTGATGCCGTCAGCCCCCGCCTCTTCGGCCAGTTTCGCGGCCCGGACCGGGTCGGGATAGGCCGAGCCGCGGGCGTTCCGGACGGTGGCGACATGGTCGATGTTGACGCCAAGGCGCAGGCGGCCGGGCGGGGAGGTGGGCATTGGGAAGGCCTTTCGGACTGTGCGGACCCAGGACGTACCTAGAGCAAGATGACTCCATTCGGAACTGGGGCCGCCTTCTGCGGCCTTCGGCAAGCCCCGCAAACCAGCGGCAAGCCCTTGCGGACGCTGCATTAACCGCCGGCTTCTGCAGCGTTCGCAGGGTGCCAGCAACCCCCCAGCAATATGCCAGCAACCTGCCATACGATCGTATGGCTTTTGGTGAATTAACCGTTAACTTCGAATCACCGGAGCACCTCCGTCGACGCCAAGTGACAGGGCCGACCGCGGACGATTCCGGTAAGGGGCATCCCGCGCCCCGGGTTCAGGCCGGCCCTCCGGTGGCGCCGTCGGCCCTTGCCCTGACCGCAGCCTGGGCGCGCAGCTTCTCGACCCGGTCGCGCAGCTTCTTCTTGCGCCGCTTCTTGTAGGCCTCGACCAAGGGCAGCGTCGCATGGTGGCAGACCGCCGCGCAGATGACACCGGGAACGATGCCGCCCACCAGATAGGGCAGGAAGATCGCGTCGAAAAACCCGCCCAGCGCCGACCAGTGCGTCACGCCGGGGCCGAACATCGCCAGGATGTTCCGCCAGAGCTCGGTGGTGGCGCCGCTGAAGGCGGTGACGATTTCGTCCAGGCTGATCGCCCGGTCGCTGCCCAGGATCAGGTGGCCCAGTTCGACCGCCGACCAGGCGATCACCGGGGTCGTCAGCGGATTTCCGAAGAAGGTCGCGAGCAGTGCCGCAAGGATGTTGCCCCGGATCACCCAGGCGATGCCGGCCGCGAACAGGAAATGGAACCCGAAAAGCGGCGTGAACGAGATGAAGACGCCCGCGAACACGCCGCGCCCGATCCGGTGCGGTTCGTCCGGCAGGCGGCGGACGCGGTGCACGACATATTGCGCCGCCCGCTGCCAGCCGCCGCGCGGATAGAAGAACTCGACGAAGGCCCGCAGCCAGGACCGTGGCGTGCGGCGCTTGAACACCAACTCGGTCGCCCCTTGCTTTGCGCGCCCCTCAGGGCTTGCGGTTCAGATCGCGGTACCTTTCCACATGCGCCACATCGCTTTCCGCCTCAAGGGCGGTCAGCGCCATGTGAAGATGCTCGGCGTCGCGCAGATCGACCTCTACGATCAGGCGGTAAAAATCCGGCTTCCTGTCGACGAAAGTAAGGTCGGAAATGTTCGCCTTCTGCTCGCCGATCAGGGTGCAGATGCGGCCCAGCACGCCGGCATCGTTGGCGATGGTGATGTCGAGGCTCGCGCCGTGGACCGGCGCATGGCGGCCGGAATGCCAGTGCAGGTCCACCCAGCGCCCGGGCTGTTCCTCGAACTCGGCCAGCGCCGGGCAGTCGATGGCGTGCACCACGACGCCCTGGCCGCGATAGGTGATGCCGACGATGCGTTCGCCCGGCAGCGGCTGGCAGCAGTTGGCGCGGCGGAAGGACTGGTCGGCGGCAAGGCCGGCGACGGCGCGGCGCGCCTCGATTTCCTCGGATGGCTTGGTGGCAAGCTCGGGATAGATCGCCTCGATCACCTCGCGCGCGGTGATCTCGGCGCTGCCGAGGCGGGCCAGCACTTCGGTTTCGTCGGTCAGCCCAAGCGTCTTCGCGGCGGTGCGCAGCGCCTTGTCGGTGGCCTTGCGCCCGACATGTTCGAAGGCCACGCGTGCCAGTTCCTGGCCCAGCTTCACGAACCGTTCGCGGTCTTCTTCGCGCAGGCTGCGGCGGATCGCCGCTTTGGCGCGGCCCGTCGCCACGATGTCGATCCAGGTCGCCTGCGGGCGCTGGCCGGCGGCGGTGATGACCTCGACCGACTGGCCGTTCTTCAGCCGCGTCCACAGCGGCACGCGGATGCCGTCCAACTTGGCGCCGACGCAGGAATTGCCGATCCGGGTATGGATCGCATAGGCGAAGTCGATCGGAGTGGCGCCCTTGGGAAGCTGCACGACATCGCCCTTCGGCGTGAAGCAGAAAACCTGGTCCGAATACATCTCGAGTTTGACGTTTTCGAGAAACTCGTCGTGGTCCTCGCCCGATTCGAACCTTTCGGTCAGCGCCGCGATCCAGCGCGCGGGATCGACCGCGAAGGGGTTCTGCGCGCGTTCGCCGTCACGGTAGGACCAGTGCGCGGCGACGCCCGCTTCGGCCACCTCGTGCATCTGGCGGGTGCGGATCTGCACCTCGACCCGCTTGCCGTCGCGCCCCGAGACCGAGGTATGGATCGACCGGTAGCCGTTCGACTTCGGCTGGCTGATATAGTCCTTGAACCGCCCCGGCACCGCCCGCCAGCGGGTATGGATGACGCCGAGGATACGGTAGCAGTCGGTCTCGGACGTGCAGATGATGCGGAAGCCGTAGATGTCGGACAGCCGGCTGAAGGCAAGCTGCTTTTCCTGCATCTTGCGCCAGACCGAATAGGGCTTCTTGGCGCGGCCGTAGACATCCGCCTCGATCCCGGCCTTTTCCAGCACGTTGCGGATGTCGGAGGTGATCGTGTGGATGACGTCGCCGGTTTCCTTCTGCAAGGTCAGGAACCGCCGCAGGATCGAGTTCCGCGCCTCGGGGTTCAGGACCTTGAAGGCCAGGTCCTCGAGCTCTTCGCGCATCCACTGCATGCCCATCCGGCCCGCGAGCGGCGCGTAGATGTCCATCGTCTCGCGCGCCTTCTGCGCCTGCTTGGCGGCGGCCAGCGACTTGATGGTGCGCATGTTGTGCAGCCGGTCGGCAAGCTTGACCAGGATCACCCGCAGGTCCTTGGACATCGCCATGAAGAGCTTGCGGAAATTCTCGGACTGCTTGGTCTCGGTCGAGGACAGCTGCAGGTTGGTCAGTTTCGTCACCCCGTCCACCAGTTCCGCGATCTCTTCGCCGAAGCGGGTCTCGATCTCGCGGTAGGTGGACTTTGTGTCCTCGATGGTGTCGTGCAGAAGCGCGGTTACGATCGTCGCGTCATCCAGCCGCTGTTCGGTCAGGATCGCGGCGACGGCGACGGGATGGGTGAAATAGGGCTCGCCCGACCGGCGAAGCTGCCCGTCATGCATCTTCCGGCCGTAATCGTAGGCCCGGCGGATCAGCTCTGCATCGGTCGTCGGATTGTAGTTGTGGACAAGCGCGATCAGGTCGTCGACGTCGATCATGTCCGCCTGCCCGGCGGGACGGGCGTCAGCCCTGCCCCTGCGCTTCCATCAGGGCGCGCAGAAGGCGCTCTTCCGACATGTCGTCCACCGCCGGCCGGTCGATCTCGGCGCTCATCAGCAGCGCCATCGCGTCGTCCTCGGGCTCGTCCACCTCGATCTGGGTCTGGTGGCTTTCGATCATCCGCTCGCGCAGCGCCATCGCGGGCTGCGCCTCGTCGGCGATCTCGCGCAGCGCCACGACCGGGTTCTTGTCGTTGTCGCGCTCGACCGTCGCGAGCGAACCGGCGGTGATCTCGCGGGCGCGGTGGGCAGCGAGCATGACGAGTTCGAACCGGTTCGGAACCTTGTCAACGCAATCTTCGACCGTCACGCGGGCCATCGGGAACTCCAGTGTCGAGGGCTGAGATGGAAGCCGCTATGTAGGCGCTCGCGAAAGCCTTGACAAGCGTGGAATCGGGCTCACAGCGGCACAACTCCGTGCGCGGCCGCATCGCCCAAGCCCTCGCGCATTTCGGCGACGGTCCTGCCTGTGGCCGGGTGGCGGAGCGTCGCCGCGATCTCGCAAAGCGGCACAAGCACGAAGGCGCGCTCGGCCAGCCGGGGATGCGGCAGGATCAGGGTGGGGGGCGTTTCGACCGGCCCGAGCTGTTCGGGCAGTTCGCGCCAGCGGCGTTCCGTCGGCGGATCCGGCAGCACCGCGTCGCCGTAGAGCAGAAGATCGAGGTCGAGCGTCCGCGCCCCCCAGCGCGCTTCGCGGACGCGGCCGAACATCGCCTCGATCGCATGCAGATGCGCCAGCAGCGCCCCGGGCCCGAGCGTCGTGCGAACCAGCGCCGCGGCGTTCACGAAGTCGGGGCCGGACCCTGCGGGAACCGCCGGCGAGCGATAGAATCGGCTTGCCGCGACCGGCTCAACCCCGGCCGCGAAGAGTTTCGCAAGCGCCGCGGCCAAGGTCAGGCGCGGCTCTCCGGCGCTTGACGTGGCGTTACCCCCCAGACTGATCGCCGCCGATTGTGACATAAGTTTACCCCTCCGCGCTTGTCACCATTCGGGTTTCGACTAAACTCCCCAGCCGTTCAGGACCATCCGGGGGACCTCACCCGGCCTGTGCCGCACGCAACGCCCATTTTCGCATTTCGAAAGGCGACATTGATGTTCTACAAGGACGAACGGCTGGCGCTGTTCATTGACGGGTCCAATCTGTACGCCGCTGCCAAGGCGCTGGGCTTCGACATCGACTACAAGCTCCTCCGCCAGGAATTCGAACGCCGCGGCAAGCTTCTGCGCGCCTTCTACTACACCGCGCTCTTGGAGAACGACGAGTATTCGCCGATCCGGCCGCTTGTCGACTGGCTGCACTACAACGGCTTCTCCATGGTGACCAAGCCCGCCAAGGAATACACCGACGCGCAGGGCCGCCGGAAGGTCAAGGGCAACATGGACATCGAGCTTGCGGTCGATGCGATGGAACTTGCGCCGCGGGTCGATCATATCGTGCTGTTTTCGGGCGACGGCGACTTCCGGCCGCTGGTGGAAAGCCTGCAGCGGCAGGGGGTTCGGGTATCGGTGGTCTCCACCATCCGCTCGCAGCCGCCGATGATCGCCGACGAGCTGCGCCGCCAGGCCGACAACTTCATCGAGCTTGACGCGCTGCGCGAAGTCATCGGCCGCCCGCCGCGCGAACCCCGCCTCGAGCCCGCGCCAGAAGCCGCCGCCGCGCCGCGCTGACGGCGTCGCGACCGGGGAAGCGGGGCCTTCGGGCCCCGGTTTCCGTTCCGGCCCGTTTGCAGACCGGGCGCCCGCCTGCCAGACTGGCGCAAATGGCAGGAGGATCGCCATGCCCCATCCGCTGGTCACCCAGGCCCAGGTCGAGGCCTATTCCCGCGACGGCGCCGTTCTGATCCCGGGGCTTCTAGCGGACTGGGTCGAAGAGCTTCGCGCCGGTGTCGCGCGCAACATGGGGATGGCCGCGGACTTCGCCTTTGAGAACACCCGCCCGGGCGAGCCTGGGCGGTTCTGGGACAGCTACTGCAACTGGCGCGACATCCCGGAATTCGGCCGGGTCATCCGTGAAAGTCCGGTAGCCGAAGCCGCAGCCGACCTGATGCGGTCCGACACCGTTCAGGTCTTTCACGACCACGTTCTGGTAAAGGAACCGGGCACGGCGAAGCCCACCCCCTGGCATCAGGACGGCCCCTATTACTTCGTCGAGGGCGAACAGACGCTGAGCTTCTGGGTGCCGCTCGACCCGGTGCGCGAAGCGACGCTGCGCTGCGTGGCCGGGTCGCACCGCTGGCCGAAGCCGGTGTTGCCCAAGCGCTGGCTGGCCGATACCAGCTTCTACCCCGACCCCGAGGTCTACATGCCCGTCCCGGACCCCGATGCCGAAGGCATGACGGTGCTGGAATGGGAGATGCAGCCCGGCGACGCGGTGGCCTTCGACTACCGCACCCTGCACGGCGCGCGCGGCAACGCCACGGACCGGCGGCGGCGGGCCTTTTCGCTGCGCCTTCTCGGCGACGACGCGCGCTATGTCGAACGCCCGGGCCCGACCTCGCCGCCCTTTCCCGGGCACGGGATGAGGCCCGGAGAGCGGCTGCGCGAGGACTGGTTCCCGGTAGTCTGGCAGCGCGGCGGGTAGGGGTCAGGGGGCGGCCATTCCGGCAGCCTCCGCTGCCGCCGCCAGCGCCTTGTCTCGCGTGATCAGAGGTGCTCCGCGCTGAATAGCGAGATCGAGATAGGCGGCATCATTGACCGTAAGGGTATAGCGGTTTGCCAGGATAACCAGTGCCGCCGCAGATCGGCAAGGGACTGTTTCGATGGGCAGCCGACTGAATATGTTGACGAGCTCAACCTCGTGGCCATCGACCAGGCGGCCCTTCCGGCGTGCCAGGGCGATGCTGTTTGCGACCTCGTAGACGATGAGGTCCGGTGCAACCAGCGGCGCTCCCTCGATGACCGCGATTTCTTCGGCGGTCATCGTCTCATCGGGAAGCAGATAGGCAAGGACAAACGAGGAATCGATCACCGGCGAAGCGCTGCCGGAGATCACCGGCGCCCCTCATTCTTGAACGCTATCAGTTCCTCGGTGGTGAAAGACCCTGAAGTTGTCCTGATCTCTTCCCGCAGACGTCGTACTTCCTTGAACACTTCCGCGTTCCGCGCCTGCCTCGCTGCCTCGGAAGGCACCAGTCGCGCGACTTCCTTCCCCCTTCTGGTGATCACCACCTCTTCCCCGGCCTCGACCAGATCGAGAAGCTGCGACAGGTGTGTCTTGGCCTCGAACGCGCCAACGTGTTTCATGATGTCCTCAACCGACTGGTTTGCAGACTAGTTGATCGAGAACCACATCGCAACCCCTCGACAGACGCCCCCCGCCCCCTTACCTCTCGCGGCGATCATGATGCCCAAGCCCCCCCTGACCCTCTACCTCGCCGCCCCGCGCGGCTTCTGCGCGGGCGTGGACCGGGCGATCAGGATCGTCGAGATGGCGCTGCAGAAATGGGGCGCGCCGGTCTATGTGCGCCACGAGATCGTGCACAACCGCTTCGTGGTGGACGGCTTGCGCGCCAAGGGGGCGATCTTTGTCGAAGAGCTGTCGGACTGCCCTGACGACCGCCCGGTGATCTTCTCGGCCCACGGCGTCCCGAAGTCGGTGCCCGAGGCGGCGCGGGCGCGGAACATGATCCATGTCGACGCCACCTGCCCGCTGGTCACCAAGGTCCATATCGAAGCCGCGCGGCACCATGCCGAGGGGCTGCAGCTGGTCATGATCGGCCATGCGGGCCACCCCGAGGTGCTGGGCACGATGGGCCAGCTTCCGGCGGGCGGGGTGATCCTGGTCGAGACCGCCGCCGATGTGGCCCGCATCGCCCCGCGCGACCCCGGAAGGCTCGCCTACATCACCCAGACGACGCTGTCGGTCGATGACACGGCCGGGGTGGTCGCGGCGCTGAAGGCGCGGTTCCCGGGCATCGTGGGTCCGCAGAAGGAAGATATCTGCTACGCCACCACCAACCGGCAGGAGGCCGTGAAGGCCGTCGCGCCCAGGATCAACGCCCTCCTGGTGATCGGCGCACCCAACTCCTCGAACTCCATGCGCCTCGTCGAGGTCGGCCGCAGCGCGGGTTGCGCCTATTCCCAACTCGTCCAGCGCGCCGCCGAAATCGACTGGCGGGCGCTCGAAGGCATCAAGTCGCTTGGCCTGACCGCAGGCGCGAGCGCCCCGGAAGAGCTGGTGAACGAGGTGATCGACGCCGTCCGCGCACGGTTCGAGGTGACGGTCGAAACGGTCGAAACCGCAGTGGAACGGGTGGAGTTCAAGGTGCCGCGCGTGCTGAGAGAGAGCGCGTGAGCGCGCCCCTTCGGGCGGTCGGCCGCCATGCCTGAGCTTTTCGCCTATACCGACGGCGCCTGTTCGGGAAACCCCGGGCCCGGGGGCTGGGGCGCGCTGCTGGTGGCGCGCGCGGGCGAGGCGGTGCTTCGCGAGCGCGAATTGTCGGGGGGCGAGGCGCTTTCCACCAACAACCGGATGGAACTGATGGCGGCGATCTCGGCCCTGGAAAGCCTCCGGCGCGCGTCGGAAATCACCGTCGTCACCGACAGCGCCTATGTGAAGAACGGCGTGACGGGGTGGATCCACGGCTGGAAGCGGAACGGCTGGAAGACGTCGGACGGCAAGCCGGTGAAGAATGTCGAGCTCTGGCAGAGGCTCGAGCGGGCGGCGGCGCGGCACAAGGTGCGCTGGGAGTGGATCAAGGGCCATGCGGGCCACGCGGAGAACGAGCGCGCGGACGCGCTGGCGCGGGCGGGGATGGCGCCGTTCAAGGGCAGGAAGCCGGCGGGCTGATCGGGCTCAGGGGGCGGCCGGCGGCGTTTCGGGGAACCAGCGCAGCCCCACAAGGACCAGCACCACCAGAACGGCCCAGCCGCCGGGGCGCGAGATCAGCCAGATGGCCAGCGCGATCAGCCCGAAGGTCAGCCGCGACCCGGCCGAGGCGGCGCCGGAGAGCAGCAGGCCCAGCATGCGGTCAGGCCCTCGGGCCGTAACGGTTCCACAGCCAGATCAGCGCCATGGCGCCCAGCACCGCACCGACGAAGCCGGCGAACCAGCCCATCACCGCGATCAGGGCGCGCAGCACGAAGCCGCCGATCACCGCGCCGAGGATGCCGATCGAGACGGTCGGGACCAGCCCGGCCTCGATCCCCATGATCCGGGTGGCGAAAAGGCCGGCGGCGGCCCCGATGACGATCAGCGCGACGATACCCATGATGGTCCTCCCACGGGGCGGAATATGGGGTGGCAGGGGGCGGAAGGGAATGGGGTCCGGGCGGGGCGGAGAAATGGGGCAGGGTCGGGTGAGTCGAGGGGTCGCATCCGACTCTCAGGTGGTGTGCCGCCGTTGGTCCTGTACCGGGCGGGTCATCGGGTCGAGGACGATGGGGCACCTTGCGGCGCTTGCAGACGACGCTCACAATCGTTCCGCAAGGTGCGCTGGAAGCCATCGAGACATGAGATTCGTTGCCGTCGATGTGGAAACCGCAAATGCTGACATGGCGTCGGTTTGTTCTATTGGCGCCGCGATCTTTGAGAATGGAGCACTTGCCGCAGAGTGGTATTCCCTCATCGACCCGAAGGACTACTTCGACTTCTTGAACATCTCCATACATGGCATTCAGGAGTCTGACGTCGTTGGAGCGCCGACCTTCAGGGAGGTCGCTCATGAGCTTGACCGGTTGGTTTCAGATCAGGTCGTCGTCACACATACTCACTTCGACCGCGTTGCCATTCAACAAGCCGCAGCCCGTTGGGACCTTGCTCCGCCGAACTGTTCGTGGCTCGACTCGGCCCGTGTGGCCCGCAGAACCTAGGCTGAGTGCGCGCGGGCGGGCTATGGACTGGCCAATGTCCGCAAGCGGATCGGGTACACGTTCGCACACCACAATGCCCTTGAAGACGCCAATGCTTCTGGCGACATCCTCATGGCAGCGATGCGCGAAAGCGGTCTCGACCTTAGCGGCTGGCTTAAGCGCGCCTCGCAACCGATTGCCATATTGGCTCTAGGAGGATTGGCCTCGGCCAAGCGCGAAGGCAATCCCGACGGCCCCCTCGCCGGCGAAGTATTGGTCTTCACAGGCGCGCTGGATATCTCTCGGCGCGAGGCAGCGGACTTGGCAGCAGCAGTCGGTTGTGAGGTTGTGACCGGCGTTACGACGAAGACTACCGTGCTCGTTGTTGGTGACATTGACGTGCAGAGGCTCGCCGGACACGAGAAATCGTCGAAGTATCGAAAGGCCGAAGAACTGGTATTGCAAGGCTTCCCCATCCGCATCCTTCGAGAGACAGACTTCCGCGAACTGGTAGCTCTCGCCCGTTGAGGCACAGCGTCTAAGCTGCGCGGGCATTGGGTGCTCTAAGTACCTGCCGGACGAGTCAGGCCCGGTGATGTCGGCGCGGTCGGCCCTCCGATCCGGGTATGTTCGATCCGCAAGACCCCCGCCCTTGCCCCCCCTTCCCCGCTTCTCTATCCCTTCCCCCGACGCCATTCCGGGGAGAAGACGCATGCCCGCCAACAGCCGTTTCGACAAATCGAAGCTGCCCAGCCGCCACGTGACCGAAGGCCCCGCGCGGGCGCCGCACCGGTCGTATTTCTACGCGATGGGGATCACTGAGGAGGAAATCCACCAGCCCTGGGTGGGGGTCGCCACCTGCTGGAACGAGGCCGCGCCCTGCAACATCGCGCTGAACCGGCAGGCGCAGGTGGTCAAGCACGGGGTGAAGAAGGGCGGCGGCACACCGCGCGAGTTCACCACCATCACCGTCACCGACGGCATCGCGATGGGGCACGAGGGGATGCGGTCCTCGCTCGCCTCGCGCGATGCGATTGCGGATACGGTGGAACTGACGATGCGCGGGCATTGCTATGACGCGCTTGTGGGCCTGGCGGGCTGCGACAAGTCGCTGCCGGGGATGATGATGGCGATGGTGCGGCTCAATGTGCCGTCGGTCTTCATCTATGGCGGGTCGATCCTGCCGGGTCGCTACAAGGGCCAGGACATCACAGTGCAGGACATGTTCGAGGCGGTCGGCAAGGTGCAGGCCGGTGCGATGTCAGAGGCGGAACTGGACATCATGGAGCGGGTGGCCTGCCCGTCATCGGGCGCCTGCGGGGCGCAGTACACGGCCAACACCATGGCCTGCGTGAGCGAGGCGATCGGCCTCGCGCTGCTGAATTCCTCGGGTGCGCCCGCGCCTTACGAGAGCCGCGATCAGTTCGGCGAGGCCTCGGGTGTCGCCGTCATGCACCTGATCGAAAAGAACATCCGGGCGCGCGACGTGGTGACGCTGAAGTCGCTTGAGAACGCCGCGCGGGTGGTGGCCTGCACCGGCGGCAGCACCAACGCGGCGTTGCACCTGCCCGCCATCGCCAACGAGGCGGGGATCGACTTCGATCTGTTCGACGTGGCCGAGATCATGCGGGACACGCCCTATTTCGTCGATCTCAGGCCGGGCGGGAAGTACGTGGCCAAGGACCTGTACGAGGTGGGCGGGGTGCCGGTGGTGATGAAGGAACTGGCGAAGGCGGGCCTTCTTCACCTCGACTGCATCACCGCATCGGGCAAGAGCCTGGGCGAGAGCCTTGAGGAAATAAGGGGCGAGGCAGACGGGGTGGTGATCCATCCGGTCGGCGCGCCGATGACCAGGACCGGGGGCGTGGTGGGGCTGAAGGGGAACCTGGCGCCCGACGGGGCCATCGTGAAGGTGGCGGGGATGACCGAGGCCGAGCAGGTCTTCGCCGGCCCGGCACGGGTTTTCGAATGCGAGGAGGACGCCTTTGCGGCGGTCAAGGCGCGGGAATACCGCGACGGCGAGGTGATCGTCATCCGCAACGAAGGCCCCTCGGGCGGCCCGGGGATGCGCGAGATGCTGGCGACGACGGCGGCCCTGTCCGGCCAGGGGGCGGGCAAGAAGGTGGCCTTGATCACCGACGGGCGCTTCAGCGGCGCGACGCGGGGGTTCTGCGTCGGCCATGTGGGGCCCGAGGCGGCGCATGGCGGGCCGATCGCGCTTTTGCGCAATGGCGACGTGATCACCATCGACGCGGTGAAGGGCGAGTTGTCGGTGGCCCTGTCCGATGCCGAACTGGCGGCGCGCAAGGCCGGCTGGAAGGGCCCGCGCGAGACCGCCTATGCGACCGGCGCGGTGTGGAAGTTCGCCAAGCTCTGCGGCGGGGCGCGCTGGGGCGCGGTCACGCATCCCGGTGCCAAGGCCGAGCGGCATGTCTACATGGACCAGTAGGGGCCGGGCCCCTGCCGCGCTGGCCGCACTGGCCGGGCTTGCCGCCTGCGTGATGCCCGGGCCGTCTGGTGGCGGCGGCGCCACGGCGCTGCCGGTCGCCGGGGGCGCGGTGACCATCGCCGGCCCGCCGGGCTATTGCGCCGACCGCGCGGGCAGCCGCGACGACGGGACGCGGGCCTTTGTGCTTCTGGGTAGCTGCGCGGCGCTGGCGCCGGGGCCCTTCGCCACCGGCCCCGCGAATCCGGCGATCCTGACTGCCTCGGTGCTCGGGCAGGGGCTGGCCGGCGGCGAGCCGATGGGGGCGGTCCTGCCCGAAATGGCACGCTTCTTCGGCTCGGCCGAGGGGCGCGCGGCGCTCAGCCGGGCGGGCCGCGCGGCGACGGTCGAGGTGGCCGGGGTCGAACGCTCGGCCGACACGCTCTTTCTCCGCGTCAGGGACACGGCACCGATGGCGGGCGTTGCGGTCGAGCCGGAGTACTGGCGCGCCGTCCTGTTGATCCGGGGGCGGATCGTCACGCTGTCGGTGCTGGCGCCGGCCGCCGCGCCACTTTCCGCCGCCGGCAAGCGCGCGACGCTCGACGCTTTCGTCGCGCGTGTGCGGCGGGCGAGCGGTTCTGCCTGAGGGGGTGGCTGACAGGGGTTAACCTTTGCCTTAGGATGGCCGCGCAAAGCTGCCGGGAACGGGCGGCGCGGAAGAACCGAAGGCGATATGGCGGGCAGGCTGACTTCCCTTTTCGACACCTTCACCGAACGCCGGGCGATGCGCCGCTGGGCGAACGCGGCGGCCGAGGCCGAGCGGCTGGACCTCGGCTCGCTCCGGTCGCTGCGGGGTCGGGCGCGGGCGGTGCGGCGCGAGATCGACCGGCTTCTCACCGTGGCCGAGACGCGGCTGGCGGTATCCGGCGATGGGCCGCCGAGGCCGCTGCATTCGGACTGGGCCTGGCGGCCCGATGTCTTCTGCGTACCGATCCGGCCGGCCGGCCGCGCGGCGGTTGGCACGCGGACGGCGGCGGGTGCGGATGTCACGGTCTTTCACGACTGCAAGCTGTCGGAACTGACACTTCGCCAAATCCGGAACCCGGGCGACGGGGCCTTGCCGCCGTTCGCCCTGTCGCTTGACGTGCTGGGCTTCGACGGGACCTTCCTGTCGCTGGCGGTCGATCTGCCCGAGACGGTGGCGAAAAGCCTAAGGCTGCGCCATGTGGTGCGGGTCGATCTTTCGGTCAGGACCGAAAAGCCGATCGAGATCTTCGCTCGGCTGAACATCCGCCACGGGCCGAACACCGAACAGATCGTCCGCGAGCTTTCGCCCGAAGCGGGCGCGGCGGTGGCCGAGTTCGACTTGGCCTATACGAAGCTGAACGAGAAGCGGATCGAGAAGGCCTGGCTGGACGTGATCTTCGAAGGCCCGGCCTTCAACGCGGTCCGGCTGAACGACCTGACGCTCAGCCGCCGGCCGAGGGCCGAGGTCTGAGATGGCGCTGATCTCGTCGAACATCCGGGCGGGGCGCTGGGAGGGACTGCTGGGCGGCGGCGGGGGCGGACCTCCGGCGGTCGAGGTGCTGCATCAGGGCCAGGCGCTGGAGGGTGTGACCGTGGGTCCCGCGCCGGCGGGCGCCGAAGGATGGCTGGCGGGCGTGCCGATCCCCGTGGCGCTGCTGTCGGACGGGGTGCAGACGTTCCTTGTCCGCGACGGCGGAACGGGCGAGACGCTGGGGCATTTCACCATCGTCGCCGGTGCGCCGTTGGACGAGGACATCCGCGCCGAAGTCGACCTGCTCAGGGTCGAGCTCGACCTTCTGAAGAAAGCCTTCCGCCGGCACTGCAGGGAAAGCGGGGCGTGACATCCGAAGGGGGCGCGGAAGGGCGCGCCTTCGACGGCCCGTTTTGTTGCCACTTCAAGGCGTTTTGCATTCTTCCTGCCCCACCTCACCGTCCCCCTTGCCCGGAACAGCCGCGAAGCGGCCCAGGCAGCGCCTGACCGCGCGAACGGGCGGGCGCCGCCCTCTGTTGCGGGGGGACGAATGAAAAGCGATCCAGGCTGGTCGCGAACTGCCCTAAACTTCTGAAAAAATTCCCTAAACTCATACCAACCCCGGGACCGCACCGCCCCCGCCGGCGCCCTACCGCCGCCAGCGTTTGCACGTCGGCGACACTCGGGCGGAAATGCCACCATCGCTTCCGCATAAAACCCCAGTGTTGTCGGGGGCGCTCCGCATTCTTGCCCGATTTGGGGGTGATACCGGCCCTTGGCGGGCAATGTTCTAGACGGGTGCACAATGGACCGACTGACGGAAATGGAAGCGTTCGCCACTGTAGTGGACCAGGGGGGGTTCACCGACGCTGCCAAGAAGATGGGGATTTCCAAGTCCGCCGTATCGAAACACGTCTCCGCGCTGGAGGCCCGCCTTGGCGCGCGGCTTCTGAACCGTACCACCCGCCGCGTGTCGCCCACCGAAATCGGCCTTGCCTATTACGACCGCGCCCGCCGTGTCCTGAACGACGCAGGCGAGGCGGATGCGCTTGTCACCTCGATGCAGTCCGCCCCGTCCGGCCTGCTGCGCATTTCGGTCGCCACCGACTTCGGGGTGAACCTTCTGTCGCCGATCCTGGGGGATTTCCTGCTGGAATACCCCGACATCACGGTGAACATGGTCCTGAACAACCGCTACGTCGAACTGATCAGCGAAGGTTTCGACATGGCGATCCGGGTGGGCGAGCTGGAAGACAGCACGCTGCGCGCCCGCAAGCTGACCGAAACCGCCAAGCGCATGATCGGCTCGCCCGCCTATTTCCAGAAATTCGGCCGTCCGCAGAAGATCGACGATCTGAACGAACACAAGCTTCTGCACTATTCCAATCAGGCCTCGGGCAACGTCTGGAAGATCACCGCGCCCTCGGGCGAAAAGCGCCAGGTCCGCACTGCCGGCTGGCTGACGGTGAACGACGGGCAATCGCTTCTGAACGCCGCGATCTCCGGTCTCGGCATCGCCTACCTGCCGTCGTTCCTCTATGCCGACGCGATGAAGCAGGGGCTGGTGGAAGAGGCGATCAACGACCTTCCGGTCGAGACGCTGGGCATCTACGCGGTCTATCCGCCGGGCCGCTTCACGCAGCCCAAGGTGCGCGCCTTCATCGACTTCCTGGCGCAGGCCTTCACCGACAAGGGCCCCGACAACTGGTGACGGCCGGCCGGTGACCGGAACTGCGAATTCGGCAGCGGGTGTGACGGAAAGATTTCAGCGGGTCGAGGCGAGCATCGCCTCGACCCGACGGTTTTCCTGGCGCCCCTCGTCGGTCTGGTTCGAGGCGCGCGGCGAAAGATAACCCGCGCCCTGCGCGTCAAGCTGCGCGGGCGCCACCCCGTACTCGGAAACCAGCCGGTCCAGCACCGACTGCGCGCGCCGCTTCGACAGCGCGATGTTGGCGGAAAGCTCGCCCGTCGCGTCGGTATGCCCCACAAGAGTGACGCGGCGGGCGGGGTCTTCGGCGAGGAAGGCCGCAAGCGCGTCGAGCGAGGCATAGCGGCCCGCCGCGAGTTCCGCCGAGCCGCTGGCGAAGCGCAGGTCGTCAAGCGTCGCCTTGCCCTCGGCACCGATCGCCTCGGCCAACCCCACTGGAGCGATGGGGGTCGCGGCGGGTGCCGGAACGGGCGGCGCCTCGGCGGTGGCGGGGAAAGCCTGGGGAACGGCCACCCCGGCGATGGCCGGGTCGGGCGACTTGGTGGAGAAGGCGGCGGGAATCTCGACCGGGGCCGAGGGGTCGATGCTGGTCAGCTGCAGATAGCCCGCGTTCGACGAACGGCTGGCCAGAAGGCTGACATACTCCATCCCCTCCGGCCCCTCGCGCCCGGCCGAGAGATAGCGGAAGTCGCCCAGGTCCACATGCATGTCGGGCTCGGGCAGCACCTCGAGTCCATAGCGGAAGTCGAAGCCGCCGCAGCGGTCGGTCTCGCATTCGAAAAGGACACGGTAGCCCTGGGCCTGAAGCTCGCTCCTCAGCGGGTCGATGATCTGCATCGTCGTCAGCGCGTCGGTGCCGATGCGGAAAGCCGCCTGGCTGACCGCGCCCTCGGCCCCGATCACCTGCAGCGCCCCGTCGAACCAAGGGCCGACGGCAACTTCGCCGGATCCCATCGGTTCGAAGGACCGGCCGGTTTCAAGGGCCTCGGCGGGAAGGCCGAGCGGCGCGGCGGAAGCGGCGGCAATGGGCGCGACCGCAAGCGCCAGCGGAAGGCAGATGCGTGCCAGCACCGCCGCCGGGCGTCGTGATCGGGTGCGCGTCAACTGCTCAGGCCTCTCGCGGGCTCATTTCACTCGGTAGCGGTATTCTCCCACAATCGGCATCGGGAGGGAAGCGTAGAGGCCGTTGGCGGCCGTGTTGGCCTGCGTGACAGCGACGGAAATGCGTTCCGCGCCATGATCTTGGGCCCAATCGGCGGCGGCGCGCATGATGTTGACGGCGGAACCTTGCCGACGGAAGGCCCGGGTGACGTGCAGCGCGTGCAGCATCGCCTCATCCCCGTGCAGCGCCAGGAAGGCCACGCCCGAGACCCGGTCACCGGTGCGCGCCAGGATCGCGGTCTTGCCACCGCCCGCCCGGTCCATCACGGCCAGCCGCGCCGGGCCGATACCGCCGTCTTCCCAGATTTCGCGGGCGATGGCGAGCGGCGGCCAGTGCGGGAAGGCCGAAAGCGGAGGGACCGGCACGGCGACGGCGCCGACCGGGGCGGCGCGGAGGAAGACGGGGTCGTGGACACGGTAGCCCCGGGCAGCAAGCGCTGCGTCAAGCCGCTTCTCGCCATCGCGGACAAGGAAGAGCGGCGGCTGGCCGAGCGCCGCCTGCGCCGTTTCGGCCAGCGGGATGTCGGCTTCGGCCCAGTCCGCTTCGGCGGTGGCGGCCGAGACGCGCTGCCCGCCACCCCTGCCCTCTCGGATCAGCCAGGGGCCGGCGCGATGCAGCGCGGCGGCGGGCCAGGTGGCTTCCAGCGTGTCGAAAAGCCGCTTCACGCAAGCCGGCCGGGGAAAAGCGCGGCAAGCCGGACCATCGCCGCGTCAAGCCGCTTGGCGTCGGTGCCCCGGACGACAAGGTTCGCGCCATAGGCGCCGTTCTGCACGAAGGGATAGGAGCCGAAGCTGAGGTCGGCGAATTCGGCGGCAAGCGCCGCCAGCGGTTCGGCGATCACGCCTTCGCCCAAATCGACTCGAAGCGTCTGGCTCAGCACCGGATCGCCGCCGGCAAGGCGCGGCAGAAGCGAAGCGACCATCGCCTGGAAGATGTTGGGCACGCCCGCCATGACATGGACGTTGTGCAGCGAAAAGCCGGGGGCGGCCGAGATCGGGTTGTCGATCAGGGTCGCGCCCGGCGGGATGCGCGCCATGCGCTGGCGGGCGGCGTTGAAGTCAAGCCCCGAGCGGGCGTAGTGCGCAGCAAGGATCGCGCGGGCGTCGTCGCGGACCGCCAGCGGCACCCCGAAGGCGGCGGCGATGGCATCGGCGGTGATGTCGTCATGGGTGGGGCCGATGCCGCCCGAGGTGAAGACATGGGCATGGGCGGCGCGGAGGACGTTCACCGCCTCGACGATGCGGCCGTGTTCGTCCGCCACGACCCGGATTTCGCGCAGGTCGATGCCGATGCGGGTGAGCTCGCCGGCAAGGTAGTGCGCGTTGGCGTCCCGCGTCCGGCCGGAAAGGATTTCGTCGCCGATGATCAGAATGGCGGCAGTGGGGTTCGGCATGGGTGTCTCCGGCGGACGGCTGGCTCGTGGGACTGTGAGCGGTATAGTCCCCGGCCGGGCGGTTCGCAAAGCGCCGAGGTCTGGCCAAGCCGGGAATCCTTGACTATCTAGACGGGCGAACCGACCACCGCTGGCGAAGGAGAGGGCCCAGTGGACGAGCCCCGCGGCCACCTGACCAAGGACGGCATCCGCATCTATGAACCCGGAGACTTCGAGGGCATGCGGCGCGCCGGGCGGCTGGCGGCCGAAATCCTCGACGAGGTCGCGGCCTTGGTCGCGCCCGGGGTCGCGACCGAGGAACTGGACGACTTCATCGCGGGCCGGGTCAGGGCGGCCGGGGCGATATCGGCGACGATCGGCTACCGCGGCTACCGCCATGCCTCGTGCATCAGCGTGAACCATGTCGTCTGCCACGGGATCCCGGGCGAGCCGATCCCGAAAAGCGGGGCCGAGACCATATCGCGGGATCTCGAGAAACGCCGCCGTGACGACCGGCTGCTGGACGGCGACATCCTGAACATCGACGTGACGGTGATCGTCGACGGCTGGTACGGCGACACCAGCCGGATGTACGTGGCCGGCACCGCCGACCCCAAGGCTGCTCGCCTGATCCAGGTCACGCACGACGCGCTGATGAAGGGGATCGCCGAGGTCCGCCCCGGCAACAGCTTCGGCGATATCGGGCAGGCGATCCAGGCCCATGTCGAGGCGCACCGGATGAGCGTGGTGCGGGATTTCTGCGGACACGGCCTCGGCCGGGTGTTCCACGCGCCGCCGAACGTGCTGCATTACGGGCGGGCCGGGACCGGGCCGATGCTGGAAGAAGGCATGTTCTTCACCATCGAGCCGATGGTGAACCTCGGGCGGCCCGAGACCAAGGTTCTGGCCGACGACTGGACGGCGGTGACCCGCGACAAGTCGCTGTCGGCGCAGTTCGAGCATTCGGTGGGCGTGACCGCGACGGGATGCGAGATTTTCACGCCGTCGCCCGCCGGGCGGTTCCATCCCACCGGGGGGTAGGGGTATGGGGGCGCGGCCCGCAACCCTGACCTCCGCTTTGTGCCGACCCGCCCCCACCCTGACCCTCCCCCCGGTTGGGGGAGGGAAAGGCGGGCCGACCAGACCTTCGCGATCTGGCGCTTCCCTCCCCCGCCGGAGGAGGGTCAGGGTGGGGGTGGCCGGGGTGGGGGACCGCGACGGGGTCAGCCCGCCCCGCCGTGACCCTGCAGAAGGGTGACCGAGGTACCGCCATAGCGCCGCCGGTCGGTCACGGCGAAGCCCGGGGGGGGCGCGGGGTCGGCGGCCTCTTCCCAGACGACGCAGGCCCCGGGCGCGAGCCAGCCGCCCTCCAGCGCGGAGGCCAGCGCGCGTTCCCCAAGGCTTTGTCCGTAGGGCGGGTCGAGGAAGACCAATGCGAAGGGCGCGCCGCCGTTCGGGCCGAGGCGGGTGGCGTCGAGGCGAAGCAGGTCGGCCGCCGCCTCGGCGCGCATCAGGGCGATGTTGCGCCGGATCAGCGCCTGCGCCACCCGGCCGTCATCGACGAAGATGGCCTGCGCCGCGCCGCGCGACAGCGCCTCGAGCCCCAGCGCGCCGGTTCCCGCGAAGAGGTCGAGCACGCGCTGCCCCCGCACCCGGTCACCCGCCGGGCCGTTGGTCAGAAGGTTGAAGACCGCCTCGCGCACCCGGTCGGGGGTGGGCCGCAGATGCGCGGCGGGGTCGCCGTCGCCCACTTCGGCAAGCTTCAGCCCGCGCCGTTCGCCGCCGACTATGCGCACTACCTGAGCAGCCCCTTCAGGTTCGCCGCCGGGTCGGCGATGACCGCGGGGTCCGGGGATTTCCCCATCTCGATCAGCCGCTTGCCGATCATATAGGCGCGCGCGTCGCTCATCGCGTCCACCGCCAGAAGCGCGCCGTCGCGGTAGTACCAGAAAGACACCGCCCCCTCTTCGCCTGGCCGCGTCACGATCCGGTTGTAGCCGGTGTTCAGCCCCGCGATCTGCAGCTTGATGTCGAACTGATCCGACCAGAACCACGGCTGCGCGGCATAGGGAACCCCGGCGCCCAGCATGTTCGCCGCCACCGCCTCGGCCATGTCGATGGCATTGCCGACCGATTCGAGGCGCAGCCGCCCGTCCTTCCACGGAAACGACGCGCAGTCCCCCGCCGCCCAGATTGCCGGGTCGGAGGTGCGGCCAAGCTCGTCGGTGCGGATGCCGTTGTCGATCTCCAGCCCGGCTGCATCCGCGAGCGCGGTGGCCGGCGTGATGCCGACGCCGACGATGACGAAATCCACCGGCATGGTGCGCCCGTCGGTCAGGACGGCGCCGGTGACCCGGCCCTCGCCCGTCAGCCGGACGAGGCCGATGCCTTCGTAGATCATCACCCCGTGGGACAGATGGGCCGAGCGGATGAAGTCCGAGGTTTCCGCCGCCGCGACCCTTTGCAGGATGCGCGAGGCCATCTCGATCACCGTCACGTCAAGCCCGAGCTTCGCCGCGACCGAGGCGGCCTCGAGCCCGATATACCCCCCGCCAACGACCAGAAGGCGCCTGCCGGACGCGAATTCCGGCTTCATCGCGTCGATATCGGCCAGCGTCCTGACCGTGTAGACCCCCGCCAGTTCGCCCCCGGCCTGGGCGGGCAGGCGGCGGGGCACCGC
>JBJXFU010000139.1:0-7392 GCA_046155885.1 Paracoccaceae bacterium
CCCGGCGGCGTCAGCCTCACCGGCGGCTGGCCCGAAGTCTGGCGCGCCAACCTCTGCCTTCGCGGCGCGGTCAGGGTGCTGGCGCGGATCGGGGAATTCCTCGCCTTCCACCCCGCGCAGCTTGACAAGCGGGCACGGAAATTCCCTTGGGAACAAGTACTTCGCCCCGACGTGCCGGTCGTGGTCGAAGCCACATCGCATGCCTCGCAGATCTGGCACGCCGGCGCCGCCCGCGACCGCATCGCGCGGGCCATCGCCGAAGAACTGGGCGCGGTGGTGATCGCGGCGGGCGGCGGGGCAGAGGATGCCGCCGGATCGGAGGCCCCGGTCCGCGTCCTCGCCCGGCTCGACGACAACCGCGTCACTCTCAGCGTCGATACCTCGGGCGAGCCGCTGCACAAGCGCGGCGCCAAGGTGGCGACCGGCAAGGCCCCGATGCGCGAAACGATGGCAGCCATGCTGCTGCGCGCCGCCGGGCTTGACGGTCGCGAGCCGGTTGTCGACCCGATGTGCGGGTCGGGCACATTCATCATCGAAGCCGCTGAAATCGCGGCAGGTTTTGCCCCCGGCCGGTCGCGCGGTTTCGCCTTCGAGCGGCTCGCGACCTTCGATCCGGGCCGCTGGGCGGCGCTGCGCACCGGCCTGGCGGGCGCGGCGGCAACCGCCGAAGGCCCGCCGCGCTGCTTCGGCTTCGACCGCGACGAAGGCGCCATCCGGGGGGCCGAGGCGAATGCCGGACGGGCGGGGGTGGCCCCCCTCTGCCGCTTCGCCCGCCAGCCGGTCAGCGACCTTTGCCCGCCCGAAGGCCTGCCGCCGGGCCTGGTCATCGCCAACCCGCCCTATGGCACGCGGATCGGCGAGCGCAAGCCGCTCTTCGCCCTGTACGGAGCCTTCGGCCAGGTGCTGCTGGATCGCTTCGCTGGCTGGCGCGCCGCCATCGTCACCACCGACGAAGGCCTGGCGCGGGCCACCGGCCTGCCCTTCCTGCCGCCGGGGCCGCCGGTTCTGCACGGCGGGCTGAAGGTGCGGCTCTGGCAGACCGGACCGCTGCCCTGAGGCCCCTCAGCGCAGCGCCGCCAGCGCCTCGCCCAGGTCCAGCGCCCCGTCATAAAGCGCCCGCCCCGTGATCGCCCCCGCGATCACCCCCGTGTCGCGCAGCGCGATCAGATCGGCCAGCCGCGAAACGCCCCCCGAGGCGATCACCGGCACCCCGACCGCACAGGCCAGCGCCTCGGTCGCCGCGACATTGGGCCCCGCCATCGCACCGTCGCGGTCGATATCGGTGTAAACGATCGCCGCGACACCCGCGTCTTCGAGCGAGCGGGCCATCTCGGTGGCCATGACTGCCGTGTCCTCGGCCCAGCCCCTTGTCGCCACCCGCCCCCCCCGCGCGTCGATCCCCACCGCGATCCGCCCCGGAAACGCCCGCGCCGCCTGCCGCACCAGCCCCGGGTCCTCGACCGCCACGGTGCCGAGGATAACCCGCGCGACCCCCCGCGAAAGCCAGTCCCCGATCACCCCCATCTCGCGGATGCCGCCGCCAAGCTGCACCGGAATGCGGACGGCCGACAGGATCGCCCCGACCGCGTCGGCGTTCACCGGACGACCCGCAAAGGCGCCGTTCAGGTCCACCAGGTGCAGCCACCCGGCTCCCGCCGCCTCGAAGGCGCGGGCCTGCGCGGCGGGGTCGGTGCCGAAGACCGTGGCCTTGGCCATGTCGCCGCGAAGCAGCCGCACGCAGGCGCCGTCTTTCAGGTCGATGGCGGGGTAAAGGATCATCGTCGGGGCCCGGGCCGCTGCTTCGGCCGGGCTTCTCGCACAGGGCGCGGGCTTGCGCAAACCTCACGTCGCACTTGCCTCCGCGCCCGGCCGGTACGACACTCCGGCCGGGAAAACTAGGGGAGGACCGCCGATGAAACCGATGCTCGCCACCTTCGCCGCGGCGCTTCTGGCCGCCGCCCCGGCGCTGGCTGACCCGCTGGAAGGGCTCTGGCGCACCGCCGGGGACGACGACGGAAATTCCGGCCTGATCGAGGTCGCGCCCTGCGGCGCAGCCCTCTGCGGCACCCTGACCCGCGCCTTCCACGCCGACGGCAGCGAGTTTGCCTCGCCCAATATCGGTCGCAAGATCATCTGGGATACCGCGCCGGACGGCGACGGGCGCTATCGCGGGATGATCTATTCCCCCGACCGCGACGCCGAATACCGCTCGAAACTCGTGCTCGATGGCGACCGGCTGACCGTCTCGGGCTGCCGCTTCGGCATCTGCCGGGAAGGCGGGGTCTGGACGCGCGCCGCGCAGTGAGCCGCCTCAGGACACCGCGTCGACGATGAAGGCGTCGCCCCGCGCTGAGGCGAGGCGCAGCGGCAGGATGGCCCGGTAGGCCGCCGATGCGTACCAGCCCTCGGCCGCGTCCCGCGACGGAAACTCGACCAGCACGACCCGTTCGCAGGGCATCCGCCCTTCCAGCAGGCTGAACGCCCCGCCGCGCACCAGGAACACCCCGCCGAAGGGCTGAAGCGTCGGGATCACCCGGGCACGGTAGTCGGCGAACGTCGCCTCGTCCGCGATGGTTTCAAGAAAGACCGCGATCGCGCGCATCGTCGTGCCTCCGGCAAATCTTCGCCCGGCGGGTTTACCCCGCGGCGGTCACGGGCGCCAGTTCAGGAAGTTGGCGATCAGCCTGAGGCCGGCCTTCTGGCTTTTCTCGGGGTGGAACTGGGTGCCCGCGACATTGCCGCGCGCGACGATTGCGGTGACCGGCCCGCCGTATTCGGCATGCGCGACCAGGTCGGCCGGGTCGGCCACCCGCAGCCGGTAGGAGTGAACGAAATAGGCGTGATCGCCGGTCGCGATCCCCCCGGTCAGCGGGTGCGGCCGGTCGATCACCAGATCGTTCCAGCCCATGTGCGGCACCTTCAGCGCGGGGTCGGCGGGCGCGATCCGCTCCACCTCGCCGCCGATCCAGCCAAGGCCCGGGGTCTCGCGGTATTCCTGTCCGCGGTCGGCCAGCATCTGCATCCCGATGCAGATGCCGAGGAACGGCACGCCCCGGCCCACGACCGCCTCTTCCAGCGCCTGAACGAGGCCCGGCACCGCGTCGAGCGCCGCCCGGCAGGCGGGAAAGGCGCCGTCGCCGGGCAGCACGATCCGGTCCGCCCGCGCCACGTCGCCGGGCCGGGCCGAGACCAGGACGGCGCCGCCAGCGCCTTCCCGCGCCATCCGTTCGAAGGCCTTGGCGGCGGAATGCAGGTTGCCGGAGTCATAGTCCACCAGAACCGTCAGCCCGCCCCCGCCCCCGTTCCGCGCCGCCCCTGCCATTTTCGGTCCTCAAGTATCCCGGGGGGGAAGGGGGGGCAGAGCCCCCCTGCCGCCGCCTCAGAGTGCGCCTTTGGTCGAGGGTAGCGCGCCCGCCATCCGCGGATCGGGTTCGACCGCCATGCGGAGCGCGCGGGCCACCGCCTTGAAGGCCGCTTCGGCGATATGGTGGCTGTTCAGCCCGTGGACCAGGTCGACATGCAGCGTGATGCCGCCGTGGGTGGCCAGCCCCTGAAAGAACTCGCGCACCAGTTCGGTGTCGAAGCTGCCGATCTTCTGGGTCGGAAAGGCGAGGTTCCAGACCAGGAACGGCCGCCCCGACAGATCGAGCGCGGCGTCGACCCGCGCGTCGTCCATGACCAGCGCGAAGTGGCCATAGCGCCGGATGCCGCGCTTGTCGCCCAGCGCCCGCGCCAGCGCCTGGCCGATCGCAATGCCGGTATCCTCGGCGGTGTGATGGTCGTCGACATGCAGATCGCCGGTTGTGCGCACCGTGAGGTCGGTCAGGGAATGGCGCGCTAACTGATCGAGCATATGGTCGAGAAAGCCGATCCCGGTGGCGTTGGCGTAGGTCCCCGTCCCGTCGAGGTCCAGGGCGACCGTCACCTCGGTTTCGGCGGTCCTGCGGCTGACTTCTGCCCTGCGCATGACGAATCCTCCTTGCCGGTCAGCCGCTTATAGGACGTCCGCGCGGCGCTGCAAGAACCGCGCCGGCGGGATTCCCGCGATCGTCGCCATTTCGGCAACGATTTGTTCACGTCCGCCATCGGCGGAACAAGGTCTTGCCACGATCCGATCACAAATTAACCCCTTGCGATTGGACTGATGACGGGGTGGGGTCAATGCAAGGGTGGAATCGATGCTGCCAACATTCGACCACGTCAGAAACCCGCACGGCGGAGCCATGCCCCGCCGCATCGGCCGCGCGATTGCGCGGGCCGCCGGCCGGCTTCGCGCCGCGTTCGGAACCGCGCTTGTGCTCGCCGCCGTTCTTTCGGCCGGCAGCGCGCCGGCGCGGGCGGACGGCTATCTGAACCCCGGCCAGCGGATCGCCGCGCCGACCGGGTTCGCGGGCCTGTGCGGCCGGCTTTCCTGGGCCTGCGCCGGCGGCGGCACCTCGGCGGCGCAGAACGACGTGATGTCGCTGGCGCGCCAGGTCACCATGAGCGTCAACGACCAGGTCCGCCAGATCGCCGACGAAAGCCAGTACGGCGCCGAGGATTACTGGTCGCTGCCCTCGGGCCGCGGCGGGGATTGCGAGGATCTCGTGCTTTTGAAGAAGCTCAGGCTTCTCAGGCTCGGCGTGGCGGGTGACCGGCTGCTGATCGCCACCGTCCTCGACCGCTCGCGCCAGCCGCATGCCGTGCTTGTGGTGCGGACCGAGAAGGGCGACTACGTGCTGGACAACCTGACCGACCGTGTCTCGCGCTGGGACCGGACGGGGTATTCCTTCATCCGGATGCAGGACCCGAACGCGCCGCAGCGCTGGTCCGCAGTGTTCGCCGGCGGCGTCTTCGCGGTCGCCAGTCTCTGAAGGCCGACAGGCCGGGGCGTTCCCGCCCCGGCCTGATGGCCAACCTCAACGGCGGTCAGATCCCGCCGTTGTTGGCCCCCGGGCCGTCCACGTCGCCCGAGCCGCCCTCGTTCTTGCCGGGGCCGCCTTCGTTCTTGCCGGGGCCGCCCGTGTTCTTGCCGGGGCCGCCCTCGTTCTTGCCGGGACCGCCGACGTTCTTGCCCGGACCGCCGACGTTCTTGCCGGGGCCATCGACATCGCCGCCGTTCCCGCCGCCGCCGCCGCCGTTCCCGCCGCCGCCGCCTTCGCCGCCGCCGCCACCGCCGCCGCCGTTCCCGCCACCGCCGGTCCCGTTGTCGCCTCTGTCATCGTCGTCTCCGGCGATGGTGGCAACGGCGCCGTCGGCAAGAAGGTTGCCGAAGCCCGGGCAGTTCTCCAGCGTGTAGCGCAGGAGCTCCGGGAAATCCTCGCGCTGGCGAAGCAGGTTGAGCTGGTTTTTCCGGATCTTGCGGATCTCGCAAAGATCCTCGTAGTTGCCCTTGAAAGCCCCCGTGAAGGGCGAGAAGAGCGCCTTCGCCTGGCTGGCCGTGGGTGCCATCGACACCAGGGCCACAACAGACAACGAACCGAACGTACCGATAAAGTTACGCATCTTGCACCTCTACATTTACTCCGGCTTTTTTTCCGCCGGGCTGCTCGTTGGGCGGATTACCGCCAGAAATGACTGAATCTGTCAACAAACCGTAAAAATTGTGGCGGAATCGCCGCGTTTGCTGCAAAAGTGCCACGGTTTCGCCACGGTTGAGGATAACCCGGGGACAGTCCCGCTTGGGCGAGGGTCCGCCACCGGCCAAGGCTAGGGGCCCCGCCGCGCCGCTTGCCTCAGGCCGGAATTCTGGAGCGGGCGATGAGATTCGAACTCACGACCCTAACCTTGGCAAGGTTATGCTCTACCCCTGAGCTACGCCCGCTTCCTTGGGTGGGAGCGATGTATAAACTCCCCGACCGCCCCGCAAGGGGAAAAATGCGGGGCCGCCGGGGCGGCTTCAGCGCGCCCCTGCAAGCACGTCCTCGGTGCGTCCTCACTGCGCCTTCGCCGCCCTCCGCCGCTTCTGCCGCCAGAGGTTCAGCCCCTCCACCGCCCCGGCGAAGACCATCGCGGCGTAGATGAAGCCGCGCTCGACATGGTAGTGCAGCCCATCGGCCAGCAGCGCCATGCCGACCATCATGAGAAAGGCCAGCGCCAGCATCTTGGTCGAGGGGTGTGCGCTGACGAATTCGGCGATGGGTTCGGCGGCGGCCATCATGACGAGGATCGCGATGATGACGGCGGCGATCATCACCTCGACATGGTCGGCGATGCCGACGGCGGTGATGACCGAATCGATCGAGAACACCAGGTCGAGGATCATGATCTGCGCGATGACGGCGGACATGGTGGCCCTGGCGGCCGCGCTTTGCGCGTGTTCCTCGCCCTCGACCTCGGCGAAAATCTCGGTCGAAGCCTTCCAGATCAGAAAAAGCCCCCCCGCCAGAAGGATAATGTCACGCCACGACAGCCCCAGCCCTTCGCCGCCCGGAAGCGGCACGGTCACCACCGGCCGCGACAGGGTGACGATCCAGGTGATCGAGAACAGCAGGACCACCCGCAGGATCAGCGCCCCGGCGAGGCCGATGAAGCGGGCGCGGCGGCGTTGCGCGGGGGGCAGCCGGGCGGCTGCGATCGAGATGAAGATGACGTTGTCGACGCCAAGCACGATTTCCAGGATCGTGAGCGTCACGAACGATGCCCAGACAGCGGGGTTGGTCAGGAGTTCGAGCATGCCGGGCCGGGCTCCGTGGTTGCGGGCGGCCGCGCCGGCAGCCCCTTCCCGGCCCCAATAGCCCGAAACGGCCGGGCCTTTCCAGCGCGCCGCGCCGGGCGACTCGGTTTCGTGATCGCCCGCCCGGCCGGCCGGCCCCGCCGATCAGGGTGCATGAAGCGTTAAGGGCGATGACGGCGCGGCCATAAACCACGATCGGCCGGGCCGATTGCGTTTCGCGGCGAAAAAGTGCCGCAACATCGTCGCCGCGATGTCAGGATAATGGCAAATTTCTGTTGTTTATCAGACTTGTCGCCGCAAGGCTTAAGATACAACGCTAACTCGGGAGCACGCCCATGTTCATGCCTTCGCCCCTTGCCTTCCGCCTTGACCCCGCCTTCGCGCTGGCGCCCCTGCGGCCGGCCCCGCAGCATGGCCGCCGCGACTGCGGCATGGCGTCGGACGCGCTGGTCGAAACCGAGGCCGGCTGGGTCCGCGCCGGTGAGGTGACGCCGGGAATGCGCATCGCCACCTTCGACGGTGGCTTCTCGCCCGTCACCGGCATCGTGCGCCGGGGTGCGGGCGATGCGGGATCGCCGGCGGTGCTCATTCCGCCCGGCGCGCTCGGCAACTGCGAGGGCCTGACCGTCGCCGCCGGACAGGAGATCCTGCTGCCAACCGGCGCGGCCGAAAAGCTGCTCGACGCCGCCTTCGCGCTGGTTCCGGCCCAGGTCCTGAGCGGGTTCTTCGGCGCCGCC
>JBJXFU010000152.1:0-14193 GCA_046155885.1 Paracoccaceae bacterium
TCCCCGGATGCTCCCTGTTCAGAAAGGTTCGTTTGTGAACAGGGGAGGCCGAAATGTCCGCTTGGCCGCTGATCGCCGCGCCGGGCCGGAAGGTCGGCTATGCGCGCGTCTCCACCAAGGACCAGAAACTGCGGATGCAGCGCGACGGGCTGGAGGCGGCCGGGTGCGACCTGATCTTCGAGGATCACGGCGTCTCGGGAAAACTGGCCAGCCGTTCAGGGCTGGACGCCATGCTGGCCGAGCTGCGCGCCGGGGATACCGTGGTGGTCTTCAAGCTCGACCGGCTGGGGCGCTCGGTTCTGCACCTGGCCGATCTGCTGGTGCGGTTCCAGAAGGAGGAAATCCACTTCTGTTCCTTGAGCGAGGGGATCAACACCACGACGCCGGGCGGCAAGCTGGTCTATCACTTGTTCAGCGCCTTCGCCGAGTTTCAGCGCGACATCATCGCCGAGAACACCACGCTGGGCCTCGAAGCCGCCCGCAAGCGTGGCCAGAAACTGGGTCGCCCGCCGGTTCTGGACATCGACACGATTATCGCCGCCCACCGCGCCATCGCGCAGGAGAGGATTTCCGTAGCCGAAACCGCCCGCCGTTTCGGCGCAGACCGTTCAACACTTGCCCGCGCCCTGGCGCGGATCAATACGATTTGAATTTCCAAAGCGATAAGGTTCAGTACGGAAACCCAGAAAATTATAAACAAAGAAACTGTGCCTAACCTTTCCCTGAATCAAATCATTTAGGTCAGCAAAATTGACACATGTTTATTTGCAATGGTATTGGTATCTTCTTTTGGGAGGTAATTATGCGTAAAATCGATTTACAGGGAGCATTAAACTTGGCCGCCAAATCTGGCGATGTCGGATTTATAAAGCAATTCTATGCGGCCGGGGCTGATATCAATAAAGAAACTGGTGGTTTGACCCCGCTCTTGGCGGCGATGAACAGTGATCACTTCGATGCTGTGCGAGAGACAATTCTGTTGGGAGCAGATGTAAAAGCGAACAACGAAGCGGTTCTCCGCACCGCCATTTCTCGGCAACAGCCTGAAATTCTTGAGCTCGTGCTTAGGGTCAGGACTCGTTCTCCTTTCATAGCCAGAACATGACGGTTGCGGCGAGAGCGACGGCGGAGAGGAAGACCTTCGGGCATCTGTCGTAGCGGGTTGCGACGCGTCGCCAGTCCTTCAGCCGGCCGAACATGATCTCGATCCTGTTGCGGCGCTTGTAGCGGCGTTTGTCGTGCTTGATGGGTTTGCCGCGCGACTTCCGGCCCGGGATGCATGGTTTTATCCCCTTGTCTTTCAACGCATCTCTGAACCAGTCAGCATCATAGCCCCGGTCGGCAAGCAGCCATTCGGCCTTCGGCAGGCTGTCCAGCAGGGCGGCCGCACCGGTGTAGTCGCTGACCTCGCCGGCAGTCATGAAGAAGCGGATCGGGCGGCCGTCAGCATCGGTGACGGCATGCAACTTGGTGTTCAACCCGCCTTTCGTGCGCCCGATCAGGCGCCCGCGCTGGTCATCTGGCCCCCCTTTTTTGCCCGCAGGCTCGAAGCCGTGCGGTGCGCCTTGAGATAGGTCGCGTCGATCATGATGGTCTTTTGCTCGGTGCCCTCGGAGGCCAAGCCCTCCATCATCCGGGCAAACACCCCCATGTCCCCCCACCGCTTCCATCGGTTGTAGAGCGTCTTCGGAGGGCCATACTCCCTCGGCGCATCGCACCACCTCAAACCATTGCGATTGATGAAGATTATGCCGCTCAAAACCCGCCGATCATCGACGCGCGGCTTGCCATGGCTCTTCGGAAAGAACGGTCTCAGCCGCTCCACCTGCTCGTCCGTCAGCCAGAATAGATTGCTCATGATCACCCCCGTCAGTTCGGGAGCTTGAATCACGCAGGCAGGGAGGCCTCAAGCCGATTAATGGGTCCTGACCCTAGGGCGGACAAGTAGATCACAGAGAGTTGATCTTGTATGTCAGTGTCCGCGAGGATCATTCCCACTTACTCCAACTAGTGCCTTGACATGACTACGCGATTTGTTTCCGCCTCACAACCTTTCCACCCTCTCCGTCAACAACCCGAAGAACCCCTCCCGGTCCACCCCGCCCATGAACATCGCGTTGGGCTCGCGGCCCGAGACGCGCCACCAGTCGGCGACGGTGGCGCCGAGGGTGAATTCGCCCTTCGTCTCGATCATCACGTTCACATGGCGGCCGTGGAAGAGGTCGGGCCGGATCAGGTAGGCGATGACGCAGGGATCGTGCAGGGGGGCGCCTTCGCTGCCGTACTTGGCGGTGTCGAAGCGTTCGAAGAAATCCGTCCAGCTGGCCACCGCGCGGCCGACCTCGGTGCCGAGCCCGCGCATCGTCTCGACCCAGGCGCGGCTGGTCAGCGCCTTGTGGGTGACGTCAAGCGGCATCACCACCAGGGGCGCGCCGGACCGGAAGACGATGTCGGCGGCCTCGGGGTCGACATAGATGTTGAACTCGGCCGCGGGGGTGATGTTGCCGCCCTCGAAGTAGCCGCCGCCCATCAGCACGATCTCGGCCACGCGGGGAACGATGTCGGGGGCGCGCGTGAAGGCCGTGGCGATGTTGGTGAGCGGCCCGAGCGGGCAGAGGGTGACGGTGCCGGGCGGCTCGGCGCGGAGCGTGTCGATGAGGACATCGACGGCGTGGCCATCCGCAAGCGCCATCGCGGGGTCGGGCAGGGCGATGCCATCGAGGCCGGTCTTGCCGTGGACATGCTCGGCGGTGACGAGCTTGCGCGCCAGCGGGCGGTCGGCCCCGGCGAAGACCTTCGTGCCGGGCCGCCCGGCCAGTTCGCAGATCACCCGGGCGTTGCGCTGGGTGAGTCGCAAGGGCACGTTCCCGGCCACGCAGGTCAGCCCCAGAACCTCGATCTCGGGCGAGGCGAAGGCCAGAAGGATCGCCACGGCATCGTCCTGGCCGGGGTCGGTGTCGATGATGATGCGGCGTTTTGCGGTCATGCGGGCGGCCCTTTCGGCGGGCACAGTGCCCGGGCGGGAAAAGGTTGTCCAGAAGCCCGCAAATTGACAAAAAATTGACGAATTGCGGCTGTCCTATCGTCGCCGGGCGGTGTGGGAGGATTGCCAGGATGGCTGGACAGCTCATGATCGGCTTGTACGCGGGCGCGCACTTCACCGGCGCCGAAACCCTGAACAGATATCTTTCATCGAACCGGGCGGCACTGGAAGGCGCGGGCTACGGCGTCGTCGCGCCGCCGGCCGCCTTCGATACCGGCTGGGCGGACGCGCCGCTTCCCGGTGCCGGAACCGCGGTTCCCGACATCGGCGGCTTTGCCGCAGGCCTGACGCGCGCGATGCGCCCGCATGTCCGGCCCGATGCGGCGGGACTGGTACTGTCGCGGCCGGACCTGCCCGGCACCGCCGAAGACCTGCTGGCCGGACGCTTCTTCCCGGCGGCGGGCCTGCGCGGCATGGCGATGCGCATGGCGCTCGGCCGGCCGGTGGATACGCTGGTCTTCGCGCTGCAGCCCTATGACCTGTTCTTCATGTCCGCCTGGCGGCGCGCCTCGATGGAAAACGATGTGGGGCCGTTCGAGGATCATACCCGCACCATGTCGCGCTTCGCGGGCGGCTGGGTGGAAACGGTCGAGGCGCTGGCCGACACGCTGGGCGCGGGCCGGGTGGTGGTGACCGCATCGGCGCCGCAGGACCTGCGCTTCATCCTGCCCTACCTGATGCCGGGGGCCGACCTTTCGGCCGCCGCGATGCCCGATGCCGCCCCCCCGATCACCGACAGCGCCATCGCGATGTTCCAGCGCCACCTGCGCATGGGCACCCGCTTCGCGCCGGGGCAGAAGGAACGGCTTCTGGCCTTTCACGCCCGCCTGCCGCAGACCAAGCCGCGCTCGGGCTTCGACTGGCTGCCGCTGGCCGACATGCGCGGGCGCTATGTGGGCGATCTCGACATGCTGGCGCGGATGAGCGGGGTCGAGGTGATCGGCACGCCGATGACCGCCATCGCGGCGGAATAGCGCGGGGCGCACCGGCTTGCCCTGTGCCGTGCGGGCCTGCCTTGTGCCGCGCCGCCCGCGCCGCGTTCCGGCCCGGCATTTCCTTCACGAAGGACATGCGGGGCGGGCAGGATTTTCGTGAAAATCATGCCTTTCCAAGGGCATGACTGGCTGAAAATCGGTCGGCGGAGGTCCGGCGCGCTGGCGAAGCGCCCGCCGCCTAGCCGTCGAAGTTCACCTCTTCCATGATCCTGAGCGCCGCCGGCCGCAGCCTGGCGAGTTCCGACAGGCTCACGCTGTCCGGGGTAAAGGCCCCCCAGCTTTCCACCAGTGCCGACCGGGGCACGCCCGGCTTCACCGGGAACTCGTGGTTGGTCCCGGCATAGAGCTTCTGCGCCTCGTCCGAGGCAAGGAACTCCATCAGCTTCAGCGCCGCCTCGCGGTTCGGCGCGGCCTTGGTCATTGCCATGCCCGAAATGTTCACATGCGTGCCGCCGCCTTCGAAGGCGGGGTAGACGATGCGGACGGCGTCGGCATAGGGCTTTTCGGCGGGGTCGGCCTGCATCTGGCCCATGTAGTAGGTATTGCCGAGCGAGATGTCGCATTCGCCGGCCCAGATCGACTTCACCTGCGCCCGGTCGTTGCCGCCGGGCTTCATCGCCAGGTTCGCCTTCACCCCCGCCGCCCAGGCCCGCGCCGCGTCCTCGCCGCGATGCGCGATCATCCCGGCGAGCAGGGCGAGGTTGTAGTCGTGGGTGCCGGGGCGCGAACAGATGCGGCCCTTCCACTTCGGGTCGGCGAGGTCGTCGTAGGTCGTCACCTCGCCGTCCTTCACCCGCTCGCGGCTGGCATAGACGACGCGGGCGCGGGTGGTCAGCCCGAACCAGTGATTGGCCGGGTCGCGGAACCCGGCGGGGATGCTGGCGGCGAGCGCCGGGTCGTCCACCGCCTGCGTCACCCCCGCCTCGACCACCTGCGAAAGCCGGGCGATATCGACGGTCAGGATCAGATCGGCGGGGCTGCGGTCGCCTTCGCTTTGCAGCCGCTCGGCCATGCCCTTGTCGATGAAGGCGACGTTGACCGCGATGCCGGTCCTGGCGGTGAAGGCGTCGAAGAGCGGCTGGATCAGTTCCGGCTGGCGGTGGGAATAGACGTTCACCTCGTCGGCGGCGGCGGGCAAGGCGAGGCTCGCGGCGAGGGCGGCGGCGAGTGCGGCCGCGAGAATCGGCGCGGAGGCGGGTTGGGCGGGCATTGGCCGAGTCCTTCTGTCAGGTATTTCCCCCGCTTATCGCGCCGGACCGTCGGGCGGTCAATACCTGATGGAAACAGTAAGACACTCCCGGTGCCACCCCCGGGGCGTCGGCGGTGGTGGCCCGAAGATCAGCCGCCCCGCTCCGCCGCCTTCGCCGCATCCCAGAGCGCGTCCATCTCGGCCAGGTCCGAGTCCTCCGGCCGCTTGCCGCATTCCGCGAGCGCGGCCTCGATCGCCTCGAAGCGGCGGGTGAACTTGGCGTTGGCGGCCCGCAGCGCCGCCTCGGCGTCGACCTTCAGGTGGCGGGCGAGGTTGGCCACCACGAAGAGAAGATCGCCCATCTCCTCCGCCACTTCCGCCGGCCCCAGCCGGTCCCGCGCCTCGGCCAGTTCGCGCGCCTCTTCGGCAAGCTTGTCGATCACCTCGCCGGTCGAGGGCCAGTCGAAACCGACCCGCGCCGCGCGGTTCTGCAGCTTGACCGCCCGGGTCAGCGCCGGCAGGCCAAGGGCGATGCTGGCGAGCGTGCCGCGCGCCGTCCCGCCCGCCCGCTCGGCCGCCTTCACCCGTTCCCAGTCGCGGGTCTGGTCCTCGGCCGTCTTGTCGCGGCTTTCGTCGCCGAAGACATGCGGGTGCCGGGCGATCATCTTGTCGGAAATGGCGCGCACCACGTCGGCGAAGGCGAAGTGCCCCGCCTCTTCGGCCATGCGCGCGTGATAGACGGCCTGGAACAGCAGATCGCCCAGCTCGCCCTTCAGATCCCCCCAGTCCCGCCGCCCGATCGCGTCGGCGACCTCGTGGGCCTCTTCGATGGTGTAGGGGGCGATGCTGTCGAAATCCTGGGCGATGTCCCAGGGGCAGCCGCGCAGGGGGTCGCGGAGCCGCGCCATGATGGCCAGCAGCCGCACCATCCCGCCCGCGGGGTCGTGGAACAGCCGGTCCTCCGCCTGCAAGGTCGCGTCGTCCATCGCCTTTGCCGCCCCCGTTCCGCCCGCCCGAGCCGCTCTCCGCCGCCGCTTGCCGCCGTCGCTTGCCGCCGTCGCCCTTCGCCGTCGCCCTTCGCCGCCGCCCTTCGCGATCCGGCCACGCGCCCCGCACGCGGCCATTCTGTCATGGCCCGCGCGGGAAAGGGAGCGCCGACGCGGCGCGGGCGCCGCCCCTACCCCGCCGCGATCGCCCCCGCCACGATCCCCGCCACCGCCGCATCCGTGCCGAGGGGCGCGAGCACCGGGCCGGGAAAGCCGCTTTGCGCCACCGCCTCGGGCAGGTCCGTCCCGACATGCCCCCAGCGCGCCACGAAGAGCGGCAGAAGGATCGCGCGCCCGCCGGCGCGGGCCAGCGCCTCCGCCACGAAGGGCGGCTCCTCGATGAACCCCAGCCGTACCTCCGCGAAAGCCCGCGCCCCGGCCAGCGCCGCCCGCATCGCGCCCGCCGCCTCGGCCGGTTTCCGGCTGCGCCCCGAGCCATGCGCGGCCAGCACCAGCGTCACCTCCCCGGCCCGCCAGCCCCGCGCCGCGAGCGCCTCGTCGACAACCCGGATCGCCAGCGCCTCGGTTTCCGGCAGCAACCCGAAGGGCGTCAGCACCCGCGCGCCCGCCAGCCCGGCCTGCGCCAACCGTTCCGGCAGAAGCGTGCGGATGAACCAGCCGTCGGCCATGAAGAAGGGAAAGACCAGCGGCCCCGCCATCCCCCGGGCAGCCCGGGCGATCCCGCCGGGCATGGCGAGCGTCGTGCCCCGCACCGTCCAGCCGGGCAGATGCCCGCCGACACGCCGGGCGAGCGCCGCGATCTCGGCCTCGGGCCCCTCCGGGTCAGATGGCTGGCCGTGGGCGACGATCAGGGCCTGGCGTGCGGAAGGCGTCGGGCTGGTCATGGGCGTGAACATGGCGTGCCGGGGCCGGTCCGTCGAGGGGGCCGGTCAGCCCGCGATCGCCACCGACTTCAGGATCGCATGCACCTCCGCCCCCTCGGCCAGGCCAAGCTCGTTGACCGACCGCCGGGTCACCCGTGCCCGGATCGACGCGGCGCCGACCGCCAGCACCACGTCGGCCGACACGCCCGAAGGCCCGCCCACCGGCTCGACCGCGACCACCCGCCCGGGCAGGATGTTCAGCGCGCTCAGGCCCCGTGGGCGCGGCCCCGCAGCCAGCATCACGTCGCGGGCCCGGACGAACAGCCTGACCCGCCGCCCTGCCGCGCCGGCGATGCCGGGAAGGTGGAGGGGTGCGGCGCAGCCGTCGATCCGCGCCTCGGCCAGCCCGTCCGCCGCCTGCCCGGCAAGCACCGCCTCGACAATGCTGCCCGGCTCGTCGCCGGTCGCGGCGGGGTCGGTCCGGCCGCCCAGCACGTCGGCCGGATCGCCCCGCGCCACGACGCGGCCCCCCGACAGAAGCACGACATGGCCGGCCAGCCGCGCCACCTCGGCCACCGAGTGGCTGACATAGAGGATCGGCAGCCCGGCCTCGTCCCGGAGCCGCTCGATCAGCGGCAGTATCTCCGCCCGCCGTGCCTCGTCGAGCGCCGAGAGGGGTTCGTCCATCAGGATGAGCCGCGGCCCGCACAGCAGCGCCCGCCCCAGCGCCACCCGCTGCGCCTCGCCCCCCGAAAGGGTCGCCGTGCGGCGGGCGAGAAGCGGCGCGAGGCCGAGCATCGCCGCCACCCTTTCCGTCTCGGCCGACCCCGAGCGGCGGGCGGCATAGGCGAGGTTTCCGGCGACGTCGAGATGCGGGAACAGCCGCGCGTCCTGAAACACCGTCGCCACCCGCCGCCGGTGCGGCGGCAGGAAGACCCCCGGCCCGGCCCAGACCTCGCCCGCGAAGGCGATCCGCCCCGGCGGATGGGGATCGGGCCGTTCGAACCCCGCGATCAGCCGCAGCAGCGTCGATTTTCCCGCTCCGCTCGGCCCGAAAATCGCCGTGAGGCCGGAAAGCGGCAGCGCCTCGCGGATGTCCAGCGCAAAGCCCTTCCGCGCGAGCGCCAAGTCAAGCTCCAGCCCTTTCATTCCCCGGCCGCGGTCGGCCGGTTGATCCAGTAGAGCGCGAGGAGAACGCTGAACGAAAGCGCCACGAGGATCGCCGACAGCGCGTGCGCGGCGGGATAGTCGATCCGCTCGACGCTTTCATAGATGGCGATCGAGATCAGCCGCGTCTGGCCCGGGATGTTGCCGCCGACCATCAGCACGACGCCGAATTCGCCCACCGTATGGGCGAAGGTCAGCACCGCCGCCGCCAGGTAGCCCCGCGCCGCCATCGGCGCGGCGACCGTCAGGAAGGCGTCGGCCGGCCCCGCCCCGCAGCTCGCCGCCGCCTCCATCGGCCCCCGCCCCACCGCCGCGAAGGCCGCCTGCAGCGGCTGCACCGCGAAGGGCAGCGAATAGAGGACCGAGGCCAGCACCAGCCCCGCGAACGAGAAGGTCAGGGGCTGCCCGAAGACCGCACGCCAGGCGCCCCCGGCCCAGGTTGTCGGATTGAGCGTGACCAGCAGGTAGAACCCCAGCACCGTCGGCGGCAGGACGAGCGGCAGGGCAGTCAGGGCCTCGGCGAAGGGTCGCGCCCGCGACCGCGTCCGCGCCAGCCACCAGGCGAGCGGCGTGGCCAGCACCATCAGGATCGCGGTGACCAGAAGGGCGAGGCGAAGCGTCAGCCAGAGCGGCGAAAGGTCGGGCATCTCAGTCCCCCGCGCGGTAGCCGAAGCTTTCGATCGTGGCGATCGCTTCGGGCGATTTCAGATAGTCGAGGAACCCGATCGCCGCCGGATTGTCGCTTCCCCGCGCCAGCAGGATCGCGCCCTGCGCGATGGGCGCGTGCGCCCCGGCCGGCACCTCCCGGAAGGCGCCCTTGCGTCCGTTGGCGATCACCGAGGACGCCGCCACGAAGCCCAGCTCCGCCGCCCCCGAGGCAACCATCGTGTAGGCCTGTCCGATGTTTTCGCCGGTCACGATCTTGTCCTTGATCGCTTCGGTAAGGCCAAGCGTTTCAATGGTTTCCACGGCGGCCTTGCCATAGGGCGCGAGGTCGGGGTTGGCCAGTGCCACATGCGTCGCGGCCCTGAGCGCGCGGGCCGGGTCCGACAGGTCCGCGCCCGCGTCCGCCGACCAGAGCAGCAGCGAGCCGGTGGCATAGGTGAAGGAGGTGTCCGCCTCGCCCAGGCCGGCTTCGGCCAGTTTGCGGATCGTCGTCAGGTCCGCCGAAAGGAACGCGTCGAAGGGCGCCCCGGCCGCGACCTGCGCATAAAGCTTGCCGGTGGCCCCGGCCGTCACCGCGATGTCCTGGCCGCTTGCGGCCTTGTAGCCGGCGGCGAGCGCCTCGGCCGCGCCCGCGAAGTTGGTGGCGACGGCGATGGTGGCGGTTCCGGCGAAGGCCGCAGGCGCGAGGGCGAGGGCGAAAGCAGCGGCGAGAAGAGGTCGGAGGAGGCGGGTCATGGGCAGTCCCTCGATATGTCCCGATAGAAATATCGACCGCGCCCCGGAGGCAAGCGGTATTTCCGTCCGGGCAGATGCGGGACCGCCCCGGCCCTTCCCGCAGCTGCCCCCACCCTGCCCCTCCCCCGGCGGGGGAGGGTCAGGGTGGGGGCGCCGGGGATGGGGCGCACGGCCAGGGCCGGCGCCTCCGCCCCCGCCGCCCTCTACCCCCCGCGCTTCGCCTTCGCCGCCGGATCGGCCCCCATCGCCCCCATCTCGGCCAGTTCCGCCGCCAGCGCCGCCTCGGCCTTCGCCTGCATCCCGCGATAGATCGCCAGTGCCCGCTCGCCGGCCGGGGTAAGGCTCGCCCCCCCGTGCCCGGACCCGCCCCGGGCGGCGATCACCAGCGGTTCCGCGAACATCGCGTTCGTCACTTCGACCAGCATCCAGGCGCGCTTGTAGCTCATCCCCATCTGCCGCGCCGCCGCCGCGATCGAGCCCGTCCCGGCGATCCCCGCCAGAAGGTCGGCCTTGCCCGGCCCCATCCAGTCGCCCTCGGACAGGTGGATGCGCAGGCGGAGGATCGGGGCGGGTTTGGCCGGGTCGGTCATGGCCCCGACAATCCCGGGCCTCCGCACGCTTGGCAAGGGCTTCCCTGGCGCCCGAACGGAAGGCATGGTGGCGGCAATCGGAGGATACCCCATGAAGACCTTCTACAGCGAAGATCACCGCCTGCACTTCCCGCAAGGGGAACTCTCCGGCGGCCAGTTCGTCACCCCCTACGAACGCCCCTCCCGCGTCGAATACGTGCTGCGGCGGCTGAAGGAACGCGGCCTGACCGACATCGCCGACCCCGGCCCTTGCGACATGGGGCCGGTGCGCGGGCTGATCGACGCCGATTTCCTGGCCTTCCTCGAAACCGCCTGGGGCGAGTGGAAGGCGGCGGGCTGCGCGGGCGAGATCATCGCGGCGAACGTGCCGACGCGGCGGATGAACATGGACCGCATCCCGCGCTATATCGACGGCAAGGTCGGCTACTATTGCCATGCGTCCGAGACCGCGATCACCGCCGGGACCTGGCGCGCCGCCCTGTCCTCGATGGCCACCGCCCAGGCCGCGCAGCGGCATGTGGCGGCGGGCGCGCGGGCGGCCTTCGCGCTCTGCCGCCCGCCGGGGCACCATGCGACGACGGATCAGTACGGCGGCTACTGCTTTCTGAACAACGCCGCCGTCGTGGCTCAGATGTTCCGCGAGGGCGGCGCCGCGCGGGTGGCGGTGCTGGATATCGACTTCCACCACGGCAACGGCACGCAGGACATCTTCTACCGGCGCGGCGACGTGTTCTTTGCGTCCCTCCACGGCGCGCCGGAGGATGCCTATCCCTACTACCTCGGCTACGGCGACGAGGCGGGCGAAGGCCCCGGCGAGGGGACCAACCTGAACCTGCCGATGCTGCCGGGGACGGGCTATGGCACGTGGTCGGCGGCTTTGGACCATGCGATCAAGCGGATCGGCGAATGGGGGGCGGAGGCGCTGGTGGTGTCGCTGGGGGTGGACGCCTTCAAGGACGACCCGATCAGCTTTTTCAGGCTGGCTTCGCCCGATTTTGAGGATGCGGGGCGGCGGATCGGGAAGATGGGGCTGCCGACGGTGTTCTGCTTCGAGGGCGGCTATGCGATCGAGGCGGTGGGGGTGAACGCGGTGAATGTGCTGGAGGGGTTCGAGGGGGGGTAGGGTGGGCGATTCCGCCCGCCGCGCGTCATGGCCGATCCCCGGTGGGGCGGCGTGCACCCCTCCGTTCCCTGCCGATGCCCCCTTCGGGGAGGTCTTCGGCACCGCCGTGCCCTCGAGCTATTTGCCTTCTCCCCGCACTACCCCCGCCGCTCCCCTTGCCCGGAACAGCCGCGTGAGCCACCCGGGCGGCGCCCGACCGCCCGCCCGTTGCGTTCGGGGGCGGGCGCCACCGCACCGCCGGTCTGCGGGAACACCGGCAGGGTTGGAGGCACCATAACGCGCGGACCAACGCCGTCGGTGCGCCCCCCCGCGGTCGGGCGCCGCCCTCGGTTGCGGGGCGATGCGAAAGAAGCGACACCGGCCGACCAGAGAACACTTTGATTTGTGCCGCTGAACGGCACTCGCCCCCCCGCTTGCCGCCCCTGTCCCGGCCGGGCTACACCGGACCCGAAGACCCGGAGCCCGCGACCTATGCGCACCGTCACCCTCGCCGCGACCCAGTCCGCCTGTTCCTGGGACATCCCCGCGAACCTCGACACCGCCGAACGGCTGGTCCGCGAGGCCGCCGCGAAGGGCGCGAACGTCATCCTCATCCAGGAGCTCTTCGCCACCCCCTACTTCTGCCTGACCGAGGACCCCGCCCACTTCGCCCTGGCCGCGCCTTTCGAGGGCAACCCGCTCATCGCCCGCTTCGCGGCGCTCGCCCGCGAGCTTGGCGTCGTGCTGCCCATCCCCTTCTTCGAACGCGCCGGTCAGGCGCATTTCAACTCCGCCGCGCTGGCCGATGCCGACGGGCGCATCCTCGGCCTCTACCGCAAGGCGCATATCCCGCAGGGCGTGGGGTACGAGGAGAAGTTCTACTTCTCCCCCGGCGATACCGGCCTGCCGGTCTGGGAGACGGCCTTCGGCACCGTCGGCCTCGGCATCTGCTGGGACCAGTGGTTCCCCGAGCTTGCCCGCGCCATGGTGCTGAAGGGCGCCGAGATGCTGCTCTACCCCACCGCCATCGGCTCGGAACCCGCCACCCCCGGCTATGACAGCCAGCCGCACTGGGAAGCCACGATGCGCGGCCATGCGGCGGCGAACATCCTGCCCCTTGTCGCCGCGAACCGGATCGGGCGCGAGGATCAGGGCGGCCGTTTCATCGACTTCTACGGGTCGAGCTTCATCGCCGACAACGCGGGACAGCTGGCGGCGAAGGCCCCGCGCGATGCCGAGGCGGTGCTGACCGCCGCCTTCGATCTCGACGCCATCGGCGATCTTCGCCGCTCCTGGGGGGTGTTCCGCGACCGTCGGGTGGACCTCTACGGCCCGCTCCTGCGCTACGACGGGAACTAGACCGGCGGCGGCCGCGCCCCCGGCCAGTCGGTTTCGCGGTGATAGGCCTGCCCGAGCCGCAGGATGCCGATGTCGTTGCCCGGCCGCCCGAAGAGCTGGAACCCCATCGGCAGGCCGCCTGTTCCGAAACCGGCCGGGCAGGCGATGCAGGGCGCCCCGGCGAGCGAGACGGGGATCACCACCTCCATCCAGCGGTGATAGGTGTCGAGGGATTTGCCATTGATTTCCTTGGGGTGGCGCCAGTCCGCCGGGAAGGGCCAGACCTGCGCCGAGGGCAAAGCCAGCGCGTCGTAGCGGTCGAAAAGCCGCGACAGGTGCCTGTACCAGTCCGACCGGATGCCGCTTGCCTCATGGACTGCCTGCGCGCTCAGCCCCATGCCCTGTTCGATTTCCCACAGCGCCTCGGGCTTCAGGAGCGCCCGCTTCGCCGGGTCGGCGTAGAGGGCCGTCTTGGCGCCCGCGTTCAGCATGGCGCGCAGCGTCGTCCAGGACCGCCAGAGCGCTTCGGCGGGGTAGGGAGCCGGTACCTTCTCGACCGTGCAGCCCGCCGCCTCTAAAACCGCCATCGCCCCCCGGCAAAGGTCCAGGATGCCCGGTTCCATCGCATAGGCCCCGCCCCAGTCGCCGAGCCAGCCGATCCTCGACCCCGCAACCGGCGCGTCAAGCCATCCGGCGAAGGGAAGCGCCGGGCGGGGGAATGGCGCCTCGGGGTTCTCGCCCGCCAGAACCTCCAGCAGCCGCGCCACGTCCTCGGGGCAGCGCCCCATCGGGCCATCGGTCGAGAGCGTGGCGAGGAAGGTATCGCCGTCGGCGTCCTGCGGCACGAGGCCCCAGGTGGGGCGGAAGCCGTAGACGTTGCAGAAGGCGGCGGGGTTTCTCAGCGAACCCATCATGTCGGACCCGTCGGCCACCGGAACCATCCGCGCCGCCAGCGCCGCCGCCGCGCCGCCGGACGACCCGCCCGCGCTGCGGGTCAGGTCGTAGGGGTTGCGGGTGACGCCGTGGACCGGATTGAAGCTGTGGCTCCCCAGCCCCCATTCCGGGGCGTTCGTCTTGCCGATCAGGATCGCGCCCGCGCGCTTCAGCCGCGCCGCAAGCAGGTCGTCGGCAGCGGGCACGAAATCGCTGAAAAGCGGTGAGCCCCAGGTGGTCCGTATTCCCTTGGTCGCCACCAGGTCCTTGACGGCGAAGGGTATTCCGTGAAGCCAGCCCCGGCGCGGGGCTTCTTCCGCCGCCCGCGCCTCGGCCAGCAACGCGTCGCGCGGGCGCAGCGAAACGATCGCGTTGACCGCCGGATTGACCGCCGCGATGCGGTCGAGGAAGGCTTCCATCACGGCCACCGGCGCGATCTCGCCGCGCGCGATCCGCGACGAAAGCTCGGTGGCCGAAAGGCGGGTCAGGTCCGAGGCCCTGTCCATTTTCGGTCCTGAAATATCCCCGGGGGAGCGCGAGGGGGCGGGAAGCCCCCACGCTTCTG
>JBJXFU010000156.1:0-29698 GCA_046155885.1 Paracoccaceae bacterium
GGAAGATTTTCGGATAGTGGACATACTGGATTCCCGGCCGATCGAACGCGGCGAAGTTCTCGGCCGTGACGCATAGGTCGAATCGTGGTCCTAACCGTCGTGCCTCCCGGAAGAGTAGCGCCAGTCGCAGGCGATCGAAGCGCGTGCCCGGGCGTTCGCGGTTCAGGGAATAGCGCAGGCGGAGCAGGAGCGAGGCGGGCATGGGTACGACGTGCTGCCGCAGCGGGTGGCGCGCCAGCGACGTCCCCCAGAACGCGTCCACGGACGCGGGCTCCCACGGCAGCTCGGTCAGCACGTCGAGTGTGACCGCATCGGCGAGCGCCTGCGCAAGCCAGGCACCCACGGCGTTGCCACCGCCGGGATCCCCGAACGTCCCGTGCACGAGGAGCACCCGCAGGTTACGCATCGAACTCACTCTCTGACGCATAGGCGGTATGAGCTGGCGGATCCACAGAACGGGCCCGTATCGGACGCCGCGCGGGACGGGCCCCGGAACCACCGAATCGGATCCTATCCCGTCGCGGCGGGCGTTCGCACGGGCCAATGGGCCCCGGCGCAGCGGGCCGGGCGGCGGCCAGGGGCCGTACCGGTAGGTGCGCGCCTGGTAGCGCTCGCGCAGCGCCTCCAGCGCCGGCCGGTCGCCCGCTCGCGCCGCCGTCCGTGACGGCTCGTCGCCGCGCTCGCCGGCACCGCCCATGCCCTGCGCCTGTCGGAGCAGGCGTGCCTTGCCAAGTGGCCGCGGGAATGACGGCGACCTCACCATCACCGTGCGGCGCGCGCCGCGGCACGGGCGATCCAACAGTCGCCCTTGGCGTTTTCCGACGCGGGGGTACGGTGCCGTCGATGGTCACCGATCAGGACATCGCGACGTTCCTCCGTGACGCGCTCCCAGAGCTGATCGCCGTCTACCGGTTCGGCTCGACCGCGAGCGCGCAGGAACATGCGGAGAGCGACCTCGACGTCGCCGTCCTCGCGGGCGATCCGATCGACGCGGTGGCGCGTTTCGAGCGGATTACGCGGATTTCCCGGACCAGGGCCACGCGGACGAACAGCAGTCGCCGTTGGCGACGTTGCCGTCCGAAAACCCAGGCATCAAGTCGGCCCACTCGGCCCAACGTCCCCCAAGATGGCCGCCACCTCACGCGTCGCGGCCGCACGCCTTCGCTCGCCGCGTGACCGCCCTCGAGGTCACGCGCGCATGTCCGCTCGTGCTCGAGCGGGTCGCGCAGCAGACCGCGGTGGTAGCCGAGGGTCAGCCCCACCATGATCAGGACATCGCGCGTCCCGACGCGCTGCACCGTCGCGGCGTCGGTCGGCGTCGCGCGCGCGCTGCCAGTACGGGCATGCCGGGGCAGCATCAGCCGGAGGTCGCGCTCCGCCGCCAAGTACTCCACGCGGTGGGATTCTTCCTCGTTCGTCGCCAGGTGCCCGCCGCTCGGCGTCGCCCGGTAGAGGTGGACGGTTCCGCCCAGCCAGCCGCAGCGGCGACAGGTGCCGACCAATCCGGCCAAGCGCACCTCGCGGCCCGTCTCTTCGCGCGTTTCCCGCCCCACCGCCTCGGCCGGTGACTCGCCGGGGTTGATCGCGCCGCCGGGCATCTCCCACACCGGCGGATGGGGGCGCGTGAGCAGCAGGACTCCCCGTTCCCTGGTCACCAGAACGCGCACCTTCTCCTGTCATCGCTGCCGCCACCAGGCGCCGTTGTCCACGTCGATCAGCCGTCCGAGCCGTTCAAGACGATGGCGAGGCTCAGCATTGCCCGGAGGCCATGAACAGCTTGGCATCGACGCCGCGACGATGGGGGAGCGAGATCGGCACTATCTGGCCGGAGCTGCCGCTGCTAACTTCCCCGTAGCGCTGCTCCGAGAGCCGAGACCGATATGCGGATCCATAGCCGCTTGCTCGTCCTGCTGGTGATTTCCATCGCGCTGTCCGTGCTGGCCCTCGCCGCCCTGCAGCGGGCGAGCGAGCGCGTCAGCGCGGGCGTGCTCGACGCGCAGCTCACCGAGGCGGCGCACCACTTCGACACGGTGCTCGATCTCGAGCGGGCGCCGATCGAAGGGGCGATCTTCGACAATACCTTCTGGGACGAGATGATCGCCTTCGTGCAGCGCCCGGATCCGGAGTGGGCGCTCGAGTACATCGACGGGGCGTTTCCGGTCTTCGGCATCCAGGCCGCCTGGGTGTACGACACCGAGTTCCGGCTGGTGTACGCCATGGGCGGCGCCGACGCCGGCGGCCGCCCACCGGACATCGCAGAGGTGCGCACGGCGACCGCGCGCGAGCCGTTCGCCCGATTCTACGGCCGCGCCGGCGACGGCGCGCTGCAGGAGTACTTCACCGCGCCGATCCAACCCAGCGACGATCTGCCGCGCCGCGCTGTGCCGCGCGGCTGGTTGGTGGCCGCACGCAGCCTCGACGCGGCGTACCTGGAGCGCCTGACGGCGGCGACCAGCGCCGTGGTGCGGCTCGCGGCTCCCACCGTCGGCGGCGGCGTGCCCGAGGACCGCATCGAAGGCGCCACCAGCAGCGTCGCCCTGTTCACCGGGCTGCGCGATGCCCACGGCGCTCCCATCGCCCTGCTCGAGGCGCGGCGCAAGAATCTCGGCCTGCCGGTGCTCCGTCAGGCGCTGAGCACCTACAGCTATCTCTCGCTGTTCATCGCCGTCGCCAACCTCCTGGTGCTCGGTGCGCTGGTCATCGTCTGGGTGCGGAATCCGCTGCAGCGCATTTCCGAGGGCCTCGATCGCCAGGACATCGCACCCGTGGCGCGCTACCTCGATGCGCAGCACGAGTTTGGCACCATCGCGCGCCTGATGCGTACCTTTCTCGCCCAGCGGCAGGCGCTGCTCGCCGAGATCGAGATGCGCAAGCAGACCGAGCGGGCGTTGCGCGAGGCGCGCGATCAGGCGGACAGCTCGGCGCGCGCCAAGGCCGATTTCCTGTCGGTCATGAGCCACGAGCTGCGGACGCCCCTCAACGCGGTGATCGGCTACTCGGACATTCTGCTCGCCGAACACCCGCGCGCCGACCAGGAGGAGTATCTGCAGACGCTGCGCGCCGCGGGCGAGAACCTGCTGGCGCTGGTCAACGACGTGCTCGACTTCAACCGCATCGACGCCGGCAAGCTGGCGCTGGAGCGGCGCGAGTTCGACCCGGCCGCGCTCGTCGGCATGCTCCTGCGCACCTTCCGTCCGCAGGCGGAGCTGGCGGGCATCGCGGTCACCGCGGCGCTCGGCGACGGCCTGCCGGCGCGCATCGTCGGCGATCCGCTGCGCCTCGCGCAGGCATTGAGCAACCTGCTCGCCAACGCCATCAAGTTCACCCCCGCCGGCAGCGTCACGCTCGCCGTCACGACGGCGCGCGACGCGCCCGAGAGCGCCTGCCTGACCTTCACCGTGACGGACACCGGCATCGGCATTCCGCTCGACAAACAACAGCTCATCTTCGAGGTGTTCACCCAAGCGGAAACCGACACGACGCGCCGCTACGGCGGCAGCGGCCTCGGCCTGAGCATCGCGCAGCAGCTGGTCGGGCTGATGGGCGGCGTCATCACCGTCGAGAGCGCGCCCGACCGCGGCTCGACCTTCCGCTTCAGCGTGACGTTCCCCTGCGTCGCCGCGGCGCTGGCGTCGGGGCCCGATCCCCGCCACCAGGCGAAGAGCGATGGGGCGGACGCGGCAGGGCGTGGAACAGGCGGGAGCGCCGGCGCGGCGGACCGGCCGGGCCCGCCGGCGACGGGGCGGCGGCCGGAAACGGAAAGGGAGACGACGACGATGCCGGACGCGCTCAGCGCCATGCTTCGGGACCGCGACTGGATCCTCGCCGACGGGGCCACCGGGACCAACCTCTTCAACATGGGCCTCGCGGCGGGCGAGGCGCCGGAACTGTGGAACACCGACCGCCCCGCCGCCATCCGCGACCTCTATGCCGGGGCAGTCGGCGCAGGTTCCGACCTTTTCCTGACCAATTCCTTCGGCGGCAATGCCAGCCGCCTGAAGCTCCACGGCGCCGAGCGAAGGGTGCGCGAACTGAACCGCGTCGCGGCCGCGCTCGCCCGCGAGGTGGCCGACCGCGCCGGACGGACGGTCATCGTCGCCGGCTCGATGGGCCCGACCGGCGAGATCATGGCCCCGATGGGCAGTCTCACCCCCGCCCTCGCCGCCGAGATGTTCCACGAACAGGCCGATGGGCTGAAGGAGGGCGGCGCCGACGTGCTCTGGGTCGAGACCATCTCGGCGCCCGAGGAATACGCCGCCGCCGCCGAAGGCTGCGCGCGCGCCGGCATGCCCTGGTGCGGCACGATGAGCTTCGACACCGCCGGGCGGACGATGATGGGCCTGACCTCGGCGTCGATGGCCGGGATGGTCGAAACCCTGCCCGCCCCGCCGCTCGCCTTCGGCGCCAACTGCGGCGTCGGCGCCTCGGACCTCCTGCGCACGGTGCTCGGCTTCGTCGCCGCCGGTGCCGGGCGACCGATCATCGCCAAGGGCAACGCCGGCATCCCGAAATACCACGACGGCCATATCCACTACGACGGCACGCCCGACCTGATGGCGGACTACGCCGTGCTTGCCCGCGACTGCGGCGCGACGATCGTCGGCGGCTGCTGCGGCACCACGCCCGAACACCTGCGGAAGATGCGCGCGGCGCTGGAAATCCGCCCGAGAGGGCCGCGGCCGAGCCTCGAGGAGATCACGGCGGCGCTCGGCGGCTTCTCCTCGGCCTCCGACGGCACCGGCGAGCCGGCCGGCGCCGGGCGCGAGCGGCGCGGCCGCCGGCGGGGCTGAAAGCGGCCGCGGTCAGCCGGGCTCTCCCTCAGCGCCCCAGATGCGCCAGCACCGATCGCGCCGCCCTGAGCCCCGGGCTCTCGCCGCCGCGCCCCAGCCGCTCCATCGTAAGGTCCATCGCCGCGACCTGCGCGCCCCGCCCGCCCGCGTCGACCAGAAGCCGCGCCAGCGCCGCCGCGACCGGCGCGGGCCGGCAGTTCCGCCCGATGAATTCCGGCATCGCGCGGGTCTCCGAGACCAGGTTGACCAGGGTATAGGTATCCAGCCTGACCAGCCGCAGCATGACCGCGCGCGTCAGCCAGTGCATGTCATAGGCGATGACCGAAGGCACCCGGTTCGCCGCCAGTTCCAGGCTGACCGAACCCGACGCCGCAAGCCCCACCGTCGCCGCCCCGAAAGCCGCGCGCTTGTCGGCCGGGTCCTCCAGCACCAAGGGCGCCTCGTCCCAGCCCGCCGCCATCCGGCGCACCTCGCCGGCCACCCCCCTGACCGTCGGCAACAGGACGCGCAGGCGCGGCGCGCGCCGCGCCACGGCCGCCAGCGCCCCGCGGAAGACCGGCATCAGCCGCCGCACCTCGCCCAGCCGCGACCCGGGCAGGCACAGCGCCAGCGGCTGATCCCCGGCGATCATGTGGGTGTCGCGGAAGGCGGCGACCTCGGCCGGCGTGGCCAGCGGCTCGGCAACCACCGGGTGGCCGACAAAGTCGCAGCTCATCCCGGCGGCGCGCATCCAGGGCGGCTCGAAGGGGAACAGCGCAAGGACATGGTCGGTGAAGGCCGCCATCTTCGCCGCCCGCCCCGGGCGCCAGGCCCAGACCGTCGGGGCGACATAGTGGATCGTCGGGATATCCGGCGCGGCGGCGCGGACGAGGCGCGCGACGCGGAACGAGAAATCCGGGCTGTCGATGGTGACCAGCGCGTCGGGCCGCGCCGCCACCGCCGCCGCCGCCGTCTCGGCGATGCGCCGCTTCAGGTGGCGGTACTTCGGCAGGACCTCGGCGAGGCCCATCACCGAAAGCTCCTCCATCGAGAACAGGCTCGCCAGCCCCCCGGCCGTCATTATCTGCCCGCCGACACCGGAGAAGGCGATCTCCGGAACCAGCGACCTCAGCCCCGCCATCAGCGCCGCGCCAAGCCGGTCGCCCGACGGCTCGCCCGCGGCCAAAAACAGCCTCATGGCGTCCGTGACCAGAGGAACAGTCCGGCCCTGCCGGCGGCCGCGACGGTCGCGCCGCGGTCCAGCACGATAACGCCCCCCGCCTCCCAGGCGATGCCGCGCAAGCCCGCGGCCGCGGCGCCCTGAACCGTCCCCGGCCCGATCGCCGGCAGGTCGGCCCGGCGGTCCTGGCCCGGTTTCGGCGCCTTGTACAACAGCCCCGCCCTTTCGCCCACCGTCCCGCGCCAGGCCGCGACGGCAGTCAGCATCGCGTCGGTGCCCGGCAGGGTCTCGACGCCCAGGCACTGCCCCCCCGCCACCACCGCCCCCTGCCCGAGGTCGAGCGCCCCGAGCCGCGCTACGATCGCCGCGGCGCGCGTGGCGTCGGCCCAGTCGTCCTGCCTGACATCCCCGGCAAGGATGCCTTCGCCCGGAACCAGGTCCGGCGCCACCGCGTCGGCGCCCACCACCTCGAAATCCCAGTCCTCGAAAATGCCGATCAGCGCCCGCAGCGCCCCGTCGTCACCCTTCCGCATCGCCGCCAGCATCATCGGCACCAGCTGCGCGGTGCGCGCGTCGAAGGCCTCGGGTTCGATTTTCGGCCGGTTCACCGACCCGGCGAGGACCAGGCGCCCGACACCCTCGCGGGCGAGATGCTCAAGGAACGGCACCAGCCGCTCGATCCGGAAGCGCAGCGGCAAGACCCCGGGAACCTCGCAGGGGAACCCCTCCAGCTCGGCCAGAACGAACGGCTCGCCCGCCTCGGTCAGCCGGCGGGCCAGAAGCCCGGGCAGGGCACCGGCGCCGGCGATGATGGCGGTCTTCGTCATCGCGGCGACAGGAACGACCGGTCCGAAGGCCCCAGGATGAAGTCCAGCACCTCCTCCACCAGGGGACTCGCGGGGTTCTCCCCGGCGACACGGCGGGCGTTTTCGCGGAAGTTCCCCTCCGACAGCACCGCATAAAGGTCGCGCAGCGCGTTGATGTCGGCCTTGTCGGTGCCCCGGCGCTTCAGCCCCACCAGGTTCAGCCCGTCCAGAACCCCGCGCGGCCCCTGGACGAGGCCATAGGGGATCACGTCCGCCGTCACCATGGTCACCGCCCCGACGATCGCGCCGCGCCCGATCCGGACCCACTGATGCACGCCCGACAGGCCGCCGACGATGACATCGTCCTCGATCGCGCAATGCCCGGCAAGTGCGGCGTTGTTCACCAGGATCACCCGGTTGCCGATCTGGCAGTCATGCGCGACATGCGCCCCGGCCATGAACAGCCCGTCATCGCCCACCCGGGTGACCCCGCCGCCGCCCTCGGTTCCGGTGTTCATGGTGACATGCTCGCGGATGCGGTTCCGGGCCCCGATCACCAGTTCGGTCGGCTCGCCGCGGTACTTCAGATCCTGCGGCACCCCGCCGATGGTGGCGAACGGAAAGATCGCCGTGCCCTCGCCCACGGTCGTGCATCCGGTCACCACGACATGGCTCTTCAGCTCGACGCCGGCGCCAAGCCGCACCTGGCCGCCGACCAGGCAAAACGGGCCGACCCGCGCGCCCGGGCCGATAACGGCGCCGGGCTCGACCACGGCGGAAGAATGGACCGACGCGGCGGGGTCGATGCCTGGGGTCGGGGTCATCCGCCGTCAGTCCCTGAGATCCATCATCGCGGTGATCTCGGCCTCGCACGCAAGCGCCCCGTCGACCGTCGCGCGGCCCAAGAACTTCCAGATCTTCCCGCCGCCGCGCTTCACCTCCATGTGCAGTTCCAGCACATCGCCGGGCACCACCTTGCGGCGGAACTTGCAGCCCTCGATCGACATGAAATAGACCAGCAGGTCGCGGTCCACGACATCCATCGAAATGCCCACCAGCACCGCCGCCGTCTGCGCCATCGCCTCGATGATGGTGACGCCCGGCATGATCGGCGTCTGCGGGAAATGGCCCTGGAAATGCGGCTCGTTGAAGGTGACGTTCTTGATCCCGACGGCGCCCTTGTGCGGCACGATCTCGCGCACCTTGTCGATCAGCAGGAACGGATAGCGATGCGGAATGATCCGCTGGATCAGGTGGATGTCGGCTTCGGTCGGGGCGGTTGCGGTCATCGGGCCAAGGCATCCTTCCCTGCCGGGGGTCTGGTTCGCGGCCTTGCTAACAACTCGGCCCCCGCGTGGCAAGGCGCGCCCCTCCGCGCCCCGGCCGCGCCCCGGCCGCGACCCGCAGACCGCCTCAGGGGGCGGGCTGCGCCAAAGGCGCCCCGGCACCGGGCAAAGCCGGATCACCGGCGCCGTTTTCGTCCTCCAGCGTCGCGGGGTCCGGCGGCCGGCCGGCGCCGACCGAGGCGTCGATGCGGGCGATCATCTCGTCGGTGACGTCGATGGCGTTGGCCGAAAGGAAGATCGCCCGCGCATCCAGAATGGCCACCGCACCGCGGTCCTGCATCGCCTGCCCCATGACCGGGATCGCGGCGCCGAAGAAGTTCTGCCGCTCGAAATCGCTCAGCCGCGCCAGCCGGCGGGTCTTGGCGTCCTGCGTCTGGCGGATGGTGACGACGCGCGCGTCGAAAGCGTCCGCCTCGGCGCGGAAGGCCTCGGGCGTCATCGACTTGCGCTTCTCGGTCAGCGCCTTCTCCTCGGCCGTGAGGTCCGCCTCGATCGCCCGGTTCTCGGCGGCCAGCGCGACCGAGGCCTTCTCGATATCCGCCTTCGCCCGCTGCCCCCAGGCGGAGCCCGCGAAGAGCCGCTCGGGATCGAGCGTCAGCACCGGAGACATCGGCGCGGCCGGCTGGGCTCCGGCCGCCGCCGCAGCCGCCGCGGGCGCGGCGTCCTCGCCCCAAGCCGGACCCGACAGCGCGAGGCAGGCCAGCAGGAGCCGGGCGAGGCGCATCAGAACTTCGTCGAAACCGTCAGGTTGAAGGTCTGGTCCTTGTCGTAGCTTTCCTTCTGGATCGGCTTGGCGAAATCCAGCCGCAGCGGCCCGATGGGCGTGGTCCACAGAAGCGAAACGCCGATCGCCGACCGAAGATGCAGGCTGTCATCGACCGTCCCGGCATTGTCGAGACCCCAGACCGAGCCGATATCGGCGAAGAAGCCGCCGGTGATGCCGTATTCCTCGGGCAGACCGATCGGGAACTCGGCATCGAACTTCGCCACCGCGTAGTAGTTGCCGCCAAGCGCGTCGTTCGACGAAGCGAGGGTATCGCGGGGGCCGATGCCGTTGGCGTCGAAGCCGCGGATCCGGCCGTTGCCCGAGAACCGGTCGATGACCCGGCTCGAGCCGTTGGCCATGCTGATCGCCCCGCCCTCCAGCGTCGCCCGAAGGGTCACTTCCTCGTTGAGAACCTTGGTCTGGGCGGTGGCCGAGGCAATGGTGCGGATCACGTCACGGTCGCCGCCGAGCCCGCCGAAGTCCTGCCCGAAGCGCACGACGATGCCGGCGTTCGGGTTCAGCCCGCTGATCCGGCTGTCGAAGGAATAGGTGTAACCAAGCGAAGAGGTGACAAGAGCGCCCTGCGCGGTTTCCGCCGCGAGAACGGCAGACGTGCCTGTGTACTTCAGCATCTCGTCGTTTTGGTAGCTGTAGCGCAGCTCCAGCCGGCTCTTCCCGCTCAGCGGGAACTCCAGCGCCGGAGAGAAGCCGATCACCTTGGTGTCGTAGCTCTCGTTGTCGCCCGACGAGGTGGTGTAGTTGGCCGAGAACTTGAACTTCAGGTCGCGGTTCAGGAAGGCCGGCTCGATGAAGACGATCTTGCTGTCCTGGTTGTCGGTTCCGGTCGCGATGTTGACGCCGAAATACTGCCCCCGGCCGAGGAAGTTGGATTCGGTGAAACCGACATTCAGGCCGAAACCGTCGGTCGCGCCATAAGCCACACCGAACGAAAGCGAACCGCTCGGCTGCTCTTCCAGGTTCACGTCCACCACCACCTGGTCGGGGTTGGTGCCGTCCCGGGCGCTGACATCGGCGGTCTTGAAGAAACCGAGCGCGCGGATGCGCTCGGCCGCCTGGCGGATTTCGCGCGGATTCAGCGGATCGCCCTCGACGCTGCGGAACTGCCGCCGGATCACCTGGTCGAGCGTTGTCGCGTTGCCCTCGATGTCGATCCGCTCGACGAAGACGCGCGGGCCTTTGGACAGCACGAAAGCCACGTCGAGCGTGCCGGTTTCGGGGTTGCGGGTGATCCGCGGCTCGACCCGAAGGAAGGTGATCCCCTGGCGCTGGGCGATCCCCTCCATCCGGGTGATCGTCTCGTCGATGCCGGTCGGCGAATACCACTGGCCGCCACGGATGCGCGTCTGGCCGGCATAGTCGGCCGCCTCGACGCCTTCGTATTCGCTCAGCGTCTCGACCGTGCCGATCCTGAAGCGCTGGCCCTCATCGACCGCGTAGCTGACGAAGAAGGCATCCCGCTCGCGCGCGATCTCGGGCGTCACCGCAGTGACCTGCGCGTCGATATAGCCGCGCGAGCGGTAGAAGTCGGTCAGAAGCTGCCGGTCGAGGTCGATCCGTTCGCCCTGATAGGTGTCGCGCTGGATGAACTGCCGCAGGATGCCCGCCTGCTTGGTCGACAGGACCTGTCGGAGCCGGCGGTCGGAAAAACCGCGGTTGCCGGCGAAGGTGATCCGCTGCACCTCGGTCACCCTGCCCTCGCGGATCTCGAAGACCAGATCGACGCGGTTGTCGGCGCGGCGGATGATGCGCGGCTCCACCCGCGCCGCATAGCGGCCGGCGACGGCATAGGCCTCGGCGATGGCGTTGGCGTCCGCCTCGGCCTGGGCGGGCGAGAAGACGCGCCGCGACTGCGACTTGACCGACTTGACGATCACGTCGTCCTTGATCAGGCGGTTGCCCTCGAACGACACCTCGTTGATCGTCGGGAATTCGGTCACCCGGATGATCAGCGTGCCGCCCGAGGGGATCAGTTCCACCGTCTCGAAAAGCCCAGTCGCCACGACGCGCTGATAGGCGTCGTTCAGCGCGCCGGCGGTCATCGCCTCGCCCCGGGCGATTCCGGCGAACTTGACGATCGTCGCCGCCTCGACGCGCTGGTTTCCCTCGACCGTGACGTTCGAGAAGGCATAGCTCTGCGCGAAGGCGGAAGGCGGCAGGCCGACACCAGCGGTAGAGACAGCCAGACACAGAGCCACCAGCCTTGGGAGGCCGAGGGTTCGTCCGGCGCGCCCTTCGGCACCCTGCCGTTCCGTCATGTGCTGTTCCCCCGGGCAGATGTCGTTGCTGGTCTCAGGACTGTGACTAGCCCGTACACCGGGGCTTGTCAAAGCTCGGGGAACTTGTCCACAGGCCGCGAAAAGCCTCTGTGGACGCCCTGTCCGCGGGGGGCGCGGAGGCGCATTCGCAAGGCGGGCCGGGCGGCCCGGCGAGTGTCAGTTGATGAAGGGGATCGCCGGGGTCTGAAGCCGCGCCAGCTCGGCCCCGATCATCGCCCCGCCGGCGAGGCCGACGACGACCGCGAGCGGGATCATGACGCGGTCGAAGGCGATCGCGACGACCATCGAGAAGGTGGAATAGCTGCGTGCGACCGCCTGCATAATCTTCTCTGCCTCTGGGCGGTCCGGCCTGACCGGAGCCGCATCTGGCGAAAAGCTAGGGGCATAATATGGCATCAATGCGGCGTCGGTCCGGCAGGATTGCGCTGCGGCCGCCCCCGCGCGGGAAGCCCCCGGCGCGGCCCGGCGGAAAACCGCCGGGGCGGTTCGTCAGGGGCAGGATGCGACTTGGCGAAACCTTCGATGCCCCCGGCCGGGTTGAGCGGGAAACGGGGAAAGTCCGGTGGACGTTCACCCCCGCTCACGCGGAAACGGTGCCACGCGGCCGGTCGCACGCGCGATGACAGAGGGGATCGCCTGACCGCGGGCGGGCGGCATCGCCCGCCCCCCGAACGCAAATGGGGGGGCGGTCGGGCGATCCCCGGTCGCGGGGGCGACAGGGGGGGGCTTGGGGGACCCGGGTCGCATGTCAGGGCCGATGGGCCCTGCCAGGGGGGCGGATGCATTTCCGGATACGCTCAACCTGCCCTAGGGGCAGAAGATGTCGTTGGTCAGCCCGAAGGCCAGAAGCGCCGCGACGATCACCAGCCCCGCCGTCAGCGCGGCGTTCACGAACCGCTCCGGCGGCGGTTTGCCGCGCGCCCATTCCCAGACATAGAACAACAGATGCCCGCCATCGAGCATCGGGATCGGGAACAGGTTGATCAGCCCCACCGCCGTCGACAGCGCGGCGATGAAGGCGATGAAGTCCAGAAGCCCGAGCTTCGCCGCGACCCCCGAGGTCTCGGCGATGCGGATCGGCCCGCTGAGATTGCAGGTCGAGATCGCGCCCGTGACCATGTGCCAGAGCCCCGACATCGACGACCGGATCACGAACCATGTCTGATCGGCGGCCGCCCCGAAGGCCCGCGCCGGGCCGGCCCGCTCGGTCGCCGGGGCGAAGAAAAAGTCGGCGTTCAGGCCGATCAGCACCTGCCGGTCGAACCCGCCGTCGCGCTTGGGCATTTCGGTCACGCGCGGCGTCATCGTCACCCTGCGCTCGGCCCCCTGCCGCCAGACCACCAGCGTCACCGCGGCGCCGTTCGCCGCCCGGACCGCCCGCTGCAGCTCGATGAAGTCCCGCATCGGAACGCCGTCCACGCTCAGGACCACATCGCCCTTCTTCAGCCCGGCGTCATGCGCGGCCGAAGGGAAGATCACCGCCCCGGCGCGGGCGGGGGTGACGGGCGGGCCGCTGACCGTCAGCTCCGCCTCGCCGCGCCGCACAAGGTAGTCGAAGCGGTCGGCCGACGGCAGGTCCTCTCCCGCGGTCGCCAGCGCGTCGTAGTCGGGCGTCGCCGTTCCGCCGACGGCGAGGATGCGGTCGCCCGGCTTCAGCCCGATCTCCTGCCCCGGCAGCGGGTAAAGCTCGGCCACCGTCGGCTCCTTCACCGCGACGCCCTGCCAGAGGAAGAGCGTGGCGAAGATCAGGATCGAGAAGATGAAGTTGAACGCCGGCCCCGCCACCACCGTCGCCGCCCTGGCCCAGAGCGGCGCGCCGTGCATGGTGCGCCGCCGCTCCCGGTCCGAAAGATGCGACATGGTCGCGTCGTCGGGCCTGGCCGAGGCCGCGCCCGCGTCGCCAAGGAACTTCACATACCCGCCCAGCGGCACCGCCGCGATCTGCCAGCGGGTGCCGCGGCGGTCGGTGCGGCTCCAGAGCGGGCGGCCGAAGCCCAGCGAGAAGACCTCGGCCTGGATGCGGCAGAGGCGGCCGACGATGTAGTGGCCGTATTCGTGCACCGTGACGATGATCGACAGCGCCACGACATAGGCGGCGACCGTATAAAGGATGTTGCCGAAGGTCGGCAGCAGGTTGAAGCTTTCCACTCGTCACGTCCCGTCTGCGCCGGCCACCGCCCCGGCCGCGATCCGGCGGGCCTCGCGGTCGGTCCGGAACACGTTATCGAGGCTCGCTGGGGGATTGCCAAGCCCGGGGCCGGCCGACATGGCCTCGAGTGTGGCTTCCACGACCCCCGCCATGCGGGTAAAGCCGATGCGGCCCGCGATGAAGGCGTCGAGCGCCACCTCCTTGGCGGCGTTGAAGGCCGCCCCCGCCGTGCCGCCGATCTCCATCGCCGCGCGGGCAAGGCGCAGCGCGGGATAGCGCGCGGGGTCGGGGGCCGCGAAGCTTAGGGTCCCGGCCGCCGCAAGGTCGAGCCGCGCCACCGGCAGCCCGGCCCGTTCGGGCCAGTTCAGCGCGTAGCCGATGGCATGGCGCATGTCGGGCGCGCCCAGGTGCGCGATCATCCCGCCGTCGCGGAAGCCGACCAGCGCATGGACCAGCGACTGCGGGTGGATCAGCACCTCGATCTGCCCGGGCGCAAGCCCGAAGAACTCGCGCGCCTCGATCATCTCCAGCGCCTTGTTGAACATCGAGGCGCTGTCGATGGTGATCCGCTGGCCCATCGCCCAGTTGGGGTGCCTGGAGGCTTCGGCGACCGTCGCCCCGGGCAGGCTTTCCAGCGGCCAGTCGCGAAAGGCACCGCCCGAAGCGGTCAGGATCACCCGCTCGACCGACGCCAGGCTCTCGGCGCCCAAAGCCTGGAAGATGCCGGAATGCTCGCTGTCCACCGGCAGGATGCGGGCGCCGGTGCGCGCCGCCTCGGCCAGCATCAGCGGCCCCGCGCAGACCATGCTTTCCTTGTTGGCGAGCGCCAGCGTCGCGCCATGCGCCAAAGCCCGGTAGCCCGGAACCAGCCCCGCCGCCCCGACGATGGCCGACATGACCCAGTCGGCCGGGCGGTCAGCCGCCTCGTCCAGCGCCTCCGGGCCGGCCGCCACCCTCGTGCCGCTCCCGGCCAGAGCGTCCCGCAGCTCGCGCAGGCATTCGGGATTTGCCGTCACCGCCACCTCGGCCCGGAATTCCCGCGCCGCCGCCGCCAGCGCCGCAACGTTCCTCCCGCCGGTCAGGGCAACCACCCGATGGGCCCCGGCCCCGCCCTGCGCCCGGATCACCTCGAGCGTCGATTGCCCGATCGAGCCTGTGGCCCCGAAGATCGACAGGCGGCGCACGGGTCAGCCACCGACCGCCGGCAGCGGAAGGACTAGGCCCCAGAGGATAAGGAACAAAAGCGCCCCGCTCAGCCCGTCGAAGCGGTCCATCAGCCCGCCGTGGCCAGGGATGATGCGCGAGGCGTCCTTCACCCCGGCGCGCCGCTTCACCGCGCTTTCGCCGATATCGCCCATCTGCGCGGCCAGGCCCGCAAGCGCCGAGAAGGGGATCGCCCAGGCCGGCGCGAGACCTGCCGCCACGAACCCCGCGCCGACGGCCGCCGCCCCCGCCCAGCCGGCCAGGGTGCCCGACCAGGTCTTCTTCGGCGATAGCCGCGGCCAGACCTTCGGCCCGCCGATCAGCCGCCCGCCGAAATACCCCAGAAGGTCCACCGCCGCGACCACCGCGACGATCCACAGGACGAAGGCTAGGCCCATCGTCTCGCGGTAGGCGATGACCGCATAGGCCGCCACCGACACGGCGGCTGCGACGGCGAAAAAGCCCGCCCGGTCGCTCCGCGCCCGGAGCGCGCCCGCGACCGCCGGGGCGAGGAGCAGCGGGATCAGCTTCGGATCGTGGCTGAAGACGATCAGCGCCAGCCCCCCCGCCGCCAGCGCCGCCAGCGCGAAGGCCTCGGTCCTCCGGGCGGGCGCGGTCATCGCCGCCGCCTCCCAGGTCATCACCCCGGCAGCGAGGCAGGCGAACAGCGTCAGGGAAAGCCCGCCCGCCCAAAGCACAAGCGCCCCGACGGCGGCCAGCGCCGTCCCCGAGGCCATCCGCACCGCCAGATCGTCCCACCTGGCAGAGGTGGTCATGCCGTCAGCGCACCCCCGAAGCGGCGTTCGCGCTGCGAGAACCGGTCGAGGATCGCCGCCAGTTCCTTCGGCGTGAAATCCGGCCAGAGGGTGTCGGTGAATTCGTACTCGGCATAGGCCGACTGCCAGATCAGGTAGTTCGATATCCGCATCTCGCCGCTTGTCCGGATCACCAGATCCGGGTCCGGCAGCCCGGCGGTGTCCAACCGCGCCGCGAGCGCCGCCTCGTCCGCCGCCTCGGGCGCGATCCGCCCCGCCGCCACGTCTTCGGCCAGCCGCCGCGCGGCGCGCGCGATCTCGTCGCGGCCGCCGTAGTTGATCGCCACCGTCAGGTGCAGCACGTCGTTGGCCTTCGTCTTCTCCTCGATCCCGGCCATCAGCTCGCGCAGCTTCGGTTCCAGCCGCTCGCGCCCGCCGATAAAGCGCAGCCGGACGCCTTCCTTGTGCAGCCGCTCGGCCTCGGTCTCGATGTAGCGGGCGAAGATCGACATCAGGCCGATCACCTCTTCGGTGGACCGCTTCCAGTTCTCGGTCGAGAAGGCGTAGATCGTCAGGTAGCGGATGCCGAGCGACGGCGCCGCCTCGACAATCGCGCGGACGCGCTCGGCGCCCCGCCGGTGCCCGACCAGCCGCGGCCAGCCGCGCCCGATCGCCCAGCGGCCGTTGCCGTCCATGATGATCGCGACATGCGCGGGCATATGCCCGGTGAAATCCTCGGCGGCCATGCGCCCTGCCCTTTCCGCCCGCACCCCGCCAGCGGGGTCAGACCTGCATTATCTCTGCCTGTTTCGCCTCAAGCGCCTTGTCGACGGCCGCGATCATCTTGTCGGTCAGTTCCTGGATCTCGTCGTGCCAGAATTTCTGGTCGTCCTCGCTCATCCCCGATGACTTGGCCTTCTTGATCTGATCCATCCCATCCCGTCTGACATTGCGGACCGCGACTCGCGCATGTTCCGCATATTGGGATGCAACTTTGGTTAAATCGCGGCGTCTTTCCTCGTTCAGTTCCGGAATCGGCAACATGATGATGGTGCCGTTCAGCTGCGGGTTGATCCCCAGCCCGCTTTCCCGGATCGCCTTTTCCACCTTGCCGACCAGGCCCTTGTCCCAGACGTTGATGGTCACCATGCGCGGCTCGGGCACGTTGACGGTGCCGAGCTGGTTGACCGGGGTCATCTGGCCATAGGCATCGACATGGATGGGCTCGACCAGGCTGGCCGAGGCGCGGCCGGTGCGCAGGCTCGAGAATTCGTGGCGCAGCGAATTCAGCGCGCCGTCCATCCGCCGGGAAAGATCGTCGATGTCAATCTCGATGTCCGACATTTCCGGGCTTCCGCTGTCATGTTCCCGCGCGCAACCAATGCCGCCGGCTCCTGTCTAGTAAATGCGCCGGAACATGAAAAGAGTTTCACGCGCCGACGACGGTATAGGTCCCGTCCCCGGCAAGGATGCCACGGAATCCGCCCGGTTCGTCCAGCGAGAAGACGATGATCGGCAGGTTGTTGTCCCGCGCCAGAGCGATCGCCGAGGCATCCATCACGCCCAGATGCTTCTGCAGCACCTCGTCATAGCTGACGCGGTCATAGCGTTTGGCATCGGCGTGCTTCTTGGGGTCCTTGTCATAGACCCCGTCCACCTTGGTGCCCTTGAAAATCGCCTCGGCCCCCATCTCGTTGGCGCGCAGCGTCGCGGCGGTGTCGGTGGTGAAATAGGGGTTGCCGGTGCCGGCCGCGAAAATCACCACGCGCTGCTTTTCCAGGTGCCGGATGGCGCGGCGGCGGATGTAGGGCTCGCAGACCGTGTCCATCGGGATGGCGCTGATCACCCGCGTGTGGATGCCGAGCTTTTCCAGCGAGGCCTGCATCGCCAGCGCGTTCATCACGGTGGCCAGCATCCCCATGTAGTCGGCCGTCGCCCGCTCCATCCCCTGCGCGCTGCCCTGCAGCCCCCGGAAGATGTTGCCGCCGCCGATGACGACGCAGATCTCGACGCCCAGGTCATGCACCGACTTGATCTCGTCGGCGATCCGCGAAACGGTCGGGGGGTGCAGGCCATAGCCCTGGTCGCCCATCAGGGCCTCGCCGGAAATCTTCAGAAGGACGCGCTTGTAGGTGGGTTTCGGATCGCTCGCGTCCTGCATCGTCACTGCCCCTGCCGGTTCCTGCCGCCGGGGCGGAACATGGAGGAATTTGCCCCCGGGCGCAACCGAAGGGCGGCACGGCGCGCGGGGACGGCGATGAGCGGAACCGGCACGGGCGGCGGCGCCGAAGCGGCGCTCGACGCGGTCTCCGCCGACCTCGCCCTGCGCCCGGCGGACTGGCCGGTGCTGCTGGCGGGCCCCACGGCCAGCGGCAAGTCGGCGCTGGCGCTCGCCGTCGGGGCGCGCCACGGCGGCACCATCGTCAACGCCGACGCCCTTCAGGTCTGGTCCGTCTGGCGTATCCTGACCGCCCGCCCCTCGCCCGCCGACGAAGCGGCCGCCCCCCACGCCCTCTACGGCCACGTCCCCCCGGGCGAGGCGTATTCCGCCGGCCGCTGGCTGCGCGAGGCGGGCGCGGTCCTTGCCGCCCTCGGCGCGAAAGGCGAACGCGTCATCGTCACCGGCGGGACCGGGCTTTACCTGTCGGCCCTGACCGAAGGGCTGGCCGAAATCCCCCCGACCCCGCCCGAAGTCCGCGCCGAGGCGACGGCACGGGTCGCGGCCGAAGGCCCGGGCGCGCTCCTCGCCGAACTCGACGACGCCACGGCGGCGCGGATCGACCGGCGGAACCCGGCCCGGGTGATGCGCGCCTGGGAAGTGCTGCGCACCACCGGCGAGGGGCTTGCCGCCTGGCAGGACCGCACCGGCCCGCCGCTCCTGCCCCCTGCCGCCGCCTCCGCCTTCGTCCTTCACGCCGACCGCGACCGGCTCGCCGCCCGCATCGACCGGCGCTTCACCGCCATGGTCGGGGCCGGCGCGATCGCCGAGGTGCGCGCCGCGTCGGGGATATGGGACCCGTCCGCCCCCTGGGCACAGGCCATCGGGGCACGCGAACTGATCGCGCATCTCGCCGGTGAAACCGACCTCGCGGCGGCGGTCACGCTGGCGCAGGCCGCGACCCGCCAATACGCCAAACGCCAGCGGACATGGTTCCGCGCACGGATGAGGAAATGGCGGCAACTCCCTGCCCCGTAAGGCCTAAGCGGCCGCTGCGGTCACTGCGCCGTGCCGGATCGGCCACGGTGCGCCCACACACAACCGCCCTGGGATTTTTCGCTTGGGCTTTCGCCGCAGCTTGCCTAATGTCGGCCGGTGCGGCGCCGGTCGGGGCCGCGCGACCCGCATCGCCCCACGCCCGCCAGGAGCCGCCCGCGTTGAAGCTCTTCTCCGGACCTCCCCTGTCGCAATTCGCCGACACGCCCCCTACCCCGGCCGAAACCCGCGCCGCGCGGCCGGACACCGCGAACCCGGGCCCGCCGCCCGCCAAGCGCACGCGCCCGGCCTCCGACGCACCCGCCCCGCAGCGGCGCCAGGCCGAGTCCCATGCCCCCGCCAAGCCCCCCGCGAAACCCGCGCGGCCGTTCCAGGCCAGGCCGCCCGCCGGCGGCGGCAAGGCACTGCCCGCCCCGCGCGGCAAGGCGACCCCGCCCGCCAATCCCTCCCCCCTCCGCACCACCGCGCCGCGCCCGCCGCGCGTCCGCCGGACCGACATCGCCATCCCCGAAGGCCAGTCCCCCGCCGGCATCCGCATCCTGCCGATCCCCCGCCTCGCCCAGGGCGGGCGCTGGCGGGTCGAGGCGATGCGGTCGCTGTCGGAACCGCTGTTCCTCTGGTTCACCCGCGGCCAGGGCCGGATCACCGTCGGCGGCATCACCCGCGGCTACGGCACCCACAACGCTGTCTTCATCCCCGCCGGCGTCATGCACGGCTTCGAGGTCGGGCCGCAGACCTTCGGCACCGCCGTCTTCCTCGGCCGCGACAGCGGCATCGACCTGCCGCCCGACCCGGTGCACCTGCGCGTCCGCGAAACCCCAGCGCAGACCGAAGTCGGCGGCATCCTCGACGCCGCCCAGCGCGAACTGGAAAACAGCCGCCCAGGCGGCGAACGCGCCGCGCGCCACCACCTCGGCCTGCTCGGCGTCTGGATGGAACGCCAGCTCGACGCGCCCGCCGCCGAAACCAGGAAGCCCCTCGCCGCGCAGCGCCTCGCCCGCGCCTATGCCGAGCTTCTCGAACGCGAATACCGCTCGGGCCGGGGCGTCGGCGACTTCGCCCGGGCGCTCGGCGTGACGCCCACCCATCTCAGCCGGGTCTGCAACCAGACCTGCGGACGCTCGGCCTCGGACCTCCTGCACGACCGGGTGATTTTCGAAGCCCGCCGCCTTCTCACCGATACCAAACTGCCCATCGGGGTGATCTCGGACGGGCTCGGCTTCACCTCGCCGGCCTATTTCACCCGCGCCTTCCAGCATCGCACCGGCAAGACCCCCTCGGCCTTCCGCCGCCAGGGCTGAGCGCGCGGACCGCCTCCCCGGGACCGCTCCCGGCGCCCAACCTGCCCCCCCGACCCCGCCCGTGTCGTTGAATTGACCCCCGATGTCGAAATCGGACGTTGACGCAGCCGCAATTTCGTTGCGTGATTGCGCGGTGAGCCCGAAATCGCGTGCCTGCCGCATGCGCACTCTGCACGGCAAGGCGGCCTGACCAACCAGATAAGCCTCACAGGGAGTTAGATCACGATGACCAAGCACTTCTCGCCAGAGGTCGTGCATCCGGCCGTCCGGATGTATGCCGAGGAAGCGAAGGCCGGCAAACTCAGCCGCCGCGAGTTCCTGACCCGCGCCACCGCGCTCGGCGCCACCACCGCCGTCGCCTACGGCCTGATCGGCCTCAACGCTCCGGCCCGCGCCGCCGGCGAAGGCACCCCGGGCGGCACGCTCCGGATGCAGATGGAGACCCGGGCGCTCAAGGACCCGCGCGTCTTCGACTGGTCGGAAATGGCCAACTTCTCGCGCGGCTGGCTCGAATACCTCGTCGAGTACGAAGCCGACGGCACGTTCCGCCCGATGCTGCTGGAAGGCTGGGACGTGAACGACAACGCCACGGAATATACCCTGCATGTCCGCAAGGGCGTGAAGTGGAACAACGGCGAGGCCTTCACCGCCGCCGACGTCGCCTTCAACATCGACCGCTGGTGCGACGGCAACGTCGAAGGCAACTCGATGTCGAGCCGCATGAACTCGCTGGTGGACGAGGCGACGAAGAAGGCCAAGGCCGGCGCGATCACCGTCGTGGACGACTCGACGGTGAAGCTGGTGCTGAACGCGCCCGACATCTCGATCATCCCGGGCATGGCGGACTATCCCTCGGCCGTGGTACCGCAGAGCTATGACGGCGGCGATCCGGCGGCCAGCCCAGTCGGCACCGGGCCGTACCTGCCCGAAACCAACGAAGTCGGCGTCAAGCAGGTGCTGGTCAAGAACCCCGACCACACCTGGTGGGGCACCGATGTCTATGGCGGGCCCTACCTGGACCGGATCGAGTACATCGACCTCGGCACCGACAGCTCGGCCGTGGTGGCAGCGGCCGAGGCCGACGAGATCGACATCACCTACCAGACCCGCGGCGACTTCGTGTCGGTCATGGACGGCCTCGGCTGGACCAAGTCCGAGGCGGTGACTGCGGCGACCATCGCCATCCGGTTCAACCAGCTTTCGGACATCTTCAAGGTCAAGGAAGTCCGCAAGGGCCTGGCGATGGCGGTCGACAACAAGGTGATCCTCGAACTCGGCTACGCCAACCTCGGCACCGTCGCGGAAAACCACCACGTCTGCCCGATCCATCCCGAATACGCCAAGCTCGAGCCGCTCAAGATCGATCCGGCCGGCGGCAAGGCGATGATCGAGGCGGCGGGCCACGGCGCGACCGAGTTCGAGCTGATCTCGATCGACGACGACTATCAGGCGGCCTCCTGCGACGCGGTCGCGGCCCAGGTGCGCGATGCCGGTCTGAACGTGAAGCGGACCATCCTGCCGGGTTCGACCTTCTGGAACGACTGGACCAAGTACCCCTGGTCCTGCACCGAGTGGAACATGCGTCCGCTCGGCGTGCAGGTCCTGGCGCTCGCCTACAAGTCGGGCGTGCCGTGGAACGAAAGCGCCTTCGCCAACGCCGAGTTCGACAAGCTTCTGACCGACGCCCTGGCGCTACCCGACGCGGACAAGCGGCGCGAGCTGATGGCCAAGATCGAGACCATCATGCAGGAAGAAGGCGTGATGGTTCAGCCCTACTGGCGGTCGCTCTACCGGCACTACAAGGCCAACGTGAAGGGCGCCGACATGCACCCGACGTTCGAACACCACCACTACAAGTGGTGGATGGAAGCCTGATCGCAGATCAAAAGGGGGCGCCCTCGCGGCGCCCCCCGCGTCTGAACAGTCCCGGTGCGCCACCCGAAAATCGGGGCGCGCCGGCAGGCTGATGGGTTTACGCCCGGGCAGCGGAGGGGGACGATGCTCATCTTCATCGCGAAGAGATTACTGACGATGCTGTTCACGGCGCTTTGCCTGACCTTCGTCGTCTTCTACCTGACCAACCTGCCGCCCAACCTCGAGAAACTCGCGAAGTCCGAGGCCGGCAGCCGCATCTCCGACGAAGAGGTGGCGAGCTGGCTCGAAAAGAACGGCTATACCTCGAACGTCGTCGTCCGCTACGCCGAATGGCTCGGCATCGCGCCCGGCTGGCGCCACGAACAGGACGGCGTCGTCACCGGCCGCTGCATCGCCAAGGGCATGGCGCCGGAAGAAGCGCCGACGCGCTGCGGCATCCTGCAGGGCAACTGGGGATTCTCCTCGGTCTTCAAGGACAGCGTCGCCTCGATCGTCGGCACCAGGCTGACCCTGACGGGGATCCTGATGTTCTGGGTGATGGTGCTGATGGTGCCCTCGGCGCTGATCATCGGCATCCTGGCGGGGATGCGCGAAGGCTCGCGGACCGACCGCTCGCTCTCCACCCTGTCGATCGCCACCACCGCCACGCCGGAATACGTCTCGGGTGTCGTCCTGATCGTCGTCTTCGCCTCGTCGATGGTTGGCTTGCAGTGGTTCAAGGGTTCGGCCACCAGCGCGATGGATTCGATCACCTTCGAGAACTTCTTCCTGCCGGTCCTCACCATCGCGCTTTATGGCATGGGCTACATCGCCCGGATGACGCGAGCCAGCATGACCGAGGTGATGACCGCCCAGTACATCCGCACCGCGCGGCTGAAGGGCGTGAGCTTCCGCGACGTGGTCGTGAAGCACGCCCTCAGGAACGCGCTGATCGCGCCCTTCACGGTGATCATGCTGCAGTTCCCGTGGCTTCTGAACGGCGTGGTGATCGTCGAGACGCTCTTCAACTACAAGGGCTTCGGCTGGACGCTGGTGCAGGCCGCCGGCAACAACGACATCAACCTGCTCTTGGGCTGCTCGGTCGTGGCGGTGTTCGTCGTCCTCGTCACGCAGCTCATCTCCGACATCGGCTACGTGTACCTCAACCCGCGCATCAGGATCAGCTGACATGGAAGCCTTGACCTGGTTCGGCGCCTTCGGCGCGTCCATCGCAACCCCGGCGGGCGCCCTGATCGCGCTCGCCGCGACCTTCCTCGTCGTCGCCGGGCTCCTCCTGTTCGCCGGGGGCGGCGGGCAGACCGCGCTCTTCCGATCCGGCGCGCTCGGGGTGGCGTTCCTCTTCGTCTCGACCTTCGTGGTGGTGTTCCTCTTGGCCAGCGGCGACCCGAGAATCGCCGACCAGTCGGTCTTCGTGACCCTTCTGAAGATCGCGCTCTGGCTCTCCGCCATCGGCCTGTTCGCCACCTTGGTCGACTGGATCCTGAGATCCGTCAGCGACAACCCGCTGGCGCTGGTCATGGGCATCGTCCGCTGGGTCGTCTGGCTCTTCGCGGCGCTCGCTTTGGTGTGGCTGGTGGCCACCTTCACGCTCTACGACGCAGGCGGCCGCGGCATCGTGGCGACGATCTTCGGCCGGCTGCTGCCGGTCTGGATCGCGCTCGTCATCACCTTCGCGCTGTCGCTCCGCTACAAGCGCAAGCTCGGGCTCTACGGCAAGCTCTTCGACTCGACCGTCGGCATGATCGGCTACGCCTTCGTGATGTTCTGGGTCTTCACCGCGCTTTTCGCGCCCTGGATCGCGAACCACGACACGCTCGCCCAGATCAGCCAGATGAAGAACGCGCTGCCCGGCGGCGTCACGCCCGAAGGCGCCTCGCACTACCTCCTCGGCGGCGACCACCTGGGGCGCGACGTGTTCAGCCGTATGGTGATGGGCAGCCAGATCGTCATCGCCATCGCGCCGCTCGCGACGCTCTTCGCCTTCATGGTCGGCATCACCCTCGGCCTGCCGGCGGGCTATGTCGGACGGCGCTTCGACACGGTGCTGAGCTTCGTCGCGAACCTGATCCTCGCCTTCCCGGTGATCCTGCTCTTTTACCTCCTGGTGACGCCCGAGATTTCCGAAACCGGCCTGCCGCAGTACCTCGGCATGGTGCTCTTCCTGTTCCCGATCATCTTCCTCTGCGTGCTCTTCAACTCGCGCTTCTACGTGAAGCCGAAGTTCCGCAACATCCTGATCGGCGCGGTGATCGTCTTCGGCGGCTGGATGTACCTTTCCCTCGTGTCCGAACCTGAAACGCGCGTCGCCCTCCTGCCGAGCGCGCTCGACCTGATCCAGGTCCCGGGCAACATCCTGATCGTCTTCGTCTCGGTGGTCTTCGTGAACGCCCCCACCGTCTTCCGGATCGTCCGCGGCATCACCCTCGACATCAAGACCCGCGACTACGTGGCCGCCGCCCAGACCCGGGGCGAGGGCGCCTGGTACATCATGCTGTGGGAAATCCTGCCCAACGCGCGGGGGCCGCTGATCGTCGATTTCTGCCTCAGGATCGGCTACACCACGATCCTCCTCGGCACCTTGGGCTTCTTCGGCCTCGGCCTCAGCCCCGAAAGCCCCGACTGGGGCTCGACCATCAACGCCGGCCGCAAGCTCCTGACCATCGCGCCCTGGCCCGCCATCGTGCCGGCGCTGGCGCTGATGAGCCTGGTGCTCGGCCTCAACCTTCTCGCCGACGGTTTGCGGGAAGAAAGCCTGAAAGACTGACGGATGCAGAATTTTCACGAAAATTCCGCCCCCCGCCGCGAAAGGAGCTGAGAGATGGCCAAGTGGACCTATGACGGCCCGATCCTCGAGATCGAGAACCTCTCGATCAGCTTCTTCACCCGGCTCCGCGAAATCCCTGCGGTGATGGACTTCTCCTGCACCGTGCAACCCGGCGAGGCGATGGGGCTCGTCGGCGAATCCGGTTGCGGCAAGTCCACCGTGGCGCTCGCGGTGATGCGCGATCTGGGCAAGAACGGGCGGATCACCGGCGGGTCGATCAAGTTCAAGGGCCGCGACCTGACGAACATGAACGACGAAGAGCTGCGGGAAATCCGCGGCTCGGAAATCGCCATGATCTACCAGGAACCGATGGCCTCGCTGAACCCCGCGATGCGCATCGGCGACCAGCTCGCCGAAGTGCCGATGATCCACGAGGGCGTGTCGCGCGAAGTCGCGATCGAGCGGGCGCTCGAGGTGATCAAGGATGTCCGCCTTCCCGACCCGCAGCGCATCCTCAACTCCTACCCCCACCAGCTCTCGGGCGGCCAGCAGCAGCGCATCGTCATCGCCATGGCGCTGATGTCGAAGCCCGCGCTCCTCATCCTCGACGAACCCACCACCGCGCTCGACGTGACGGTCGAGGCGGCCGTGGTCGATCTGGTCAAGGACCTCGGCCACAAGTACGGCACCTCGATGCTGTTCATCAGCCACAACCTCGGGCTGATCATGGATGTCTGCGACCGGCTCTGCGTGATGTATTCCGGCGAGGCGGTCGAAACCGGGTCCGTCAAGGACGTCTTCGACAAGATGCAGCACCCCTATACCCAGGCGCTCTTCCGCTCGATCCCGCTGCCCGGCGCCGACAAGAACGCCCGTCCCCTGATCTCGATCCCCGGCAACTTCCCCCTGCCGCACGAACGCCCGCCGGGCTGCAACTTCGGCCCGCGCTGCGACTACTTCGCCAAGGGCCTCTGCGACAAGGGCGATATCCCGATGTTCCCGGTCGAGAACTCCGACCGGCACGAGACGCGCTGCCTGAAGTTCAAGGAAATCGACTGGGCCGCGCCGCCCCGCATCGCCAAGGCCAACATCAAGGCCGAGCCCGGCCGCGTCGTGCTGAAGATGGAGAACCTGCGGAAATACTACGAGGTCGCCGGCTCGAAACTCTTCGGCGGCGGCCTGAAGAAGGTGGTGAAGGCCAACGAAACGCTCAGCTTCGAGGCCCGCGAAAGCGAAACGCTGGCCATCGTGGGGGAATCGGGCTGCGGCAAGTCCACCTTTGCCAAGGTGCTGATGGGGCTGGAAACCGCCACCTCGGGGCAGATCTTGCTTTATGACAACGAAATCCAGTCAACGCCCATCGAGAACCGCAACACCGAAACGGTCTCGGGCGTGCAGATGGTGTTCCAGAACCCCTTCGACACACTGAACCCCTCGATGACCGTCGGCCGCCAGATCATCCGCGCGCTGGAGATTTTCGGCGAAGGCAAGACCGATGCCGAGCGCAACGACCGGATGCTGGAGCTTCTCGACCTGGTGAAACTCCCCCGCCAGTTCGCCGACCGGATGCCGCGCCAGCTTTCCGGCGGGCAGAAGCAGCGGGTGGGGATCGCGCGGGCCTTCGCCGGCGGGGCGAAGATCGTGGTGGCGGACGAACCCGTCTCGGCGCTCGATGTCAGCGTGCAGGCCGCCGTGACCGACCTGCTGATGGAGATCCAGCGCAAGAACAAGACGACGCTTCTCTTCATCAGCCACGACCTCTCGATCGTGCGCTATCTCGCCGACCGGGTGATGGTGATGTACCTCGGCCATGTGGTCGAGCTTGGCAGCACCGACCAGGTCTTCAGCCCGCCCTACCACCCCTATACCGAGGCGCTTCTCTCCGCCGTGCCCATCGCCGACACGCGGGTGATCAAGAAGCGGATCGTGCTGGAAGGCGACATCCCGTCGGCGATGAACCCGCCGCCGGGCTGCCCGTTCCAGACGCGCTGCCGGTGGAAGTCGAAGGTGCCGGGGAACCTGTGCGAAACCGAGGTGCCGCCGATGCGGATGCTGGCCGGGGCGCATCAGATCAAGTGCCACCTGAGCGACGAGGAATTCGCGCAGATGGAACCGGTGATCAAGATCGCCGCAGAATAGGGCGGCGGACGACGCCGGCACACCCCGGTAGGGTGGGCGATCCCGCCCACCGCCCGTCCGCCCTGCGAACCGCAATCCCGCGCGCCCGCTTCACCGCCTGTCAATCATTTCCCGCCACTTTCCGCCCCGCGATATATATCGGACGAAGCGGTTTCTGCCCCCGGATCCGACCGGCCTCACCGGCCGCAAGGGCGAGGGGGTGCCCAGGGAAGCCACGCAGGCGGGGGCGGCAACGCGCGCCCCGGGGCACGGGGGGGCAACGCCCTCCGTCAGGAAGCCGGGCCTATGGCGGGCCCGCCTTTACCCTATCGGCTCGGAAGACAGTCCTGAGCAGTCAGGCCTCACGATGGCCGGGACACCCCAAGACCAGGGCACCCCGCCCGCGAGCCATCGCGGGTCCGGGGCCGAAGCCGTTCGCCGCGTTGCCACCGCCCGGGTCCGTGGCATGCCCCGGCCCTTCCTCCCGGGTCCCTAAGCCGACGCGGCCGACGCAGGCAGGCACCCGGCGCCAACCCTCAGCCCGGCCCGATTCGCCACCCTCGGGCCCAATCGTTACGGCGGTTTGCCTTCTTCCTGAATCGTCCTTCAATCCCCCCTGCGCAACCGAGGGCGGCGCCCGGCCGCGGGGGGGCGCACCGACGATGTCGGTCCGCGCTTTATGGTGCCTCCAACCCTGCCGGCGTTCTCGCAGACCGCCGTTGCGGTGGCGCCCGCCCCCGAACGCAATCGGGCGGGCGGGCGGGCGCCGCCCGGGTGGCTCTCGCGGCTGTTCCGGGCAAGGGGGGGCGGTGGGGGTGGGGGCGAGGCAGGTTGCGGAGGCGCCCGCCCACGAACGCAACGGGCGGGCGGTCAGGCGCCGCCCGGGTGGTTCTCGCGGCGGTTCCAGGCAAGGCGGGCGGTGGGGGAAGGATCGGAAGGAAAGCAGAACGTCTTAACGCCAACTTAACCCAAAGCCATACGATCGTATGGCAGGATTCCATACGCTTTCCATACGCTTTCCATACGCCGGACAACCCGCCCGGAACAGAATATTCCCGATCATCATCAGTGGCTTGCATCCCGCTTGCAAGCCCGCATCCGCCACTCGCCGCGCCGTGGAAATCCGCCGCGTTAACCGGACCCTCTGACGGTGCGTTAACGGTACAGCAACGACCGCCCGTTCGCGAACAGATGCACCTTCCCCGGCGCCGCCGTCAGCCGCACCGTCTGGCCCCGCAGGCTCGCATGGATGCCCGGCAGCTTCGCCACGAACTGCGCCGCCTCGCCCTTCCGCTCGAAGTACAAAAGCGTCACCTCGCCCAGGGCCTCCGACATCGCCACCTTGCCCTCATAGACGTACTCCTCGCCGCTGGTCGGCGTCAGGTCCTCGGGCCGCACCCCGGCATTGACCTTCATCCCCGCCTCGCCCGCCTTGGTCGGCACCGCCGACCGCGCCATGCCGCCGCCCGCGAACTTCACCACCGTCGCCTCGCCGGTGCCCGACACCTCGCCCGGCAGAAGGTTCATCATCGGGCTGCCGATGAACTGCGCCACGAACTCGTTCTCGGGCTTTTCATAGAGCGTCAGCGGGCTGCCCACCTGGCTGATCCCGCCGCCCGCCAGCACCACGATCCGGCTCGCCAGCGTCATCGCCTCGACCTGGTCGTGGGTGACATAGACCATCGTCGAATTCGGCATCGCCTCCTTCAGCTGCGCGATCTCGATCCGCGTCGCCACCCGGAGCGCGGCGTCAAGGTTCGACAGCGGCTCGTCGAAAAGGTAAACCTTCGGGTCGCGCACGATCGACCGCCCGATCGCCACCCGCTGCCGCTGCCCGCCCGACAGCGCCTTGGGCAACCGGTCGAGGTAGGGCGTCAGCTGCAGGGCCTTCGCCGCCCTGTCCACCGCCGCGTCGATCTCGGCCTTCGACTTCTTGGCGATCTTCAGCGCGAAGGTCATGTTGTCGCGCACCGTCATGTGGGGGTAAAGCGCGTAGCTCTGGAACACCATCGCGATGCCGCGCTGCGCCGGCGGCACGTCGTTCATCCGCACCCCGTCGATGCTGAAGTCGCCCCCGGTGATCCGCTCCAGCCCCGCGATCATCCGCAGAAGCGTCGACTTGCCGCAGCCCGACGGGCCGACAAAGACGACAAGCTCGCCCGTCTTGATGTCGAGGTCGATGTTCTTCAACACCTTGACCTCGCCATAGGCCTTCTCGACATCCTTCAGAAGCAGGTTGGCCATCGCAAGTCCCCTTGGTCCGTCCGTTTGTTGTTCCGCGCCGGCGTCCGGTCACACCCGGCCCCGCGCCCTTGATCCGCGCCGCCGGTCTACTTCACCGATCCGGCAAGAAGGCCCCGCACCAGGAACCGCTGCAGCGCGAAGAACACGCACAGCGGCACGAAGATCGACACGAAGGCCGAGGCCGAAAGAATCTCCCAGTCCCCCCCGCGCGATCCCATCAGGTTCACGATGTTGCCGGTCAGCACCTGCTGGTCGTTCGAGGTGCCGAGGAACACCAGCGCCACCAGAAGGTCGTTCCAGGTCCACAGGAACTGGAAGATCGCGAAACTCGCGAGCGCCGGGAAGGACAAGGGCAGAATGATCTTGACGAAGATCTGGAAGTCCGTGGCCCCGTCCACCTTGGCGTTCTCGATGATGTCGCGCGGCAGTCCGACCATGTAGTTGCGCAGAAGGTAGATCGCCAGCGGCAGCCCGAAGCCGGTATGCGCCAGCCAGATGCCCAGATAGCCCTTCCCAATCCCCACCGCGTTGTGGATCTGCAAAAGCGGGATCAGCGCGAGCTGCAGCGGCACGACCAGCAGCCCGACGATGGCCGCGATCAGAAGCGCCCGGCCCGGGAACTCCATCCAGGCCAGAGCATAGGCGGCGAAGGCGGCGATCAGGATCGGGATGATCGTCGCCGGAATGGTCACGGTCAGCGAATTGACGAACGACCGGCCGATGCCCTCGGAGAGCAGCACCGTGCCGTAGTTCTCCAGCGTGAAGCGCGGCGGCACGGAGGTGACATAGAAGACGCGCGCGCCGCGCTCGTTCTCGAAGGCTGTCGGAGAGGTCAGCACATAGGAGCCGTCCGCGTCGACGGTCAGCGTCTGGCCCTTGTCCAGCTCGGCCGTCGTCCCCGCCGGATAGGC
>JBJXFU010000163.1:0-51145 GCA_046155885.1 Paracoccaceae bacterium
CAAGCGCGGGCGGCAAGGCTGTCACCGCGCCCGGGCTGGCGAGGGGCTACGCGCGGCTGGCCGCCGGCCGCACGACGGTGATCGCCGATGCCGCGCCACCCCCGGGCGGGGCCGATTCGCTGAACGCCCACGCCTCGACCCTGGCCATCGAGGTCACGTCCGGCCGCCGCCCGCTGATCGTCAACTGCGGCTCGGGCGCGCCCTTCGGCGAAGACTGGCACCGCGCCGGCCGCGCCACCCCCTCGCACTCGACGCTCTGCATCCGCGGCGTCTCGTCCTCGCGCCTCGGCCGCCCGCGCCTGCGCCGCTGGGATCCCCGCGAACTCCTGCTGCTCGACGCCCCCGATCAGGTCTGGGCGCAGAGCGATGCCGATCTCGACGCGATCCGCCTTCTGATCGGTCACAACGGCTATGCCGGCACCCACGGGCTGACCCATGTGCGCCAGCTCGCTTTGTCGAACGACGGCCGGTCGCTTTCGGGCGAGGACACGCTGGGCGTGATGACCGCGCTCGACCGCAAGGTCTTTGCGCAGCTTCTGGCGAAAACCCAGCAGCCGGGCATCCGCTTCGACATCCGCTTCCACCTGCACCCCGACGCCGACGCGGCACTCGATCTCGGCGGCACAGCGGTGTCGGTGGCGCTGCGCTCGGGCGAGCTCTGGGTCTTCCGCCATGACGGCGTGGCGGCGCTTTCGCTCGAACCCTCCGTCTATCTGCAGGCGGGCCGGGCCGATCCACGCCCGACGCGGCAGATCGTGCTTTCGGCGATGGTCTCCGACTATGCCTGCCAGATCGGCTGGACCTTGGCCAAGGCGCAGGATACCCCGGCGGCGATCCGCGACACTGCGGAAGACGAACCCGCCGACGCCGACGCCAGCTGAAGGCCGCGACCCATGCCCGATCTCGTCCCGATCCGCCGTGCCCTTGTCTCGGTCAGCGACAAGACCGGGCTTCTGCCGCTGGCGTCACGGCTGGCGGGCTACGGGGTGGAGCTTTTGTCCACCGGCGGCACGTCCGGCCTGATGCGCGACGCAGGCCTTGCCGTGCGCGACGTGGCCGACCTGACCGGCATGCCCGAGATGATGGACGGACGGGTGAAGACGCTGCATCCCCGCGTCCACGGCGGGCTCCTGGCGCTGCGCGATGCCGAAAGCCACGCCGTAGCGATGCGCGATCACGGGATCGAGCCCATCGACCTCCTCCTCGTCAACCTCTACCCGTTCGAGGCGACCGTCGCCTCGGGCGCCGGAATGGACGTCTGCGTCGAACAGATCGACATCGGCGGCCCGGCGATGTTGCGCGCGGCGGCGAAAAACCATCCTTGGGTCGCCGTGGTGACCGACCCGCAGGACTACGACTCCCTCCTGGCCGAATTGGCGGCGCATGGCGGGGCAACGTCGCTTGCCTTCCGCCAGCGGCTGGCGCTCACCGCCTACGGGCGCACGGCGGCCTACGACGCGGCGGTGTCGGGGTGGCTTGCGGGGGCGCTGGGCGAACCCGCGCCCCGGCGCCGGGCCTTTGCGGGGACGCTGGCGCAGACCCTCCGCTACGGCGAAAACCCGCACCAAGGGGCGGCCTTCTACTGCGACGGCTCGGCCCGCCCCGGGGTCGCCACCCTGACCCAGTGGCAGGGCAAGGAACTCAGCTACAACAACATCGCCGACACCGACGCGGCCTACGAACTGGTCGCGGAATTCGATCCCGCCACCCCCGCCTGCGTGATCGTCAAGCACGCCAACCCCTGCGGCGCGGCGCTCGGCGCGACGCCGCTTGAAGCCTACCGCCGCGCGCTCGACTGCGACCGCACCTCGGCCTTCGGGGGCATCGTGGCGCTCAACCGCCCGCTCGACGCGGCGACGGCCGAAGAAATCGCGGGGATCTTCACCGAGGTGGTCATCGCGCCCGACGCGGACGATGGGGCCAAGGCCGTCTTCGCGGCGAAAAGGAACCTCCGCCTGCTCACGACCGGCGGCCTGCCCGACCCGCGCGCCCCCGGGCTCGCCTTCCGGCAGGTCGCCGGCGGCTTCCTGGTGCAGGACCGCGACACCGGGCGGATCGGACCGGGCGATCTGAAAACCGTCACCGCCCGCGCGCCCACCGAAGCCGAACTGCACGACCTGCTCTTCGCCTGGACCGTCGCCAAGCACGTCAAGTCGAACGCCATCGTCTTCGCCAGAGGCGGTGCCACCGTCGGCATCGGCGCGGGCCAGATGAGCCGCATCGATTCCACCCGCATTGCTGCCCGCAAGGCCGCCGACATGGCCGCCGCCCTCGGCCTTCCCCTACCCCCGACGCAGGGCGCCGTCGCCGCCTCCGACGCCTTCTTGCCCTTCCCCGACGGCCTCGTCGCGCTGGCCGAGGCCGGCGCGACGGCGGTGATCCAGCCCGGCGGCGCGCTGCGCGATGACGAGGTGACTGCGGCGGCCGATCGCGCCGGCATCGCGATGGTCTTCACCGGCATGCGCCACTTCCGGCACTAGGGCAGGGGATAGGCCAGCCATGCGCATCGCGGCCCGCACCGCCCTCGCCCTCTTCGCGCTCGATCAGGCCTCGAAGGCCCTCGTCGTGCACGCGCTCGACCTGAAGACCCGGGGCGAATTCGACGTCCTTCCCCCCTTCCTCGTCTTCCGCATGGCCTGGAACGAAGGCATCAACTTCGGACTTTTCGCCAGTTCGCACGACCTCATGCGCTGGGGCCTCGTGGCGCTCGCGGCGGTGATCTCGCTCTGGGTCTGGCTCTGGGTCCGCCGTGACCATGACGGCCTGCCGATCCAGCTCTCCGCCGGCCTGCTCATCGGCGGGGCGGCGGGGAACGCGCTCGACCGCATCCTCTACGGGGCCGTGGCGGATTTCCTCAACACCTCGCTTCCCGGCTGGGAAAACCCCTATTCGTTCAACGTCGCAGACATCTCGATCTTCGTCGGTGCGCTGGGCCTTGTCCTGCTGACCGGTCGGGCCGCCGAAACACACGCCGGCCCGCGCAAAGGCCCGCGAAGGGACAAGACCCCGTGACGACGGCAAGGCATTGCGATAAGACGGGCCGGAACGGGCAAGGGGACCACGGAATGCGGGCAGCGGCGCGACTTCTGGCACTCGCGGTGATCGCGGCGGCCGCGCTTCAGGGCTGCGGGCGCAACTCCGACAAGGTTCCCAACCTGATGAACATCCGCGCCGCAACCAGAACCCCCGACGAATTCGCCATCCTTCCCACCAAACCCCTGCAACTGCCCGAGGATATCGCGGCCCTTCCCGAACCGACGCCCGGCGAGGCCAACCTGACCGACCCGACGCCCGAGGCCGACGCCGTGGCGGCGCTCGGCGGCAACCCCGACCGCCTGACGCGGAAGGGCACGGTCACCTCGGATGGCGGGCTCGTGACCTATGCCGCGCGCTTCGGCGTGGCCCCCGACATCCGCGATACGCTCGCCGCCGAAGACCTCAGCTGGCGCCAGCGGAACAAGGGCAGGCCGCTGGAACGGCTTTTCGACATCAACGTCTATTTCAAGGCCTATCGCCGCATGTCGCTTGACCAGCATCTCGAACTGGAACGCTGGCGCAAGGCCGGTGTCCGGACGGTCGGCGCGCCGCCCGACCCCGAAGCCCAGTAAGCCGCCCTTGACCCCCGCCCAGCCCGAACGCCGTCCGGCGCCGAGCGTCAGCGCCCTGGCGGCGGCCTTTGTGACCTTCCTTGCCTCCTGGGCCGCCGCGTGCGCCGCCCGCGCCGAAGCGGTCACCTCCTTCGCCCTCGCCAATGGCATGCAGGCCGTGGTGATCGAGGATCACCGCGCCCCGGTCGTCGTCCACATGGTCTGGTACAAGGCCGGCGCGGCGGATGAAACGCGCGGTGTCTCGGGCGTCGCGCACTTCCTCGAACACCTGATGTTCAAGGGCACCGACAAGGTGCCCTCGGGAATGCTCTCCGACAGCGTGGCGGCGAACGGCGGATCGGACAACGCCTTCACCTCCTACGACTACACCGCCTATTACCAGCGTATCGCCGCCGACCGCCTCGCCTTGGTGATGGGGATGGAGGCCGACCGCATGCGCAACCTCCGCCTCACCGACGAAGACTGGCGGACCGAACGCGAGGTCATCATCGAGGAACGCGCCCAGCGCACCGACAGCGACCCCGGCGCGCTCTTCGGCGAACAGCTCCGCGCGGCGCTGTTCCTCAACCACCCCTACGGCACCCCGACAATCGGCTGGAAGCACGAAATGTCGGCGCTGACCCGCGAAGACGCGCTCGACTGGTACCAAAGCCGCTACGCCCCGCAGAACGCCATCCTGATCGTCGCGGGCGACGTGCTGCCGGACGATGTCCGCGCGCTGGCGGACGAAACCTATGGCGCCATCGCCGCGACCGGCCCGGCCACCGACCGCCGGCGCCCGCAGGAGCCGCCCCCACTCGCCCCGCGCCGCCTGACCTATGCCGATCCCAATGTCTCGCAGCCGATGCTCGTGCGCGCCTGGCTCGCCCCCGAAAGGGATCCGGGCGATCAGCGCCGGGCGGCGGCGCTGACCATCCTGGCCGAGCTTCTCGGCGGCAACATGCAGACCTCGGTCCTGGGCCGCAACCTCGTCTTTGACCGCAAGCTCGCACTGTACGTCAGCGCCGACTACGACGGGACCTCGTATGACGACACCGCCTTTTCGCTCGGGCTGGCGCCGAACCCGGGCGTCAGCCTGGGCGAAGGCGAAGCGGCGCTCGATGCCGCCATCGCCGCCTTTCTCGACAGCGGTGTCGATCCCGCGCAGCTCGACCGGATCAAGGCGCGGCTCCGCGCCGGGATCGTCTATGGCAAGGACAGCACGCAGTACCTGGCCATGACCTACGGGCTCGCCCTGACCTCGGGCCTGACCGTCGCCGATGTCCGGGCCTGGCCGGATGGGCTGCAGGCGGTGACCGCCGAAGATGTCATGGCCGCCGCGCGCGACCTCTTCGACCCGCGCCGGTCGGTCACCGGCTGGCTGGAGAAATCCGCGGAAGGCGCGCCATGATCCGCCTCGCCCTCGCCGCCCTCCTCGCCTTGTCCGCCCTGCCGGCCCGGGCCGAAATCGCCATCCAGGCCATCGACTCGCCCGGCGGCCTCCGCGCCTGGCTGGTCGAGGACCATACGCTGCCCTTCGTGGCGCTCGAACTGCGCTTCCGCGGCGGCTCGGCCGTCGACCCCCCCGCGCAGCGCGGCGCCATAACTCTGATGACGGGGCTTCTCGAGGAAGGCGCCGCCGGGCTCGACGCGCAGGGCTTCACCGAAGCGCGCGAGGCGCTCGCCGCCTCGTTCTCGTTCGACGTGGCCGACGACGCGCTGGCCGTTTCGGCGAAGTTCCTGACCGAAAACCGCGACGCTTCGGTCGAGCTTCTGCGCAAGGCGCTGATCGAACCGCGCTTTGACCAGGAGGCGATCGACCGGGTGCGCGGGCAGGTCGTTTCGAACATCGACTACGACGCCGTCGATCCCGGCGCCATCGCGGGGCGTGAATTCGACCGGCAGGCCTATGCCGGCCATCCCTACGCCAGTTCGAACGAAGGCACGAAGGACAGCCTTGCCGCCCTGACCCGCGCCGACCTCTTCGCGGCCAAGGACCGGGTCATGGCGCGCGACCGGCTCTATGTCGCGGCCGTCGGCGATATCGACGCGGCCGCGCTCGGCCCATTGCTCGACCGGCTGCTCGGCGGCCTGCCGGAAAAGGGCGCCGGGCTTCCGCCCCGGGTGCCGACCTCGGTGACCGGCGGCACGAGTGTCATCGACTTCGCCTCGCCGCAGACGCTGGTGCTGTTCGGGCAGGCCGGAATCGCCCGTGGCGCCCCGGATTTCTTCGCCGCCTTCCTGCTCAACCAGATCCTCGGCGGCGACGGATTTTCGGCGCGGCTGATGGACGAGGTGCGCGAAAAGCGCGGGCTGACCTACGGCATTTCGACCTGGCTTCTGCCGATGGAGTTCGCCGAAGCCTGGCAGGGATCGTTCTCGTCCTCGAACGGGAAGGTCGCCGAAGCCATCGCGGTCGTCCGCGACGAATGGGCGAAGGCGGCGCGCGACGGGGTGACCGAGGCCGAGCTTTCGGCCGCCAAGACCTACCTGACCGGCGCCTACCCGCTGCGCTTCGATGGCAACGGGCCGATCGCCGCGATCCTCGTCGGCATGCAGATGCAGGGCCTGCCCATCGACTACGCCAAGACCCGCAATGCCCGGGTCGAGGCGGTGACGCTCGCCGACGTGAACCGCGTGGCGCGCGAGCTGATGCGGCCCGAGGGGCTGCGGTTCGTGGTGGTGGGTCAGCCGGAAGGGGTTTCGGGGGGGGATTGAGCGCGCGCACTGCCGCAGGTCGGGGCACGACCCATCTGCCGCTCCCGGTTCGCCCATCATGGTAAACGCCCTGCCCGACGCTTTCGCGTACGCACGTTCAGGATACGCTCAGCATACGTCGGGGATAGGCACCCAAGCCAGGACTAACGAGGCGCTCGCAGCTCGCGGTTCGTCCGTTCAATCCCTCCGCCACGGCTTGGCGGAATCGCTTCCCCCTGCTATCTCTTGTGGGATGAACGCCCCGACCCTCAACATGCGCCCCAACATGCGCCCGGTCATCCGGCAACTCGACGAATCCGCAGTGAACCGCATAGCGGCCGGCGAGGTCGTCGAACGCCCCGCCTCGGCGGTCAAGGAACTGATCGAAAACGCCCTCGACGCCCAAGCCACGCGCGTAGCCATCGCCTACGCAGACGGCGGCAAGACCCTGATCCGCGTCACCGACGACGGCTGCGGAATGACCGCCGCCGACCTCCCCCTCGCCCTTTCCCGCCACGCGACGTCCAAGATCGACGGCTCCGACCTTCTGAACATCCTCTCCTTCGGCTTCCGCGGCGAGGCGCTGCCCTCGCTCGCCGCCGTCGCGCAGCTGACCATCGGCACGCGCGCGGCAGGACACGCGGGGGCAGAGGTCACGGTCTCCGGCGGCCGCATGGGCCCGGTCCGCCCCGCCGGGCAGCGGCCGGGCACCGTGATCGAGGTGCGTGACCTTTTCCGCGCGACCCCCGCCCGCCTGAAGTTCCTGCGCGGCGACCGAGCCGAAGCGATGGCGATCGCCGACGTGGTCCGCCGCCTGGCGCTGGCCGCGCCGGGGGTGGCGTTCCGACTGACCGACATGACCGGCGGCGGCGAGGGGCGAACGATCCTCCGGGCCGATGCGGCGCCGGGCGAAAGGGCCCTGGAAATCCGCGCCGGGCAGCTGCTCGGCCGCGACTTCGCGGAAAACGCGATCCCGGTCGATGCGGTGCGCGACGGGCTTCGCCTGACCGGCCTTGCCGGCCTGCCCACCTATTCGCGCGGCGCGGCGGTCGAGCAGTTCCTGTTCGTCAACGGCCGCCCCGTCCGCGACAAGCTGCTGACCGGCGCCCTGCGCGCCGCCTACCGCGACGTGCTGCCCCGCGACCGCCACCCGGCCGCCGCGCTGTTCCTGACCTGCGATCCCCAGTGGGTGGACGTGAACGTCCACCCCGCCAAGGCCGAAGTCCGCTTCCGCGAACCCGACGCGGCGCGGGGGCTGATCGTTTCGGCGCTGCGCGCGGCCCTGGCCGGGACGGGGCCGCGCACCGCGACGACGCTTGCCGCCGATACGATCGGGGCGGCGCGCCCCGGACGCCCCGCGATGCCGCGCTTCGACCGCCCTTCGGCGGCGGCGCTCGATACCGCGCGGGGTCTGTTCCTGCCCCAGACCCCGGCGCACGGCTTCGCCGAGGCCCCCGCCGCCCCGCCCGAACCGCCGCAGGCGCTTCCCCTCGGCCAAGCCCGGGCGCAGCTTCACGACACCTACATCCTGGCCGAAACCCGCGACGGGATGATCATTGTGGACCAGCATGCCGCGCATGAACGGCTGGTCTACGAACGGCTGAAGGCGCAGGCGCAGGCGGGCCGGATTGCCGCGCAGGCGCTGCTTGTACCCGAGATCGTAGACCTTTCCCCCACCGACGCGGCCCTAATTCTGTCCGAGGCCCCGGCGCTTGCCGGGCTGGGGCTGGCGGTCGAGCCCTTCGGCGGGTCGGCGGTGCTGGTGCGCGAGACGCCGGCTATCCTCGGGGCGGTGAACGCCGCGGGACTGGTCCGCGACATCCTCGACGAACTCCGCTCGGGCGAAGGCCCTTCGCATCTGCGGGCGCGCATCGACGCGGTCCTCAGCCGGATGTCCTGCCACGGCTCGGTCCGCGCCGGCCGCCGCATGCGGGTCGAGGAGATGGACGCGCTTTTGCGCGAGATGGAGGCGACGGCGCTGTCGGGCCAGTGCAACCACGGCCGGCCGACCTTCATCGAACTGAAGCGGGCCGATATCGAGAAGCTCTTCGGGCGGACATGATCCGCGCCGGGTCCCAGAGCCCGGGCCTCGATACCCGCTGACGCTTGCCGCGCTGGCAGGCGCCGGGGTGGCGCTGCTGCCGGTTGTCCTGCTGACCGCCATCAAGCGCGCCGCGCAACGGGGGCCGGCATGGCCGGGCTGCTTCGCGCCACGGTCGCCGCGCTCGCCCGGCGGGTGCAGGGGCTGTCGGACGGCCAGCAGCGGCTTCAGGGCGGCGACACCCATATGTCCGAGGCGGCGGCCGGTCCGCCGCCCCGCCATCCGCGCGCCGGCGAAGGGCGCTTGCCTTCATGCCTGAGGCAACAATGTTCCCTCTGGAACCGGGTCCGGACATTCCAGCGTCCTGCAGCCAACCTGAATCGCCTGTCATCGTCGCCCCCGCGGCAAGGGCCGGTGACCTCTGTCGCCCGGATGGTAAAGGGCGATTCATCCCGGCCGCGGGCCGCCGCAACGCGACGTTCCGCCAGAACCCGCCGGAGGGGGCGCAACGCCCAGAAACAGCGGAAAATTCCACGTCTTCTTTACGTCTTTCCGACGTCTTCTTTACGTGCGTACGTTCGGGGGGAAAAACGGCGGTCACGAAGCGGCCGGATGCGGGGCGCAAGGCACGGGGCGCAGGTTCGGGGGTCAGGGTCGGGGGGGCTGCAAGAGGGGCAGACCGCGCTGGAAAATGTCGCCGCCAGCCGGATTCAGTCCGGAGACAGATAACCCGTCCCGGGCCCGACCCGGGACCTCATGCGCCCCGAGGCGGCGCGGGTTGAAGGCGGGCCCCCGGGTCGGGCCCGGGGCGCGTCGCCGCGTTTCCAAGTGGAATCGACACGCGCTAACGCCGGAGTAACCATTCCCGGCGAAGCTTCGCGCGCCGGGCTCATGGCCCGGCCGAAAGCGTCCTGCCCCGGTATTGGGGCAGGGCGCTTTCGCGCGTGCCGTGGCCCTTCCTTCATTTCCGGGGAAACTGCCGGCGCGGCGACGGGGCTTCTTGCGGGAAGGAAGAAGCGCCGGCGGCAGGTGACGGACCCGCTTTTCGCAGGATAACCCTAAGGCCGGGTCAAGACTGACCGCTTACCCACGCCTCGCCCCGAACCGGCCGCCCCGCCCCGGCACCCGCCGCGCCACTCCTGCAACCAGGCGCCGGCCCCCTCAGAACCGCCCCTTCAGCTCGTCGGTGATCCGCACCGGTCCCGTTTCGCCGCTGATCCGCGCGCGGTAGATGGCCAGGCTCTCGGCCACCCGCATCACATAGGTCTGGGTCTCGCGGAACGGGATCGCCTCGACCCAGTCCACCACGTCGACCGCATCCGATCTCGGGTCCCCGCGTTCGGCGATCCAGGCCCTCGGCCGCCCCGGGCCGGCATTGTAGCCCGACGCGACCAGCACCGGCGAAGGCCCGAACTCGCCGATCAGCCCAGCCAGATAGGCGCTGCCGAGCTCGGTGTTGTAGCCCGGGTCCGCGGTCAGCCGCGCCGCGTCGTAGGGCAGCCCCAGCTTGCCCGCCATCATTTTCGCGGTGGCCGGCATCACCTGCATCAGCCCGCGCGCCCCCGCCCCTGACACCGCGCCCGGGTTGAACTCGCTTTCCCGCCGGGCGATGGCCAGTGCCAGCCAGTTCGGCACCGGCAGATCGAGTTTGTGCATCCCCGCCATCGGGAAATAGGCGCGCGGCCAGATCACCCCCTTGTCAGCGGCGGCCTTGGCCAGCACCAGTGCCAGATAGGCGTCGTTCCGGTCGATGGCCAGCCCGGCGAGCCGCCCGATCTCCTGCCCCGAAAGCCCCTCGGCGAGGTGCAGGAGGAACCGCGCGCAGGTCAGCCGGTCGCCCGCCTCGTGCAAGAGGACGGCCGCGCCGAAGACCGAAGACCGGGTGAACGCCGCCCCCCGCCAGTCGGGATAGGCCTCGCCCCCGGCAAGCTTCGGGTCGAGCGGCAGGCCCAGCTTCTCGGCCGCAAGCTGGCCGTAATAGGCGCTCTGGAACTGCGCTGCCAGCGCATAGGCCGCCGCCGCCTCGTCCTTCCGCCCCAGTTCGTCGAGCGCGCGCCCCTCCCAGTACCCCGCCCGGCTGAGCGAAATCGGCCCGTCCACCGCCGCACGGACCCGGCGGAAATGCGTCAGCGCCGTTTTGGCATCGCCAAGTTTCCTGAGCGCGATGTAGCCCGCCAGCCATTCGAGGTCGGCATAGTCCGCCCCCTCGCTCAGGTGGTGCCGCGCCGCCAGCCGGAAGGCCCGCGCCGGATCGCCCTGGCGCATCTCGCGCCGGGCCAGCGTCCGCCGCCAGTCGGCCCAGCGCGCCGGATCGCCCAGGGACTCGGCACTTTCCGACCGCTCCAGCAGCAGGTCCGCCGCCTCGTCATAGCGGTCCCTGCTGATCCGCCAGCGAAAGCGGTCATAGGCGAGCCCCGGCGAGCCTTGCAGCTTCGCCGGCACCGCCCCGATCAGCGCGTCGATGCCCTTGCCGCCCGTCTGCAGCGCGATCCGCGCCTCGGCCGCGGCCTTCGTGCCCGAGCTCACGTAAGGCAGCATCCGCGCCGCATCGTCGGTCAGCCCTGCCGTCAGCATCGCCGCCATCCGACCATCATGGTGGGGGGCCAGAAGGTCGCCGTGGGCGGCAAGGAAGGCCTCCTGCTCCAACGGCGTCAGCGCCAGCGACCGCCAGCCCCGCACCGATTCGTCCGCCGCCGCCTGCCCCTGCCCCATCGCCGCAAGCGCCCCGGCCAGCGCCAGCGAGCCGGTCCCGGTCTGCGGGTCGGCGCCGGTGAAATAGCCGGCGATGTCCTCAGCGCCCGCCGCCTCGGCCAGCCGCGCCTCGCCCTTCTTGCGCAGGAGCGTGAGGCCCGGCCAGTCGGGGTGGCGGCCGAGGAACCCGGCGTATTCGGCGAAACTCCCCTCGCCGGCCCTGAGCCTTTCCCAGGCGACGATGTCCGAAGCGAGCGGCCCGGCCCGCCCGGCCATCGCCTGCGCGTCGGCCCAGTCCCTGCCATCGGCCAGGATCAGCGCGCGCGCCAGCGTCGCCGCATCGTCGGCGCGCACGGGGCCAGGCACGGACAGCGCCGCGAAGGCGGCCAGGACCAGGAGGCGGAGCATGTTTCTTCTTGGACTGCTTCGTTGTTCGGGCCGGGATACTACCGGCCCGGCCCGCCCCCGCAACTCACAAACCCGCAACTGACGAAACCCGCAGCACGCGAAACTTGGCAATCCCGCCGTGCGCCGCTAGGGTCCGCGCCGGCCCGGGGCGCGATCCGCCGCCGGGCCCTGCCTCGAAGCCGAAGGACCACACCCATGCTAAAGGGTTCGCTGCCCGCCCTCGTCACGCCGTTCAAGGGCGGCCAGGTGGACTACGACACCCTGAAACGGCTGGTCGAATGGCACATCGCCGAAGGCTCGCACGGGCTTGTTCCGGTCGGCACCACCGGTGAAAGCCCGACGCTCAGCCACGACGAACACAAGCGGGTCATCGAGGTGGTGGTCGAGACCGCCGGCAAGCGCGTACCCGTGGTCGCCGGGGCGGGATCGAACAACACCATCGAGGCGGTCGACCTGATCCGCCACGCCGAACGCGCCGGGGCCGATGCCGCGCTGATCGTCACGCCCTACTACAACAAGCCCACCCAGCGCGGCCTGATCGCGCATTACCGCGCCCTTCACGACGCTTCCGCGCTGCCCATCGTCATCTACAACATCCCCGGCCGGTCGGTCATCGACATGACGCCCGAGACGATGGGGGAACTGGCAAGGCTGCCCCGCATCGTCGGGGTCAAGGACGCCACCGGCCGGATCGAACGCGTCAGCCAGCAGCGCGCCGCCTGCGGGGCGGATTTCATCCAGCTCTCGGGCGAGGACGCCACCGCGCTCGGCTTCAACGCGCATGGCGGGACGGGCTGCATCAGCGTCACCGCCAACGTCGCGCCCCGGCTCTGCGCCGAGTTCCAGGAGGCGACGCTGTCGGGCGACTACGCCCGCGCGCTGACCTTCCAGGACCGCCTGATGCCGCTGCACGAGGCGATCTTCATCGAACCGGGCCTCGCCGGGGCCAAGTATGGCCTGTCGCGGCTGGGCCTCTGCTCCGACGAGGTGCGCCTGCCGCTGACCGGGCTGCTCGACAGCACCAAAGCGAAGATCGACGCGGCGATGCGCCACGCGGGGCTGCTGAACTGAGGTCGGGGGGGAAGCGGCCCCCCCCGTCACCCCGCCGGTCACCCCCGGATCGTATCCCCCCGCCGCAGCTCCGGCGTCAGTTCCACCCGCGCCGGCCCCGCCCCGGGGTCCTCCCGCCGGGCCAGGATGATCGCCGCCGCCCGCTCGCCGATCTCCCGCCGCCCGGCATCCATCGTCGCCAGCCGCCGCGGCAGCCCGTCCAGCAGATCGACCCCGTTGAACCCCGCCAGCCCCACCTTCCCGGGCACCTCGACCCCCCGTTCGAGGCACCACAAAAGCCCCCCGGCCCCGATCATGTCGTTCGAGTAGTAAAGAAAGTCGAGGTCCGGGCTGCGGCCGAGGATCGCTTCGGTCATCTCGCGGCCCTTCAGCAGCGCCGAGCCGCCGGAATAGAACTCCCGGTCCGCCAGCGTCAGCCCGGCCTCCGCCAGCCCCTCCTGGAACCCCTCCATCCGCTTCCGCGCCCGGTGATCGTCGGGCATCTTGGTGCCGAGGAACCCGATCCGCCGGTACCCCGCCGCGACGATCGCCCCCGCCATCGCCATCCCCGCCCGGCGGTGCGAGATGCCGACGACCGAGTCGACCGCCTCGCCGTCGACATCCATGATCTCGACGATCGGCACCCCCGCGTTGGCCATCATCGCCCGCGACGCACCGGTATGCTCGAGCCCCGCGACGATCACCCCCGAGGGCCGCCAGGACAGCATCTCGTACAGCACCGCCTCCTCGGTCTCGGCGGAATAGTCCGTGACCCCCACCACCGGCTGCAGCCCGGTTCCGCCAAGCCCCGCCGAGATCCCCGACAGGACCTCGGGAAAGACGAGGTTCGACAAGGACGGGATGATCACCGCCACCAGATTGACCCGCTGGCTGGCCAGCGCCCCGGCGATGCGGTTCTGCACGTAGCCCAGCCGCTTGGCCGCCGCGAGCACCCTCGCCCTCGTCTCGGGAGACACATCGCCCTGATTGCGCAGAACCCGCGACACCGTCATCTCGCTCACCCCCGACGCCTCCGACACATCGCGAAGCGTCAGCGCACGGCGGGGGGCGTCGGTCTTGGTCATCGGACAGCCTTCGGAAGGGGCGTCACGATGACTGATAGCCCCGAAGGGCGGGCGGGGGCAAGGAAGGCGGTGTCGGGGGGCGTTAGCCTGGCCGCACCTCCACACCGGGTTTCACCCGGTCCACCCCGTCGAAGAACAGCGACAGGTTCTTCGGCCGGTAGGGGCCCCGCCCCTGCACCTCTTCCGTATCGTCATGCCGCCGCGTCTCGATCACCTTGCCCCAGCGCTCCGTCAGGCTCGTGTGCAGACTCTCCCCGATCGTCGGCCGGGCGTTCCCGTTCGCGTCGAACGGCCGCCACAGCCGTTCGAAGGCCGACACCCTGACTTCGGTGCCGCAGACGCAGCGGATGGTCGGGGTCCGGTCGATCCGGAGGCCCGAGCGCGAGTTGTGCTGAGGCGAGGCCGGGAATAGCCGCCCCGGCAGCACGTCGGGATCAAGCTTCAGCCCGGCCGAGGCGGCGCGGCCTGCCATCCACTTCAGCGGAATGTCGGCAAGCTCGCGCAGCCGGTAGCCGCCGCCGACATCCGCGTGTGCGCCGGGAAACCAGACCTGCTCGATTACCGACCCTTCGGGAGACTTCCCGGTCCAGAGCGTCGGCACGAAGGCATCGCGGTGTTCGTCCACCGCCAGCGCATGGGCGCCGTGGCGGACGATCCGCGACGGTTCGGTATTGTGGAACTCGAAAAGCCCGGACGTGATCTCGGCCAGAGGCCCGACCGGAACGCCGAGCGCCCCGACCGTGTCGAAGACGCCGAGGAAGCTGACCGCGACCTCCTTGTGCAACAGGATCGTCTCGCGGTCATGAAGCGCCAGGAACGCGTCGGGGGTCCGCTCGGGCGCCGTCCGGTAGAAGTCCCACGCGGCGGGCAGCCACTGCATGCTCGGCCGATGGAGAAGCCCGGTCGCGCCCAGCCAGCCGGCCAGCGACCGCGCCGCGAAGGCCCCGCGCGAAAAGCCGAAAAGATAGATCTCGTCGGCCTCCTCGCCGGTGTCCTGGCGCGACGGCACGTAGTTCTGCGCAAGGAAGCGATAGCCCGCGCGGATCGTGTCGCCGATCCCTTCGCCGGTCGCCCCGGCGAAAAGCCGTCCGAAGTCCGACCCGCTGGTCCCCACCCCCCGCAGGTAGAGGCAAAGCTGCGGCACCGCGTCCTCGCCCGAATTCGCCCGGACCGCCCGCGCGATCCGCGCCACGTTGGTCTCGTCGCCCCCCATGTCGGCCGAATTCCACGTGCCGTCGAAACAGACGACCAGACGCTTCTTCCGCATCGCGTTCTCCAATGCTGCCCAGTCGGAATCCGCCTGCCGTACCCACCGGACAAAAAAGGCCCGGCCTGGCCATCAGGGTGCGCGCGGCCCCGTCAACCTGTCAACAGGCGCGGCAGGGGGCGGGCGTCAGCCGGTTTCGGACCCGATCAGCCCGAAGACCGGCTGCGCCTGGTCGAAGCCGCGCAGCGGCTGACCGCCAAGGTCGCGGAAACGCCCCTCCAGGTGGCCCGCGACCGCGGCCGAGGCCAGTACCGCGTGGCCCAGCGTCTTGGTCAGCGCCTCGATCCGCGCCGCCATGTTCACCGCCGGGCCGATGCAGGTGAAATCCAGCCGCCCGGCCGCGCCGACATTGCCATAGAGCACGTCCCCCGCATGCAGCGCGATGCCGTATCCCTGCATGGGCAGCGCCTCGGCCAGCATCCGCATCGCCCCCTCCGCCGCCGCGACGGCGCTGGCGCAGGCCTCCGGCGCGGGCTGGTCCGGCCCGATGGGAAAGATCGCCAGCAACCCGTCTCCCATGTATTTCAGCACCTCGCCCCCCGCCTCGGTGATCGGCGCCACCTGGCAGTCGAAGGCGCGGTTCAGATGCGCCACCAGATCGCCCGGCGGCAGGGTTTCGGAAAGCCGCGTGAAGCCGCGCAGGTCGGATAGCCAGACCACTGCCCCGATCGCCTCGGTGTCGCCCCGCTGAATGCGGCCCGCGAGGATCCGCTCGCCAGACCGGCGCCCGACATAGGTGTCGAGCAATGTCCCCGCGATCCGCCGCAGCGCCCAGATCTCCGCCACCCGCGCCAGGCAGAGCGTGACGTTGCCCAGCCCCTCGACATCCTCCGGCGAAAACCCCCCCGGCGCGGCGCTGCACCAGCTGACGCATTGCGTCTCGCCGTTGGTGAAGCGCAGCGGCAGGCTTAGGTAGTCGGTGTTCCCCTCGTCGCGCAGTGTCGCCAGTATGGAAAAGTCCATCGGACAGGACGGGTCCGCCAGCCGCCGCCGGATCGGCTGCCCAGTCGAGCGGACGGCCCAGACCGGGCTGGCCAGGAACTCCGGGCTCTGCACGAAGGCGTTCGGGGCGACGGCGATATCGATCTCGGCCCCCGGCCGCCAGGTGAAGGACCGCCCCATCACGTCGGGGTGCAGCGTCTGCACGAAGACCGCCGCGCGCGACAGCGGCGCCCCGCAGGCCAGAAGCCGCGCGCAGAGCATGTCCAGAACCATCGCCGGTGCCGCCGCGCCCGGCGCGCCCTGGGTCAGCCAGCGTTCGACACCTGCCGTCTTGGTCATGACCTTTGCCCGCCGGATCACCCCGCCCCACGAAGGCACCAGTCCGACGCGGCCAAGGCAGTCTACGCCCACCGGCCGCCGGCTGGCAAACCCGCCGAGGGAAACACTTGCAAAGCCGGGGCGATCCGGTGACAAGCAGGCGCGCGGGCCCCGTAGCTCAGGGGATAGAGCGACCGCCTCCTAAGCGGTAGGTCTCAGGTTCGAATCCTGACGGGGCCGCCAGCCCGCGCCGGACCACGCGTCGGCGCTTCGCGCCAAGCCCTCAGATCATCCGGATCGCGGCCTTGTCCACCGCCAGCATGTAGCCTTTGCGGGCGATGTTCTTCACCAGAAGCTCGCTGACCATCTGGTTGCCCAGCGCATCCCGCAGCCGCTTGATCCGCATTGCGCCTGCCGCCTCGTCGCATTCCGGCGCCGGGCGGCCCGAGATCACGCTCTCGATTTCCGACCCCGACAGCACGTCATCGTCCATCCGCGCCTCGGCCAGCACCGACAGCGTCTCGATCGCCGCCTCGGTCAGCTTGAACTCCATGTTGTTCAGCACGACCGCGTTCTCGCCGCGCGAGATCAGCAGCGACGACACCTGTATCCCCTGCCGCTGGATCTGCCCCATCCGGCGGTTCAGCGCGACGATCATCACCAGGAAGACCAGCGCCGCGACAAGAAGCGCGGTGGCGAAGACCAGCAGGATGAAGATCACCACACGGTAGCTCGTCAGCACTTCCTGAAAGGCCGTGCCCGACTGCGCGAGGATTTCCAGAAGCCTGATCTCTCCGCCAGTCGTCAGCGCGTCGTTCCTGACGAAGATATCCTCGACCTTGGCATTGAAGGCGTTGGCGTCGGGCAGGTTCAGGAACAACAGCACCGCCGCGCCGAAAAGGATCACCACAACCGCCGCGATTCCCCAGACGACCACCCGGCCCCCGGACCGCAATGCCTCAGTAGCGGAGGAAGTAGGGTCCGGCACTGTCCTTCCTCGGATCAAGCCCTTCGGGTCCGAAGATGGAGAGGATGTTGAGCAGTGTCCAGCCATCGGCCGCGAGCCTGGGGGCAAGCTGGTCGGCCGCCGCGCCTTCGCTTTCGCAGGCCCCGCCCGAAACCTCGGCCACCCCGTAATGCAGCCGCAGCGGCTGGTCTTGCTTAGCCTTGTAGTCGGCATAGCACTGCGCCGCCGCTGGGCTGCCGGCCAGCGCTGCCAGTACGGCAAGGGAAAAGGCGAGGGTCGGGATGCGCGCGGTCATGGCCTGAAGCTGCGCCGAAGCGGGCGGCTATTCAATATCCAACCATCGCGCGAAGGCGGGTTATCCGATAGCCGCGCCCCGTTATTGCCTGTTCGCCCCTGCCGCCCCCAGGTTTCCAGGCATCGGCCCGGGCATCCCACCCCCGGCCCCCTGCGAAAGGAAAGCCGCCATGAACCGCCTCACCGCCATCGCCGCCGCCGCGTCCCTCGCGTTCGCCGGTGCCGCGCCGGCCCCTGCCGCCGCCCGGTCGGACCAGAACAAGGCGCTGCTGCTTCTCCTCGGCGCCGCCGCGATCGGCATCGCCATCCATGAATCGAACAAGCGCCGCGACCGGCCGAAGCCGGTGCCTGTGGCGCAGGACCCCCGCGCCATTCCGGCGGCCTGCCTTTACGACATCCACACCCCCCAGGGCCGCCGCGACGTGGTGTCGGGCCGCTGCGTCAGTGAACTGACGCCGATCCGCACGCTGCCCCGCGACTGCGCCTTCGACATCCGCACCAACTGGGGCGAACGGCCGGTCTACGGCGCGCTGTGCCTGGCGGATTACGGCTACCGGATCGAGGGGTTCCGCGCCTGGTAGGTGAGGGACCAATCGGGCAGGGCGCGGCTTTCCCCTTGTTTTGCCGCGCCATGACTGGGGCGGATGCGCCTCCCCGCGCATCCGCCCGCCTTTTTCCGGCAAACCGCCAGGGCGCCAATCCAGGGCCTTGGTTCGGGTTGCAGCCAAACGGAACCGCTCTCCCACTCCTCCCCGCGACAGAGGGCGGCGCCCGGCCGCGGGGGCGGACGGGCGCCGCCCGGGCCGCTTCGCGGCTGTTCCGGGCAAGGGGGCGGTGAGGGTGGGGCAGGCAGCAGGCAAACCGCCGCAGGCCCCTCCCGAACCGCTCCGCCAAACTGAAGGCCCGCACCCCGCCGGAGGCGCCCTCGAGCGGGCGCTTTCCGCCCACTCCGGCGGTTCGGGCACTGCACCCGGCGCAACCACACAGGCCGCCCACCGCCCGCCGGGCTTGCCCCGCCCGCCGGAACGCGCAAGCCTGACGGCATGGCGGGAACACCGGATTTCAGCTTCGAACTGGCGGCCTTCGCCCGGGGCCTTGCCCTTGTCGCCGGCGTTGACGAGGTCGGGCGCGGCTGCCTCTCCGGCCCGGTCGTCGCGGCGGCGGTCCGGCTCGACCCTTCCCGCATCCCGCCCGGCCTGAACGACAGCAAGGCGCTGACCGCCCGCCGGCGCGAGGCGCTTGCCGCGCTGATCCTCGCCTCAGCCGACGTCGCCATCGCCGAAGCCGGCGTCAGGGAAATCGACACCCTCAACATCCTCCGCGCCAGCCAGCTCGCGATGTGCCGCGCACTGGCCGGGCTCGCCCTTCGCCCCGATCACGCGCTGATCGACGGCCATCTCCTGCCCCGCGACATTGGCCACAGCGCCGAGGCCGTGGTGAAAGGCGACGCGCGCTGCCTCTCGATCGCCGCCGCCTCGATCGTGGCCAAGGTGCACCGCGACCGGCTGATGGTGGATTTGGCGCAACAGTTCCCGGGCTACGGCTGGGAACACAACATGGGCTACCCCACCGCCGAACATCGCGCCGCCCTTCTGGCCCGGGGCGTGACCCCATACCATAGACGGTCCTTCGCGCCCGTGCACAACATCTTGTATCAAGCAGAATTCATAACCCTTTGATTCAAAAAACAATTTGACGGCGAATCAGGTCTGACTCATGCTTCGGGCCAAGAGACGGGGCGCTGAAACGACCCCGCGCCGGCCCGACAAGGGCGGCAAACGAGGCAGAGACGAGACAATGACCAGGCTTCCGACGCGCGGCGTGCAGACGCCCCAGGCGCTGCCGCTCGACCGCATAGTCGAAGGCGACTGCGTGGCCGCGATGGCCGCGCTGCCGGCCGCCTCGATCGACCTGATCTTCGCCGACCCGCCCTACAACCTTCAGCTCCGGGGCGATCTGCACCGCCCCGACAACTCCCGCGTCGATGCCGTGGACGACGCCTGGGACCGTTTCGCCAGCTTCGCCGACTACGACCGCTTTACCCGCGCCTGGCTGGCCGAGGCGCGGCGCATCCTCAAGCCCGACGGGGCGATCTGGGTCATCGGCTCCTACCACAACGTCTTCCGGGTGGGCGCCGCGATGCAGGACCTCGGCTTCTGGATGCTGAACGACGTCGTCTGGCGCAAGTCGAACCCGATGCCCAACTTCCGCGGCAAGCGGTTCACCAACGCGCATGAAACGCTGATCTGGGCCTCGCGCTCGGAAGGGTCGAAGTACACCTTCAACTACGAAGCCCTGAAGGCCCTGAACGACGGGCTGCAGATGCGCTCGGACTGGACGATCCCGCTTTGCACCGGGGCCGAGCGGCTGAAGGACGCGGACGGCGCCAAGGCGCACCCGACGCAGAAGCCCGAGGCGCTTCTGCACCGGGTGATCCTCGGCACCACGAACCCGGGCGACGTGGTGCTCGACCCCTTCTTCGGAACCGGCACCACAGGCGCGGTGGCAAAGATGCTCGGCCGCCACTTCATCGGGATCGAACGCGACGCGGGCTACCGCAAGGTTGCCGAAGCGCGGATCGCCAAAGTCCGGCCGTTCGAACGCGAGGCGCTGGTGACAACCGCCTCGCGCCGGGCCGAGCCGCGCATCGCCTTCGGCCAGTTGGTGGAACGCGGGCTTCTCCGGCCCGGCGAAATGCTGGTCAGCCCGCGCCGGGTGGCCGCCAAGGTCCGGGCCGACGGCACGCTGGTCGCCGGCGATGTGACCGGCTCGATCCACCAGGTCGGCGCGCATCTGGAAGGCGCGCCCTCGTGCAACGGCTGGATGTACTGGAGTTTCCTCAAGGAAGGGGTGGCGGTGCCCATCGATATCCTGCGCCAGCAGGTCCGGGCCGAGATGGGCGACGACCCCTGACCAACGCTTAACCGCCGGTGCCTTTGGCTCGTACCGAAGGCACTCACCTCGCCCCGCCGCTGCACCCGGCGGGGCTTTTTTCTTCGGCGGGGATATTCCAGCGGTCCGCAGATGATTGCTCGCTTCGTCCCTCCCCCCCCCCGCGACGGAGGGCGGCGTTCGACCGCAGGGGGGCGCGCGCCGAGCGTGTCGGTCGGCGCTTTGTGGCGCCTCCAACCCTGCGGTTGTCTCGCAGGCTGACGTTTCGAAGGCGCCCGCGCCCGAACGCAATGGGCGGGCGGTCGGGCGCCGCCCGGGTGGCTCTCGCGGCTGTTCCGGGCAAGTGGGCGGTGGGGGCGGAGGGGGAGCAGGCAAGAAGCAAGAACGCTTTACCAGCCTCCCCAGCGCGTGTCGCTTCCGATTGGAAACCGGACTTCGCGCCCCGGGCTTGACCCGGGGCCTCGCCGCCGACCCGCGCTGCCTTTGGCGCAGGAGGTCCCGGGTCGAGCCCGGGACGGGTTACCTGTCTCCGGACTGAATCCGGCTGGCGGCGACAGCCTCTACTCCCTCTTGGCCAGTTCCCTCCGCAGCCCCGTCTCGCCCTTGCGCATCGCCCAGAGGTGGTTCGACGCCATCAGCGGCGCGAAGCCCGCCGCCAGCACCCGGAACAGCGGCCGGTCCGCCCTGACCCGCCAGTCATAGCTGGCAATGGTGTGTCCGCCATCCGCGAACAGCGTCCAGACCCCGCGCCCGGTCAGATCGCCGGTCGCCTCGACCTCCCAGCTTCGCGGGAAATCCGCACGCACGATCCGCGCCTCCCACTGCAGGCGATAGGGCAGCCAGCCCCTGGAATGTATGGCGATCCGCGAGCCCACCCCGTTCGCGTCACCCCGGTCAAGAACCGTGACATCCAGATAGACCTCGCCCCACCACTCCGGAAACCGCACCGGCTCGCGCAGCACCGCCGTGACCTCCTCCGGGGTGCCCGGAACGCGTCAACGGGTCGGCAGGTGGAATTCGTTCGAGAACATGGTGCCCCTCCTCTCCTCCACCCTACGGCGCCGGCGCGGTCGAAGTTGCGCCGGGCCGAAGTTTCTCATCGAACTCGCGAAGCGGCGGCGCGCGGCGTGGGCGAAAGCTCTCTTCGTCCGCTGTCAAGAAGGCGCCCGGTCCCGAACCGCCCGCGGCGCCCCGGGTGTCAGACCGGCACGCGCCGCCCCGCCTTCGACATCTGCACCGCCAGGATGCCCGCCATGACCACTGCCACGCCCAGCGCGTCGGTGCCCCTCAGCGGCTCGCCCAGCAAGGCCCAGGCGACCGTCACCCCGAAGAACGGGTTGAGGAAATGGAACGTCGCCGCCTTCACCGCGCCGATCCGGGCCACCAGCCGGAACCAGATCCAGGTCGCCAGCAGGCCCGGCACAAGGGTCGTGTAAAGGAACGCCAGCCCCAGCCGCGGCGTCCAGTGCACCGCCCAGACTTCGGTCGGGATCGACACCGCGCCCAGCACGGCCGACCCCACGAACATCTGCAACCCGACGATCATCAGCACATTGCCCCCCGCCCCGGTGCCGCCAACCGTCAGCGTCGCCACTGCCAGCGCCGTGGCCCCGACGACGCAAAGCGCCAGCGCCACCGGGTCGGCCCCGGCCCCCGAAATCCGGGTTCCCATGATCAGCGCCACCCCCGCGAAGCCCGCCACCAGCCCCGCAAGTCCCAGCGGCCGCACCCGCTCGCCCCGCCAGAGCCAGCCCAGAAGCGCCACCAAAAGCGGCATCGCCGAGGCGACGATCGAGGCGAGCCCCGCCTCGATCCGCGTCATCGCGACGAAGTTCAGGCCCAGATAAAGCACGTTCTGGCAGAACCCGAACACTGCGACCGACCGCCACTGCGCCGCCGAAAGCCGCCAGCGCTGCCCCAGCGCCCGCGCGATGCCCACGCCGATCAGCCCGGAAATCAGGAACCGCACCGATAGCGCGGCCAAAGGCGGCGCATCGGCGACGATCATCCGGGCCGAGGTGAAGGCAGAAGACCACATGAAGACGAAGGCAAGGCCCATCAGCAGGGCGCGCAGGTCCATCGGCTGTCCTTGGCGGAACGGGTCGCGGGCCGCGCCTTCCTGCCCCCTGCGGCAGGCGGACGCAAGGCCCGGGCCCCGCAAACGAAGAAGCCGGCCCGAAGGCCGGCTTCCTCTGTTCAGTCTGACGAAGCTCTCAGGCCGACTTGCGGCGGCGGAGCATCGCGAACCCGGCCAGCGCCGAGCCCAGCAACAGCGCACCGGCGGGCAGCGGCACGGGCGCCACGTCGATCCCGGCCAGTGCGTAGTCAGGCTTGTCGATCCGGTTCAGCAGGTCGTTCGTCGGAGCCACCGAGAACGTGAACGCCTTGCCGACGAAATTCAGCCCGGTATAGGCGCCGTAGCCCGAGTTCGTGTTGCCGCGGCCCGGGTTGTACTGGGTCGCCGCGAAGCTGCCAGCCGCCGATCCGTCGACTGCCAGAAGCGCGAACTCGGTCCCGGCCCGTCCGAAGAACAGGTCGAGGAAGTACACCGCCGACAGACGCATCGTCTTGGTGAAGGTGATCGTGATCGACTCACCCGGATAGGTGACCTCGTCATCCTTGATCCCCAGGCCGTCCGTCTGCCCCGCCAGCGGGCCGATCGGTCCGGGCGGCTGCGGGCCGTTCACAAGGTTCAGGTTCGACGGGCTGCCGGTAAGAACCCAGCCGTTGCCGGTCAGCGTGTTGCCGGAGATACCGGCCACGACGGACTTGCTGGTGAAGTCGATCAACGCCGCGTTTGCCGTTCCCACCCAGCCCAGACCGATCGCGGCGGCGGCGATCGCGGCCTTCATCGAAAGTTTCATCTGTAGTCCACCCCAATAATACGGTTCACGACAAGTCCGCTTGCCACACCCTAGTCAAGCCAACCCAACGCCTCATTCTTACCACAATCCAAACGCGCCTTCACCTCATTTCGCACCACCCCGCCACTTTTCCGCCGCGATCCCCCGCCCTGGCCCGGCAAGCCGGCAGAGCGGCCCGGCAAACGGTCAACTGTACCCAACCTGCGGAACGGTCGGCACCAAGCGGCCGGACTGTCGATGTTCAGGGAACGATTTCCGCCCGAAAAACAGGCGCGGCGACGCGCCCGGGGCTTGCATCAGGCCCCTCGGCCGCGCGTGGCATTGCCGGGCGGGGCGCGGCCTCCAACCGCTGGGCATGAAAAAGGGCCGCCCGGAAGCGGCCCTGATTCGGGTTCATCGGCTGGCGCTCAGGGTCAGCCGTTGACGCTTTCCTTCAGCACCTTGGCCACCGACATCTTCACCACCTTGTCGGCCGGCTTCTTGATGATCTCGTTCGTCGCGGGGTTCCTGACCTGGCGTTCCGGCCGGGCCCGGCAGACGATCTTGCCGACCCCGGGAAGGGTGACCGCGCCACCCGCCTTGACGGTCTTCGCGACCACATCGGCGATGCCGTCCAGCGCCTTGGCGGCGACCTTCTTGTCTGCCCCCATCGCCTCGGCAAGCGCGGCGACAAGCTGGCTCTTGGTCATCGGTTTGGACATGTCCTCGTGTCTCCTCGTATGCCCCGGTATTTGGAGGGGTCATTCTGCCCAATTAACGCGATGTGGCGGCCGAACACAACCCATAGTGTATGGCCTCACTGGTGCAGGGAAACCCTGTGGCATGCTTGCGTCATGCCGGCCAGGGAACCCCGGTCAGGGCCGCCGCGCGGGGGGCGCTAAAGGAACGCCGTCTCCTCGAAGCTCCTCAGCTTCCGGCTGTGGATGCGGTCCAGCGGCATCTCGCGGATCCGCTCCATCGCCCGCACCCCGATCAGCAGATGCCGGCTGACCTGCGTGCGATAGAACTCGGTCGCCATCCCCGGCAACTTCAGCTCGCCATGCAGCGGCTTGTCGGACACGCACAGAAGCGTCCCGTAGGGCACCCGGAACCGGAACCCGTTCGCGGCGATGGTGGCGCTTTCCATGTCCAGCGCCACCGCCCGCGACTGGCTCAGCCGCTTCACCGGCCCAGTCTGGTCGCGCAGCTCCCAGTTGCGGTTGTCCACCGTCGCCACGGTGCCCGTCCGCATGATCCGCTTCAGCTCAAACCCCTGAAGCTGCGTCACCTCCGCCACCGCCTCCTGCAGCGCGATCTGGATCTCGGCCAGCGCCGGGATCGGCACCCAGACCGGCAGGTCGTCGTCCAGCACCTTGTCCTCGCGCAGGTAGGCATGCGCCAGCACGAAATCCCCGAGCGACTGCGAGTTCCTGAGGCCCGCGCAATGCCCGACCATCATCCAGGCATGCGGCCTGAGAACCGCGATGTGATCGGTCGCGGTCTTGGCGTTCGACGGGCCGATGCCGATGTTGACCAGCGTGATCCCCTGCCCGCCCCGCCGCTTCAGGTGATAGGCGGGCATCTGCGGCATCCGTTGCGTGGCCAGGATGGTGCCGTCGGGCGTGGCGATCTCGAAGTTCCCCGGGGCAACGAACGAGGTGTACCCCGAGGCGGGATCGGCCAGAACCGACCGGGCATAGGCCTCGAACTCGTCCACATAGAACTGGTAGTTGGTGAAGAGCACGTGGTTCTGGAAATGCTCGGGCATCGTCGCGGTGTAGTGGGACAGCCGCGCCAGCGAATAGTCCACCCGCTGCGCGGTGAAGGGCGCCAGGTGCCACGAGCCGTCCTGGTTCGGCCCGGCCGTGCCGTTCACGATGTCGTCGTTGGTGGTCGCCAGATCGGGCACATCGAAGACATCCCGCAGGGGAAAGTCCAGAACCCCTTCGTGCGGCACCCCCGCCCCGGGGTTCGAGGCCACCGCGAAGTGAATGGGGATCGGCGTCGCCGAAGGGCCGACGATCACCGGCACCCCGTGGTTCTCGATCAGCAGCCCGAGCTGCTGAACGAGATAGTGCCTGAACAGATCGGGCCGCGTGATCGTCGCCGAATAGGTTCCCGGCACCGCGACATGGCCGAAGCTCAGCCGGCTGTCGGCCTTGGCATGGCTCATCGAGGTGATCCTGACCTCGGGATAGAAGGCCCGGATCGGCTCCGCCGGACGGCCGGATTTCAGCACCCCGGCGAAGGCGTCGATCAGAAAGCGCGTGGCCTGCGTGTAAAGCGCCTCGAGCCGGCTGACCGCCGCCTCGGCGTCCGTGAAGGCCTCGGGCGGCGGGGCGGCGGGGCTCTGCACCGCCGGGCGCGGCGCCGCCGTCATGCGCGACATCGGATCGGGCGCGTTCATGCGAATAGCTCCGTCAGTTCGAACCGCGTCACATCGACCAGCCCGAGGTCCGAGATGCGAAGTTCAGGGATCACCACCAGCGCCAGCAGCGAATGCTGCATGTAGGCGTTGTTCAGCCGGCAGCCGCACTCGGCCATCGCCGCCACCATCCGCGTCGCCGCCGCCGCCACCTCGGCCGCCGGGCGGTCCGACATCAGCCCCGCGATGGGCAGGGCCACGCAGGCGATCTCCGCCCCGTCCTTCCACACCGTCACACCCCCGCCGATATCCGAAAGCCGGTTCACCGCCCCGGCCATCATGCCCCGGTCGGTGCCCACGACGATGATATGGTGGCTGTCATGCGCAACGGTTGAGGCGATCGCCATCCGCCCCCGGTAGCCGAAGCCCGAGACGAAGGCGTTCACCGCCTTGCCGGTGCCCCGGTGCCGCTCGACCAGCGCGATCCGCGCCACGTCGCGGCCCTCGTTCGGCTCCGCCAGCCCGCCCTTCACCGCCAGCTCCTCGGTCAGCGCCCGCGTCGGCGCCTGGTTCTCGACAACCCCGATCACCCGCGCCCGCACCCGGGTCGCGCCCGCCGGCGCGGCGACCGCGAAATCCTCCGCCGCCATCCGCCGCCCCACCCGCACCGTCGCCCGCGCCGCATCCGGCCAGGCGTAATGCGGGCAGGCGACCGTCAGCCTGCCTTCCAGCGCCACCGTCCTGCCCCGCGCGATCACCGTCTCCACGGGCAATGTCCGCAAGTCCGATGTCAGGATCATGTCGGCCCGCCGACCCGGCGAAACCGACCCCAGCTCCCGCTCCAGCCCGAAGTGGGTGGCGGTGTTGATCGTCGCCATCTGGATCGCCACCACCGGATCGCAGCCGCAGGCGATCGCGTGGCGGACGACGCGGTCCATGTGGCCCTCGTTCACCAGCGTGCCGGGATGGCAGTCGTCGGTGCACAGGATGAAGCCGCGCGGGTCGAGGCGCTTTTCGGTGATCGCGGTGATCTGCCGTTCCACGTCGTACCAGGCCGAGCCCAGCCGCAGCATCGCCCGCATGCCGTACCGCACCCGCGCAATGGCATCGGCCTCGCTTGTACCCTCATGGTCGTCCGCCGGCCCGCCCGCCACATAGGCGCGGAACAGCGCACCCAGATCGGGGCTCGCGTAATGCCCGCCGACGGTCTTTCCCGCCCTTAGCGTCGCCGCGATCTCCTCCAGCATCTGCTGGCTGCCCGCGACGACGCCGGGGAAGTTCATCATCTCGCCCAGCCCGATGATGCCGGGCCAGCGCATCGCCTCGGCCACGTCGTCGGGGCCGATCTCGAAGCCGGTGGTCTCGAGCCCCGGGGCCGAGGGCGCGCAGGAGGGCATCTGGGTGAAGATGTTGACGGGCTGCATCAGCGCCTCGTCATGCATCATCCGCACGCCGGGCAGGCCGAGGACGTTGGCGATTTCATGCGGGTCGTGGAACATCGTCGTCGTGCCGTGCGGAATCACCGCAGCGGCGAATTCGGCCGGGGTCAGCATGCCGCTTTCGATGTGCATGTGCCCGTCGCAGAGGCCGGGGATCATGAAGCGCCCCCCGGCCTCGACCACTTCGGTCGAGGGCCCGACCGAGGCCGAAAGGTCCGGCGCGATGGCCGCAAACCGCCCCTCGGCGATGGCGATGTCGTGGCCGGGGAGGATCTCGCGGGTATGGACGTTCACCCATGCCCCGCCCCGCACCACCAGATCGGCCGGCGCGCGCCCGGCGGCTACGGCGACCAGCTGCGGCGCGGCGTCGGCCCAGGAGGTCAGGGGGGCGGTGGTGGTTCTCATGCCGGATTCTCGCCCATCGGCCCGCGCCTTGCAAGGTCCGCCCCCCGACCCTGCCCCTGCCCCGCCCGAACGCCCGCGCCGCCCCCCGCGCACCCCGCCGGAAGAAGGCGGTCCCCTCCCCCCGGCACGCCCCTCCCCCCTCCGCACGAACCCCGCCCTCAGCGCGGGGAACGACGAACCGGCTTCCGTCCTCCCGCCTCGCCCCCCCACCCCCGACCGCCGGGCAGCAGCTGCCCGATCGGCCCTCCCCTCCGCCGCCGCCGCAGGATAAGGGTGCCCGAACCGCCCTGCCCCCGGGAGCCCCGCTTTGCCCGCCGCCACCCCCTCCCGCGACAACCTGACCGGCGCGTTCTTCATGACGCTCTCGATGGCGGGCTTCGCGGTCGAGGACGTGGCGGTCAAGGCCGCCACCCGGACCCTGCCGGTCGGCGTGGCGCTTGTGATCTTCGGCCTCGGCGGCATGCTCGTCTTCGCGCTTCTCACCCGCCGCCGGGGCGAGCCGGTGCTGCCCCGCGCGCTGCTCTCCCCCACCATCCTTGTTCGCGGCGGCTTCGAGTTGACGGGGCGGCTCTTCCACACCCTCGCCATCACCTTCACCACCCTGTCGGCCACCTCGGCCATCCTGCAGTCCACCCCCCTGATCGTCGTCGCCGGCGCCGCGCTTCTGTTCGGCGAAAGCGTCGGCTGGCGGCGCTGGGCAGCGATCCTTGCGGGCTTCGCGGGGGCGCTGGTGATCCTGCGTCCGGGCCTCGACGGCTTCTCGGCGCTGTCGCTTCTTGCCGTCGCCGGAACCGTGGGCTTCGCCGGCCGCGACCTCGCCACTCGCGCCGCGCCGCCGGCGCTCTCCGACACCCAGCTCGGCGTCTGTGGCTTCTTCGCGATGGTCCCCGCCGGTGCCGCCCTTCTCGCCCTGACCGGCGGCGCCCGCCTGCCGGGCCCGGCCGAATCCGCGCTCCTCGCCGCCGCCATCTCGGTGGGCGTGCTCGCCTACTGGTGCCTGACCCGCGCCATGCGGACGGGCGAGGTCGCGGCCGTCACCCCGTTCCGCTACACGCGCCTCGTCTTCGCGCTCGCGCTCGGCATCGCCGTCTTCGGCGAACGCCCCGACGCCGCCACCCTCGCGGGCTCGGCGCTGATCGTCGCCAGCGGCCTCTACACCCTCGCCCGCTCGCGCTGCGCGCGCCCCGCCTGACGCCGCCGGCACCCCCTCGCGCCACCGGGCCACTTGGCCCATGGGCGGAATGCCGGCTTCCGAAGCAGCCGCACCCTCCCCTTCTGCCCGGCCGCGGGCGCGAACCCGGGCGATTCGGGGTTAACGGTTAATTCACCGAAAGCCATACGATCGTATGGCAGGTTGCTGGCATATTGCTGGGCGGTTGCTGGCCTCCTGCGAACGCTGCGGATGGAAATAATTAATGCAGCGTCCGCAAGGGCTTGCGTCAGCATCGCCCACCCCGCCGGCCGCTCCGTCCTAGCCGGGCTTGGCCGGCACCTTCACCGCCCGCATCACCGCCGGCCGCGCCAGGAACCGGTCGAGCCAGGCGCCCACGCGTGGCATCTCGTCCAGCCCTGTCTCGGCCCCCGCCTGGTAGGTGTCGCGCAGCGACCTCAGCCAGGGGCAGATCGCCATGTCGACGATGCCGTACTCGCCCAGCAGCCACTCCTTGTCGCCCAGCTCGCCATCCAGAACCCCCAGAAGCCGCCGCGCCTCGTCATAGTACCGCTGGCGCGGACGCGGATCCTCGATCACCCGTCCGTCCCACCGGTGGAACCACCCGACCTGCCCGAACATCGGCCCGACGCCGCCCATCTGGAACATCAGCCACTGCACCGCCCGCCAACGCCCGGCGGCATCAGCGGGGATGAACTTCCCAGTCTTTTCAGCCAGATACAGAAGGATCGCGCCCGACTCGAACAGCCCCAACGCTGCCCCGTCCGGCCCCCTCGGGTCGATGATCGCCGGTATCTTGTTGTTCGGGTTCAGCGACAGGAATTCCGCGCTCATCTGCTCGCCCGCATCGAACGAGACATAATGCGCGTCATAGGCCAGCCCCGTCTCCTCCAGCATCGCCGAAACCTTGATGCCGTTCGGGGTGTTCAGCGAATAAAGCTGGATCGCCTCCGGATTCTGGGGCGGCCAGCGGCGCGTGATCGGGAAATCGTCGGGAAATCGCATGAGGGCTTCTCGTCACCGGGGATCGGCAGGTCCGTACCTAGGCCGACCGCCGCGCGGGAAAAAGCCTTCCCCGCATCACAAATCGTGATAAGCGGACCCTGTGTCAGGGAAGGAGACAATCCCGCACGCACTGTATCCAGAACGGGGACACCGGTAATGCTCAAAGAGTTCAGGGACTTCATCGCCAAAGGCAACGTCATGGACCTTGCCGTCGGCATCATCATCGGCGCAGCCTTCACGGCCATCGTGAGTTCGCTCGTGGCCGATCTCATCAACCCGATCATCGGGTTTGTCACCGGCGGGATCGACTTCTCGAACCTCTTCGTCAACCTCGGCGAGGGCGATTTCGCCAGCCTCGCGGCGGCACGTGACGCCGGGGCCCCGGTCTTCGCCTACGGCGCCTTCCTGACTGCGGTGATCAACTTCCTGATCATCGCCTTCGTGGTGTTCATGCTGGTGAAGGCGGTGAACAAGATCAAGGACGCTGCGGTGAAGAAGGAAGCCGCCGCGCCCGCCCCGGCCGGCCCGAGCGAGCTTGACGTGCTGATGCAGATCCGCGACGCGCTGAAGAAGTAGGCCCCCGGCTTTCGCGGAACTTCAGCAGGGCGCGGGTGCCATCGGCCCCGCGCCCTTTCGCTTTCCCGCTCAGACCTTCAGTGCCAGGTGCGGCGACAGCACGTCGATCCCCAGCGCCTTGCCGACCGCGTAGTAGGTCAGCTTCCCGGCGTGAACGTTCAGCCCGTTCAAAAGGTGCTCATCCTCCTCGCAGGCGCGCTTCCAGCCCTTGTCGGCAATGGCCAGCATGAAGGGCATCGTCGCGTTTCCCAAGGCCAGCGTCGAGGTCCGCGCCACCGCGCCCGGCATGTTCGCCACACAGTAGTGCATGATCCCGTCCACCTCGTAGATCGGGTCCTGGTGGGTGGTGGCGCGCGAAGTCTCGAAACACCCGCCCTGGTCGATCGCCACGTCGACGATCGCCGCGCCCGGCTTCATCGTCGAAAGCTGCGCCTTGGTCACCAGCTTGGGCGCCGCCGCACCGGGGATCAGCACCGCGCCGATCACCATGTCGGCCTCGGCCACCAGGTCGGCGGTGTTGCCGGCAGTGGCGTAGATCGTCTTGAAATCGCGCCCGAACACGTCGTCGAGATAGCGCAGCCGCGGGATCGACCGGTCGAGCACCGTCACCTCCGCGCCCATCCCGGCCGCGATCTTCGCCGCATGGGTGCCGACAACGCCGCCGCCGATCACCACCACCTTCGCCGGCGCCACGCCCGGCACCCCGCCCATCAGCACGCCGCGCCCGCCATTGGCCTTCTGCAGCGTCCAGGCGCCCACCTGCGGCGCCAGCCGCCCCGCGACTTCCGACATCGGCGCCAGAAGCGGCAACCCGCCGGCGCGGTCGGTGACCGTTTCGTAGGCGATGCCGGTGACGCCGGACTCCAGCAGGTCCCTGGTCTGTTCCGGATCGGGGGCGAGGTGCAGATAGGTGAACAGCACCTGCCCGGCACGCAGGCGCTTGCGCTCCACCGCCTGCGGCTCCTTCACCTTGACGATCATGTCGGCCTTGGCAAAGACCTCCTCGGCGGTGTCGAGGATCCGCGCCCCGGCCGCGATGTAGTCGGCGTCGGGAAAGCCCGCGCCGGTGCCGGCCTTCGTCTCGATCAGCACCTCGTGCCCATGCGCCACCGCCTCGCGCGCCGCCGTCGGCGTCATGCCGACACGGAACTCCTGCGGCTTGATTTCCTTCGGGCAACCGATCTTCATCGCGGACTCTCCCATACCTGCGCCGCCAATCATGCCCCGTCGCGGGTGGAATTGCTTTGAAAGTTCAACCGGGATTCCCTAACACTTCGGAAGCTCATTCGGCTCTTTGGCAGTCTCACGCAATAATCTCCCGCCATGTTCCAACCCGACGCGACAGACTTCCGCCTGCTCGCCGCCCTCCAGCGCGACGGACGCCTCACCAACGCCGACCTCGCCGAGCGTGTGAACCTCTCGCCCTCCGCCTGCCACCGGCGCGTCCAGCGGCTCGAGGCCGAAGGCTTCATCGACGCCTTCGTGGCGCTCCTGAATGCCCGCAAGCTGGACCGCACCACCACCGTCTTCGTCGAGATCACGCTCCAGGGGCAGGCCGACGAGCTGCTCGACGCCTTCGAGCGCGAGGTGCGCAAGATCCCCGACGTACTGGAATGCCACCTGATGGCCGGAACCGCCGACTACCTCCTGAAAGTGGTGGCGCGAGACACCGAGGATTTCGCCCGAATCCACCGCCAGCACCTTTCGCGCCTGCCCGGCGTGGCGCAGATGCAGTCCTCGTTCGCGCTCCGCCGGGTGGTGCAGACGACGGCGATGCCCATCTGATCGTTACATCGCTGTTACCTTTCGGGCTTAGTGCCCGTCAGGAACCGATCCGCTCGGAGCCCGCGATGCCCGATCCCAAGCACGTCCTCTTCCTCTGCACCGGCAACTCCGCACGCTCCGTCCTGGCCGAGGCGGTCCTGAACCGCGAGGGCAAGGGCCGCTTCACGGCGCATTCCGCCGGGTCGCACCCCAAAGGCGAGGTGCACCCGATGACGCTCGACCTGCTGCGCCGCGAAAGCTACGACACCGCCTTCGCCCGCTCGAAAAGCTGGGACGAATTCGCCGCTCCCGACGCGCCCGACCTGCACTTCGTCTTCACCGTCTGCGACAATGCCGCGGGCGAGGTCTGCCCCTTCTGGCCCGGCCAGCCGATGACCGCGCATTGGGGTGTGCCCGACCCGGCGGCAGCCGAAGGCACAGATGCCGAACGCGCGCTGGCCTTCGCCGAAGCCTACCGCATGCTGAGAAACCGCATCCTGGCCTTCGTCAACCTGCCGATGGCGACGCTCGATGCGATGACCCTGCAGGCAAAACTGAACCGGATCGGCGAAACCGGCGGCAGCGCATGAACCCGCGCGCGGTTGCGGCCGAGGCGCTCGGGACCTGCCTTCTGGTTGCCGCCGTGGTCGGCTCGGGCATCATGGCCGACCGTCTGACCGATGACATAGCTCTGGCGCTGCTTGCGAACGCCGTGGCGACCGGCGCGGCGCTGATCGTCCTGATCGGGGTCTTCGCCCCCCTCTCGGGCGCGCAGTTCAACCCGGCGGTGACGCTGGTGATGCTGGCCCGGGGCGAAACGGGCGCGGCCACGGCGGCGGCCTTCATCGCCGCGCAGGTCGCGGGCGGCATCGCCGGAACCTTCCTTGCGCATGCGATGTTCGAGCTGCCCCTCTGGCAGGTTTCGGCGACGGCGCGCGGCGGCACCGGCCAGTGGATCGCCGAGGTCGTCGCCACTGCGGGGCTGATCCTGACCATCCTCGGCACCCGCGCCGCGGGCCGCGACGTGGCGGTCGCCGTCGGTCTCTACATCGTCGCCGCCTACTGGTTCACCGCCTCGACTTCTTTCGCGAACCCGGCGGTGACGCTGGCGCGCAGCCTGACCGGAACCTTTGTCGGAATAGCCCCGGCCGACGTGGCGGGCTTCATCCTGTCCCAGGCGGCGGGGGCGGCGCTCGGCGCGACGATCTGGCGCGGGCTGAAACGAAGCTGACGGGAAGCGGCGGCCGGTCCGCGTGCCCTTGACACAGACCGAACGCAGCGGTCACCGTGGCCTGCGTCCACCGAGAGCTTCAGGGCATTTTCGCGATTCGGACCGGCAGGCTTTTTGCCACGCCAGACTGCTCGGAGCCGTTCTGCCGGACCCGGGGAGAAGGGGAGACCGTCCGTCATTGGTGCGTCACCAAGAGGCCCTACAGAATAGACATCTCCACCCAGCGAGGATCAGCGCCATGTCCAACCGCCGCTCAAGCCAACCCGATATCCGCAGCATCATATCCGCCCGCGCCTCGCGCCGCGGCTTCCTTCTCGGCTCGACGGGCGCGACGCTCGGGGCCGTCGTGTCCCAAGGCTTCGTCGGCTCGCTTTTCGCCGGCCGGGCGCATGCCCAGGATGCGGCATCAAGCCTGCAGTTCACCGAACTGTCGCGCATCTACGACACCACTCACCACGTCACCCAGGGCTACACCGCTGACGTCGTGGTCGGCTGGGGCGACCCGATGAAGGCCGGACAGGCGCCGTTCGACCCGGCCACGCTCGACCCCGCCGCGCAGGCCGACCGCTTCGGCTACAACTGCGACTACATCGCCTACATGCCGCTGCCGCGCGGCTCGCAGTCCTCGGACCACGGGCTTCTTTGCGTGAACAACGAATACGTCTCGTTCAACGTGATGTACCCCGACCTGCCCGATGACGGCGAAGGCGCCGCGAAAATGACCGAGGCGCAGGTCAGGACCAATAACATGGCCATCGGCCATTCCATCGTCGAGATCAAGCTCGAGGGCGGCAAGTGGGGCGTCGTCCAGGACAGCCCGCTGAACCGCCGCATCACGCTGGAAACCGAAATGGCGATTTCCGGCCCGGTGGCCGGGCACGACTGGATGAAGACCTCCTACGACCCCGACGGCCGCATGGTGCGCGGCACCAACTACAACTGCGGCGGCGGCTTCACCCCCTGGGGCACCGTCCTGACCTGCGAGGAAGGCGCCTCGGACACCTTCGGCGGCGATCCGGCCAAGACGCCCTTCCCCGAAGTGCTGGAACGCTACGGCTACGACGGGTCCGACTACTACGGCCGCGCCCGCTTCGACGACCGCTTCAACGTCGAAAAGGAACCGAACGAACCCAACCGCTTCGACTGGGTAGTGGAAATCGACCCCTACGAGCCCTCCGCCCGGCCGGTGAAGCGAACCGCCTTGGGCCGGATGGCGCACGAAGCGTCCACCGTCGTCGTCAACAAGGACGGCCGCATCGTCGTCTACATGGGCGACGACGACTACTTCGAATACATCTACCGCTTCGTCTCGAACGCGGCCTACGACCCGGCCAACCCCGCCTCGGGCAAGGACATCCTCGACGCGGGCACCCTCTCGGTGGCGAAGTTCGCCGAGGACGGCACCCTGGCCTGGCTGCCGCTCGTCCACGGCCAGGACCCGCTGACCGCCGAAAACGGCTTCGCCGACAATGCGGCGGTTCTCCTGAAGACCCGCCTTGCCGCCGACGCGCTGGGCGCCACCCCGATGGACCGCCCCGAGGACATGGAGACGAACCCGGTGACCGGCCGCGTCTACGCGATCATGACCAAGAACAAGAAGATGACGGCCGACAAGCTGAACCCGGTGAACAGCCGCCCCGAAAACCACTACGGCCACATCGTGGAACTGATCCCGCCCGGCGGCGACGGCGCGGCGGCGGACCACACGGCAGACAACTACGGCTGGGACATCTTCGTCATGGCCGGCAATCCGAAAATGCCCGAACACGGCGCGCGCTTCCACGCGGGCACCACCGAAAGCGGCTGGTTCGTGAACCCCGACAACCTGACCTTCGACCCCAAGGGCCGGATGTTCGTGGCCACCGACGGCGCCAACGACTTCGACATCGCCGACGGGGTCTATGGCGTCGATACGACCGGCCCGGCGCGCGGGCTGCCGAAACTTCTCTTCGCCTGCCCGACCGGGGCCGAGGCGACGGGGCCCTTCTTCACCCCCGACGGCACCACACTCTTCGTCTCGGTCCAGCACCCGGCCGAGGATTCCGAGACTCTGGCCAAGGCCACGACGCTCTGGCCCGACTTCAAGGAAGGCGGCGTGCCGCGCCCGGCGGTCGTGGCGATCCGCCGCGTCGACGGCGGCGAGGTCGCGGCCTGACGTCAACTCAACTTGCCTTCTCCGGGGCCCCGGCCCTGGGGAAGGCGCTTACCCGCGCAGGCCCGTTTCCTCCAGCAATCCTCTCCGCTTGGCCTCGTAGTAGTACCCCTTGCGATACCACATGACGGCCCGGTCGGCATTGCGGTTCCCGACGATCCACGCCCCGCGCAGATAGCGTACCCCGTAGCGCAGGTTCGTCGAGGCATCGAGCAACCCGACCGGCTCACCCCGGTACCCCATTGTCGCGGCCGTCGCCGGAAGAAGCTGCATCAGCCCGTAATAGGGCCCGTTCCGCGCCAGGGGATCATAGCCGCTCTCCGCGCGCACCACCCGGTGGACAAGGCTTTCGGGCACCCCGTAGCGGTCGGAATAAACCGCGATCAGCCGGTTCACTTCGGCCGAACCGGCGGCGGGGGTGTCGTCCCGGCGCCACCCGCAGGCGGCGAGGGCGAAGAGGGGAAGGAAGAACAGGGCGCGGCGGGGAAGGTCGGGCTTCGGAGACTTCTGCATGGGGTGAACCTGGGCGATGTTGAAGCAAAATGGAAACAGCTAACCCTTCGTCGGCCCGACGATCAGCAGCGCGTAGCCCACATAGATCCCCGCGGCGCCGAAGATAGCCGCCCAGCCCGGGCTGCCGTTCCAGAACTCGAACCCCGCCCAGAGAAGCGGCAGGATCGTGGTCACCCAGCGCGCCCAGACCGGGCGGAAGAAGGGGTGGTCGGGGTCGATCAGGCGCATGGCCGGGCAAGGCTAGCGGGGCATGTCCGCCCGGGCAAGGGGCGGCGTCCTGTCGCGCGAGGTTGAAATGCCGCCCGCCGGTCCCATATCCCTGCGAGCTTTCGCAACACGAGGATTGCCCGATGAAATGCCCCGTTGACGGCACCACGCTCAGCATGACCGAGCGCAGCGGTGTCGAAATCGACTTCTGCCCCACCTGCCGGGGGGTGTGGCTCGACCGGGGCGAACTGGACAAGCTCGTCGCCGCTTCGGCGCCGCGCGCCGAAGCGGCGGCCCCGCCTGCCGCAGCCCGTCCGAGGGCAGAGGCGCAGAGACCCTGGCGCGATGACGACGACGATGACGACCGGGGCGGACGCCGGCGCGGCGGGCGGCGCGAAAGCTTCCTGTCGGACCTTTTCGATTTCTGAGCCCCGCGGGGGCGCACCGCCCTTCCGGTTTACACCCCGCCCGCTTCGGCCAATACTCGCGGCCGAAGCCGGGCTTCGTGCCGGAAAGGACCCCACCGATGCCGACCATCTCGACCGACTTCGCGGGCCAGACCGTCATCACCACCTTCGAAACGACGCCCGGCACCGCGCAGGACCTGATCGACGAACTGACGGACGCCTATGCGTCTTTCATCAGCCGACAGCCCGGGTTCATCTCGGCCGCGCTTCACATGAACGACGCGCAAACACGCGTGGCGAACTACAGCCAGTGGACGCGGCGCGAGGATTTCCAGGCGATGCTGCGCACCCCCGAGATGCGCGAAAGGAACCGGCGGATCGCCACCCTTTGCTCGCGTTTCGAACCGGTGATGTACGAGGTGATGGGCGCGTACTGAGGCCGGTGCCCGGCCTGCATTGCCGAATCCGCGCCGACCGATCATCGTGACTGAACACAGGGAGCACGCGATGCCGAAAACCGTCAAGGACATGCTGGCCGAGGCCAACGCGGCGGCCGAAAAGATCACCCCTGCTCGGGGGATGGAACTGATCGCCAAGGGCGCGCTGGTGATCGATGTCCGGGACGGGACCGAAGTGGCCGCGTCCGGCAAGGTGAAGGGCGCGCTGCACGTCAACCGGGGGCTTCTGGAGTTCAAGGCCGATGACGGCACGGCCTATCACGACCCGGCTTTCAGCAAAGACCGCCCGGTGATCACCTATTGCGCCGCCGGGGGGCGCGCGGCGCTGGCGGCCAAGACCCTGAAGGACATGGGCTACGCCGAAGTCTACCACATGGGCGGCTTCAAGGACTGGGTCGAGGCCGGGGGCGAGACCGACCCGCCGGCCTGACCGGCGGCAGGTGACGGCAAGCTGGCAGGGCTCTCGCCCGGCCGCCTTCGGGCCTAAAGTGCGCGAAGATCGCGGGGCGGCCGGGCGCGAACCTTCTGAATGAAACGACCGGCGCCGATTTGCATAGGGCGCCGGTCGGGTTCGTTGCGGGTCCGTCGGGCCGGGCCCGGGCGTCAGGCCGCGCGGCGCGACCGGCGGAAGCCCGCAAGCAGCGCTAGCGCCCCGACGAGCAGGCCGACCGAAGCCGGAACCGGCACCGCCGAGACGCGGACGTTGTCGATTGCGAACTGCGTGTTGAAACGCGGCAGCGTCGCGTCGGCGAACGAGATCGTCCGGAAGCCGGTGTCGAGCGAGATGCCGAAGAAGTTGGCGGCGCCGGTGAGCCGGAAGGCGAAGACACCGTCAAGAAAGACGTCCGTCGCTTCGCGTGCGCTGAGGTTCACGATGGCGGCGCCGAAGGCCTTCAGCGTTTGGCGGAACGCGATCGTCGTCACCTGCGGGCCGGTCGGGCCGCCAGCGACGTTGATCAGCCGGTTGCTGCCGAATCCACTGGAACCTGTGATGCCCGAGATCGCCGTGCCGTTCAGCCGGTTGAAGTTGAAGTTCTCGGCGATGGGCGAGGGCCCGACCGCGCCCAGATAGGAGGCGAGGCTGGAATAGGTGGTGACAGTGGCGGCACCCGACGCGCCTGGCAGGGCGGCGGCGAAGGCGGCGGCAAGAATTGCGGTACGCAGCATGATCGTCCTTTCACGAGCGAGCAGATTCGCGTCCGGAGATGCCGGACAGGGGCAGAGCAACGCTTCATTAACCGAGGATCGGGACGAAAATGCGGCGGTGAAGTGGCGGCGGGAGTAATCCGGGCCGCCTGCGACGCCGACCAACCAGGGCGCGCGCGGCGACCGGCCATACGGCGGAGCCTCACGCTTGTTACCGGCCGCCCCTCGCCCTTCGGCCCATACGCGCCTAGATTGGCGGCATGAAAACCGTCCTTGCCCTCTTCGCCTTCGCCCTGGCACCGCTTCCGGCAGCGGCCGAAGTGCCGCTGGCCGACCTCAGCGCCTATATCACCTCGATCGGCTCGGCCGAGACCGCCTTCCTGCAGACGAACGCCGACGGCAGCACCGCCGAGGGGCGGCTGATCCTGAAGCGCCCCTACCGGATGCGCTTCGAATACGCCCCGCCCGACCGGACGCTGGTGCTGGCCAGCGCCTCGACCGTGGCCGTCTTCGACCCGAAGTCGAACGAGCCCCCTGCGCAGTATCCGCTGCGGAAGACGCCGCTGAACCTGATCCTCGGCCGGCGCATCGACCTGACCACGGCGAACATGGTCACCGCGCATGGCGAGGAGGCGGGGTTCACCACCGTCACTGCGCAGGACCCCGAACACCCCGAATACGGCTCGATCAAGCTTTACTTCAGCGCCGACCCGATCGCGCTGCGGGCCTGGACCGTCACCGACGACACCGGCACCGAGACACATGTCGAACTGGGCGACCTTGCCGTCGGGGGGGACTATCCCGACAGCCTTTTCGCCATCGGGGCGGAAACCGAGCGGCGGCTCGGCGACTAGCGGGCCGCCGGGCCTCAGACCGCGCCGCAGGCGATCAGCTGCACCTGATAAAGCTCGGCCCGTGCCGCCACCTCGTCGGACACCCGCAGAAGCCAGGCCTTCGCATTGTGGCTGCCGGCGGCATAGCCCTTCCGGCCCTCGTGATAGGCAAGGTACTGGTTCTTCGCGTCGAACTTCGAAATGCCGAGGTTCTTTTCCGACAGATCCATGTACCAGCCCATGAAGTCGGCCGCGTCCTCGATCCGGTCGCGGCGGGCGCCATAGCGGCCGGGGCCGTCGCGATAGTCGTCCCAGGTGCCGTCGATCGCCTGGCTGTAGCCGTAGGCCGAACTCTGCCGGCCCATCGGGATGATGCCCAGGGCGAAGCGGTGCGGGGTCTTGGCGTTGCCGATGAACTTCGATTCCTGATAGATCGTCGCCATCTGGACATGCACCGGCAAACCCCAGCGCGCTTCCGTTTCCTGCATGGCGCGCAGGTATTGCGGACGCTCCGCGACGATCGCGCAGGCGTCGTCGAGGTTGTCGGGCGCGCTGAACCGCCCGCCGCAGGATACCAGAAGCAAGAGGGCCGCAAGGCGGACCAGTCTGCTCATTCTGCCTCTCGTTCGTCTTGTCGTTTTCCGGCCAATCTAGGGGAAACCGCCGGAAAGGGGAATCACAAAGCTGAAGGGCGCGCGGAGCGGGGCGGTCAAAGCAGAAAGGCCAGCGTCAGCGGCAGGGTGAGAACCGAGAAAAGGGTGGACATCACCACGAGGCCCGCGACGCTTTCGGCATCGGCCCGGTACTTCTCGGCGATCAGGTACGAGGTGACGGCGACCGGCGTGGCGACCTGCAGGACCAAGACCGCGAAGGCCGGGTCGGGAAGCGCGAACCAGCGGCCGATCCCCCTGGCGGCGGCGGTGCAGAGTGCCGCCTTCAGAACGTTGAGGACAGTGGCCTGAACCACCCCGCGCGGATGCAGCCGCGCCACCGCCACGCCAAGCGTGATCAGCATCAGCGGGATCGCCATTTGTCCGGCCAGTTGCAGGGTGTTGGTGATCCATTCCGGAGTGTGCCAGCCCCGCCAGAGGAACAGCGCCCCCAGCAGCGTGGCCCCGACCATCGGCTCTTTCAGCACGCGAAACGGCGATCCGCCGCCCGCCACCATCCAGATGCCGAAGGTGAACGACATCACCGCCATCACCGCGAAGACCACCACGACCAGCCCCAGCCCCTCCTGCCCGAAGGCGAACAGCGCCAGCGGAAGTCCTAGATTGCCGGTATTGCCGAAGATCAGCGGCGCGAGGTAGGTCCGCCGGTCGAGCCCGGCAAGGCGGACGGCAGCCCAGAAGACCGCCGTCAGCACCAGGTAGACGACAGCCGAGGCCACCGCGATGATGCCGATCGCGGCCGGCGCCACTACGGTCTTCATCAGGGCGACGAATATCAGGCAGGGAACCGACATGGTCATCGCCAGACGGGTCACGAACTCGACCCGGTATTCCAGCCCCGCCTTCACCCAGACAAAGCCGACAGCGGCCAGCAGGAAAACCGGGGCGACCACGGAAAGCACTGTAGGAACAAGGTCCACAGACTGTTTCCTTCGATTCCCGACCACGCGATGGACAGCACGCGACGAAGGGATTACTAACCTATCCCGGGGGCTGCAACGTGATGCTGAAGACGAAGGCGAAGTATCATCTCGGCCAGATCGTGCGCCATCGGAAGCATCCGTTCCGGGGCGTCGTCTTCGATGTCGACGCGATGTTTTCCAACACCGACGAATGGTACGACGCCATTCCCGAGGAAAGCCGCCCGGCGAAGAACCAGCCCTTCTATCATCTGCTGGCCGAGAACGACCAGAGCTATTACGTGGCTTATGTCTCGGAACAGAACCTCGTGCCGGACTATACGGGCGAACCGGTGGACCATCCCGACCTGCCGGATCTGTTCGGCGATTTCGAGGACGGCCGCTACCCGCTGCACTTTCAGCTGAACTGAAGCCGCGTACCGCGGGCGGGCCTAGTAGCCCAGGGCGCAGCCGTCCTTGCGCGGGTCCGACCCTCCCCACAGCACGCCGTCCGCTCCGATCAGGATCGCCTGCGCGCCGCCGATGGGCTCGTCGGGCGCCACGAGGTCGTGGCCAAGCGACGCGAGTTCGGCCCGGACCTTGCCGGAATAGCCGCGCTCGACCAGCAGGCGGCCCGCCTTGGGGAAGCATCTCGGGCCGTCGATGGCCTCCTGCACGTCCATGCCGTAGGTCAGAAGGTTGGTGACCAGCCGGGCATGCCCGCAGGCTTGGTAGTGCCCGCCCATCACGCCGAAGGGCACGGTGACGCGCCCTTCCTTCTTCAGCATCGCCGGGATGATCGTGTGCAGCGGGCGCTTTCCGGGCCCCGCCTCGTTCGGGTGTCGCTCTGTCAGCGTGAACCCCGCGCCCCGGTTTTGCAGGACGATCCCGAATTTCGGGCTGGCGATGCCCGAGCCGAAGCTGTCGAAGACCGAATAGATCAGCGACACCGCCATGCGGTCGGCATCGACGACGGTGATCAGAACGGTGTCGCGGTGGACGGCCTCGGCGCCCGGGGGCGGCATCGGCATGGCCCGGGCTGGGTCGATCAGCGCGGCGAGCCGGTCGGCGGTGTCGGCGGACAGTATGTGCGGCAGACGGGTGGCAAGGGAAGGGTCGGCGATGAAGCGGTCACGTGCGTCGTAGGCGAGCTTCGCGGCTTCGGCCTCGAGATGGGCGCGGGCGGCGCCGAAGGGGTCGAGCGCGGCAAGATTGAAGCGTTTCAGGATGTTCAACATCAGGATCGCGGTCGCGCCCTGGCCGTTCGGCGGATGTTCAAGCAGTTCGTGCCCGGCGAAGCTGCCGGCAACGGGCTCGCCCCAGGTGGCTTCGGTGGCGGCGAAATCGTCGGGGCTGTGGGTACCGCCGAGGGCGTGGAGGGCGGCCAGCATGTCTTCGGCCACTTCGCCTTCGTAGAAGGCCGCGCGGCCGTCGCGCGCGATGCGGCGAAGGACTTCGGCCTGGCCCGGGGCGCGGAAGATGTCGCCCGTGGCGAGCGGTGCGCCGCCCTTCGAGAAATGCCGCCGCGCGTCGTGGGTCATCCAGTCCACCTCGTCCGACCAGTCGAAAGCAACGCGTGGGGCGATCGGGATGCCCTGATCGGCATAACGGATGGCGGGGGCGAGGCTGTCGGCCAGGCCGAGGCGGCCGAAGCGGGCCGACAGGCGGCAGAAGGCGTCGACCGCGCCCGGGATCGTGACCGAGTGGGGCGATTCTGTGCCGATGGTCTTCAGCCCCTGCGCGCGGAGGGCGGCCGCGGAAAGGCCCATGGGCGCGCGGCCCGAGCCGTTGAGCGCGATCACCCGCTCTTCGCCCGCGGGCTTGACCAGCGCGAACAGATCGCCGCCGATCCCGGTGCTTTGCGGCTCGGCGATGCCAAGAAGGACCGCCCCGGCGATCGCCGCGTCGACCGCGTTGCCGCCGTCTTCCAGGATGCGCAGCGCGGCGCGGGCGGCCAGGGGGTGCGAGGTCGCGACCATGCCGTTGGTTGCGAGGGTGGGCGAGCGCCCGGGCAGTTCGAAATCGCGCATCTTCGGTCCTCTGCCAATTCCGCGGGGCGGACGATAGGGCGGGACGGGCAGGGGGGAAAGTGTCCCCCGACGGGCGGCGGCGCGGGGAGGGCGGCGAAACCCGTTCCTTCCGCGCGGGCCACGCTTACGGATGGCACGGGCCGGCGGGGCGGTCAGGCGGGGAGAGTAAGCGCGGGGCCAGGCGGGCGCCGGTGGCGATCCCAATCGGCGAAACCGCTGCCGCCAGTGGTTGCCGCACGGGATTTCGTCATCGGTCTGATTGGCAAGAGTCCTCGACGCCGCGCAATGGGTGGGGGCTGTTGAACGCGGCGCCGAGGGTAACCTTTTGCAGCTACGCCCCCGTTCTCACGCGGCAATCGGGCTTTGATTGGGTGCGAATGTGGCGAGAATGCGGCAGCCTGCGGGGCTTTCCTGCCCGGCCTCCGCAGGTTCCCCAATGCGGCAACCGGCGAGCCCCTTCGGCCAACCCGCGCCACTTGCCCGGCGCGAGCGAACCCCGCAATGCGGCGGGCGGCGAGGTGCCCGTGCCCGACCCGCACCGTTCGCCCGGTTCCAGCGAACCGCGCGATGCGGCGGCTGGCGTCGTCCCTGAGGCCCGTCCGCCCCGTTTGCCCGACTCAAGCGGGCCCCGGTCAGCCCGCAGCGGCCGCCGGCGCCGGTCGGACGGTCATCCCGGCAGCGGAATGCGGAACGACATACGGTTGAAGCCGCCGTCCTTGCTGTAGCGGATATCCTCGACCAGCGAATGGATGAGTTTCCAGCCATATCCGCCCTCGGCTGGCGAATCGGCGGGGCCGAGCGTCGCGTCGCCGTCTTCGGACAGTTCCAGGACATCGTCCGGGACCGGCGAGCCCGCATCCTCCACCCGGCAGCAGAGCCCGCCCGGCATGCGGCGGATCACCACCCGGGCGAGGCCCGCCGGATCGCCCTGATAGCCATGTTCGACGATGTTGTTCAGGACTTCCGCCAGGACGAGTTCCAGAACCCCGCTATCGTCCGGGCTGATGCGGCGCGCGAACTTTGCGATGGCGGCGCGGAGAACGCCGCGGACGGCGAGCGCGTCGGCTTCGAAGGTTCGGGCGAAGGCGGGTTCCGGCAGGGCCCCGGCACCGGACGCGGCCGGGTCCGTGCCGGGCCGCCGCGCGAAGGGCGACGGCGGCCGGTCAGGCGGCATCGGTCGCCCCGATCGCGGGCGCCACGGGGTGAATGGTGAAGACGGTGTCCATCCGTGTCAGCCTGAGCACGCGCGCGACGTTCGCCGAAGGCGCGGCGAGTTCCAGCCGCCGTTCGGGCGAAAGGAACTTCATCACGGCGACGATCGCGCCGAGGCCCGAACTGTCGAGGAACTGGACACGGCTGAGATCGAGGATCACCGAACCCGAAGAGCCCAGGGTGACCCGCCGCACCCCGTCGCGGAATTCGGACGCGGCGGCGGCGTCGACCCGATCGCTGAGGCAGCGCACTACGAAGGCCGGTCCGGCATAGCCGGTTTCGAATTCCATGCGCGTCTCCCGACAAGGGTGATTCCGTTGTCTGACCATAGGCGCCAATCCTTACCATCGGGTGACCCGGGCCCCGCCCCGCGCCTGTCGCTGCCCCGTCACTTCTGCCGCCGGCCCCGCGTCGGCGGCGGCTCGCCACCGGTCTTGGGCGGGCATTGCCCGGCCCGGGCGCGCATGCCACGCTTCCCGGCCATGACGCATGGCGATGCCCCCCGCGAACCCGTCCCATCCCCCCTGGCCGCCGACCGGGCGCGAACGGGCGGCTGCCTCTGCGCCGCAGTCCGCTTCGCCACCGAAGGCCCCCTGCGCGAGGTGGTGTTCTGCCACTGCACGCAGTGCAGCCGCACCTCCGGCCACTACTGGGCGGCCACCTCGGTTCCGCTCGACCGGTTCCGGCTGACCGATGCGCGCGGCCTGCGCTGGTTCAGGTCCTCCGAAACGGCCGAACGCGGGTTCTGCGGCGGCTGCGGGGCGAGCCTCTTGTGGAAGCCCGCGGGCGAGGCGGCGATACATATCGCGCCCGGGGCCTTCGACATGCCGTCGGGCCTTGTCGCCGGCCCGCACATTTTCTCCGCCGACGCGGGCGACTACTACGCCCCCGAAGGCCCGCCGCCGCCCTTTTCGGGGATTGCCCCGGGCCAGCTTTCCTGCCGCTGCCTCTGCGGCGGCGCGGCCTTCACCGTGGCGGGTCCGGCCGGGCACATCGCGGCCTGCCACTGCGGCCAGTGCCGCAGGCTTTCGGGCCACTACGCCGCCTCGTTCGACGCCGACGAATCGAGCCTTGTCTGGGCTGCCCGGGCCACGCTGGGCGAGTTCCGCACGCCGGGTGGCGGGCTGCGCGGCTTTTGCAAGGTGTGCGGCGGAAGCCTTTGGTTCCGCGCCGCCGACGGCGCCTTTTCGGTCGAGGCCGGCGCAGTCGAAGGCGCCACCGGCGGCCGTCTGACCGAGCACATCTTCGCCTCCGACAAGGGCGACTGGTACGCCCTGACCGACGGGCTGCCGCAAAGGCCCGGGGCCTGATGCATCAACGGAAGCATCGGGCCGGAGCGCCCCCGATCAGCCGAAGCATGCGCGCCAGGCGGGCAGAGGGTCGCCTTCCGACGGCCTTGCCTCATAGACCGCGCGGGCGATGGCGCGGCAAAGGCACGCGGCGGCGGCATGGCCCAGCGCGAAGCTATCGGCCAGCGGGTCCGCAAGCGGCCGCGCCCCGGTGGCGACCGCGAACACCAGATCCCCGTCGATGGGCGTGTGCGAAGGAACCAGCGCGCGGGCCATGCCGTCATGTGCGGCGGTGGCCATGCGCTGCGCCTGCGCCTGGGTGAGTCCCGCGTCGGTTGCCACGACGGCGATGGTCGTGGCTTCGCCGGGGCGCTTGTCGGGCGAGGGCTCCCAGTCGGCGGGAAAGGCAGCGGGCAGGCCGAGGCCGCCGAACTCGCCCCCCAGCTCCCAGGGCGCGGCCCAGAAATGCGGACCCGCCCCGACCACGGGCGAGCCAAGCGCGTTGACCGCGACGAGCGCCCCCACCGTCAGCCCGTTGCCCAGCACCGCCGAAGCCGAGCCGAGCCCGCCCTTCAGCCCCCGGCAGGTGGCGCCGAACCCCGCCCCTTCGGTCCCCAGCGCGAAGTCCGCCGCCGCTGCGGCAAGCGCTGCGGCCCCAAGCCGCCGGTAGGGATTCACCGTCCAGCCCTTGTCGCCGCCGTTCAGCAGATCGAAGAGGATCGCCGCCGGCACGATCGGCACCCTCTGCCCGCCCACGTCGAACCCCCGGCCCGAAGCGCGCAGCGCGTCCGCCACGCCAGAGGCGGCGTCGAGGCCAAGCGCCGAGCCGCCGGACAGGACGATAGCGTCGGCCTCCTGCACCAGCCGGTCGGGTGCGAGCAGGTCGGTTTCCCGCGTGCCCGGCGCGCCGCCCATGATGTGGACGGCGGCGGTGAAGGGCCGGTCGCCGACCAGCACAGTGGTTCCCGTCCGCACCGCGGGATCGCTGTCGTTGCCGACCCTCAGCCCGGCCACGTCGGTGATCAGGTTGCGCGGCCCGGGCCTCATCCGGCGGCCTGAAGCGCGCGGGCGACGGCGGGCTTTTCGCGCATCCGCGCGGAATGCCCCGCGATCTTCGGGAAGCTCGCGATGTCCACCCCGTCGCCCTTCAGCCATCCCGCAAGGACGAACAGATAGGGGTCGGCGACCGAATAGGCTTCGCCCAGTACCCACGGGCCTCCGAAGCGGTCTTCAAGATAGGCGAAATGGTCGCTCATGTTCTGCGCGACCTTCGCCTTCAGCCCTTCGACCACCGCCGGATCGTCGGCCCAGCGTGTCCCCCGGACCCGATGGGCGTGGCTGACATGCACGGTCGAGGCGAGGAAGGACATGAACTCCTGCAGCCGCGCAAAGCCCAGGATTTCGGCCGGCAGAAGACCCGCGCCCGGAAAGCTCTGGCCGATGAAGGTCAGGATCGCCGGCGTTTCGGTCAAGATGCCCCGCCCGGTGTCCAGCGCCGGGACGCGACCTTTGGGGTTGACCTGGACGAAAGCTTCGCCGCGCTGCTCGCCTTTGGCGAAGTCCAGACGAACCGCTTCGTAGGCCGCCCCCGCCTCTTCCAGTGCGATGAGTGAGGCGGTGGCGCAGGTTCCTGGGGCGTACCAGAGTTTCAGGGTCATGGGTCGGCTCCTTGGCAGGGTCGGGTCGCTGCGCTACGGCGGCGCGGAAGACAGCTCAGATCGTCCGCCCTCCGTCGACTTCCAGCGCCACGCCGGTGATCATCGAGGCTTCGTCCGAGCAGAGGAAAGCCGCCGCCGCGCCCATGTCGGCGGGGGTGGAGAATCGGCCGAGCGGGATGGTGGCAAGAAACTTCGCCCGCGTCTCGGTCGTATCGCCGCCCATGAAGCGCGCGAGCATCGGCGTTTCTCCCGCCACCGGGCAGAGCGCGTTGACCCTCACGCCGATGGGCGCGAGTTCAACTGCCATTGCCTTCGTCGCGGTCACCATCCAGCCCTTCGAGGCGTTGTACCACGAAAGGCGCGGCCGGGGGCTGAGCGCGGCGGTGGAGGCCATGTTGAGGATCGCGCCCCGGCGCCGCGCCTTCATCCCCGGCAGGAAGGCGCGCGCCATGAGGTAGACCGACCTGCAGTTGACCGTGAAAACGCGGTCGAAGTCCGCTTCCGCGATTTCCTCCATCGGTGCGGGAAGATGCGTCCAGCCGGCGTTGTTGACGACGATGTCGGTGGCGCCGTGGGCCTTTTCGGCCGCCCCCGCCAGCGCGGCCACGCCGCCGGCATCGGCGACATCGGCCCGCGCCCACCCGCAGCCCAGCTCGGCGGCCAGCGCTTCGGCCGCCCCGGCGTTCAGGTCCGCGATCAGCACCCGCGCCCCTTCGGCCGCGAAGGCGCGCACGATCCCCGCCCCGAATCCCGAGGCGCCGCCGGTGACGATGGCCGTCTTGCCCGCAAGGCGCATCGCAGCTCCTTCCCCGCCGTCCAGAGTGCCGAAGCGGCGGCCGGACGCAAGGGCGCAAAGTGGGGGTCAGGCCGTCGCCCAGCCCTCCGGCAGCCTGGGCATCGCGGCCACCAGCGCCCGGGTCACCGGGTGCCGGGGGGCCGCCAGCACCGCTTCGGTCGGGCCCGCCTCGACGATCCGGCCGGCGTCGAGCACGACCACCCGATCGGTCACCGCGCGGACGACCGACAGGTCGTGGCTGATGAAAAGATAGCTCAGCCCGTGCGCCGCCCGCAGACCCGCCAGAAGCTCCAGCACCTGCGCCCGCACCCGTACATCCAGCGCCGATACCGCTTCGTCCAGGACGATAAGCTTCGGCCGGGCGATCAGCGCGCGGGCGATGGCGATCCGCTGCCTCTGGCCGCCCGAGAATTCGTGGATGAACCGGCCCGCGTCGGACGCCTGCAGCCCCACCTCGGTCAGCGCGGCGGCGATCCGCTCGGCCGCGTCGGGCGGGCGGCCGGTCAAATGGAAGGGCTCGGCGACAAGCCGCGCGACGCGCCAGCGGGGGTCGAAACTGCCGTAGGGGTCCTGGAAGACCGCCTGCATGTGGCGGCGGAACGCCCGCTCCATGCCCGGTCCCACCGGCCGCCCCGCCAGCCGCACCACGCCACTCTGCAGCGCCTCGAGCCCGAGGATGGCGCGAGCGAGCGTCGACTTGCCGCTGCCCGAGGCGCCGACCAGCCCGAGGCTTTCGCCTTCGCAAAGCTCGATGCTCACCGCGTCAAGCGCGCGCCGGACGGGCCGCGCGGCGAAAGGCGACGGGCGCGGAAGCGGATAGTCGCGGGTCGCGCGGTCGACCGACAGAAGCGGCGCGCCGGGGGGTGCTGCGGCCTTGCGCCGGGCCGGGCAAGTCGCGGCGACAAGGCTTCGCACATAGGACTCGCCGCCTCGGAACACCGCCTCGGTCGGGCCCTGCGCCACCGCCCGGCCGGCGCGCATCACCACGATCTCGCCGGCCAGCCCCGCGACCACGGCAAGGTCGTGGGTGATCAGCACCAGGCCCATCCCGTCCTCGGCCACAAGGCCACGGATCAGCGACAGGATCGCGCCCTGCGTGGTCACGTCGAGCGCCGTCGTCGGCTCGTCGGCGATCAGCAGGCGCGGTTTCGCCGAGATGGCCGCCGCAATGGCCACCCGCTGGCGCTGGCCGCCCGAAAGCTGGTGGGGGTAGAGCGACAGGGAAAAACGCTCCCGGGGAAGGCCCACGCGAGCGAGGACCCCGGCCGCGCGGTCCAGCGCCTCGCGGCGCGGCAGGCGACCATGAAGGCGGATCGGCTCGGCCACCTGATCGCCGATCGTGTGCAGCGGGTTCAGGGCCGTCATCGGCTCCTGGAATACCATGCCGATCTGGCTGCCCCGGCGGCGCGACATCGCGGTATCGCCAAGCCCCAGGAGCTCGTCGCCCTCAAGCCGGACCGACCCCCGTGCCGTCATCCCGTCGGGCAAAAGCCCCGCGATGGCCAGCGCCGTCACCGACTTGCCGGACCCGCTTTCGCCGACCACCCCCAGGACCCCCCCGCGCGCAAGGTCGAAGGACAGGTCCGACACCACCGGCGCAGCGCCGAGGCGGACCGAAAGGCCGCGGACGGAAAGCAGCGTCACGGGACGATCCCTGCATCGGGGCGGGGGCCTGCCCGGGGGTCGAGCCGGTCGCGAAGGCCGTCGCCGAAGAGGTTCAGGCCGAGAACGGTGAGAACGATTGCAAGCCCCGGGAAGATCGCGACATGCGGGGCCAGCGCCGTCATCGTCTGCGCCTCGGCCAGCATCCGGCCCCAGCTGGGCGTCGGCGGCTGCGCACCGAGGCCGACATAGCTCAACCCCGCCTCGGCGAGGATGCCGAGCGAAAACTGGATGGTGCCCTGCACGATCAGCAGCCCTGCGAGGTTCGGCAGGACATGTTCGGCGGAAATCCGGGTATCGGACTTGCCGGCGAGTTTCGCCGCCCGCGCCCAGTCGAGCGTCCAGAGCGGCAGCGCCCCGGCGCGGGCGACGCGGGCGAAGACCGGGATGTTGAAAATGCCGATGGCGATGATGGCGTTCACCGCCGAGGGGCCGAAGACGGCGGTGATCAGAATCGCGATGACCAAAGAGGGGAAGGCGAAGATCAGGTCGTTGCCGCGCATCAGGATGTCGTCGAGCGCCCGGCCGTGCCGCATCGCCGCCAAGAGGCCCAGCGGCACGCCAAGCCCCATGCCGATCCCCACCGCCACCAGCGCCACCGCGATCGAGGTCCGCGCCCCCACCATCAGCATCGAGGCGATGTCGCGCCCGAAATGGTCGGTGCCAAGCCAGTGCGCGGCCGAGGGCGGGGCGAGTTTCGTGGCGATGGCGAGGTCGGCGACAGGCCAGGGCGTCCAGAAGAAGGACAGAAGGGCGAAGGAAAGGGCAAGGCCCGAAAGCGTCAGGCCAATGGCAAGCCGGGCGTTCATCGGGCGCGCAGCCGCGGGTCTGCGGCGGCATAGGCGAGGTCGACCACGAAAGTGACGAAGATTACCGCGCAGACAAGCAGCATGGTGACCGATTCCACCACGATCAGGTCGCGCGCAGTGATCGCCTGGAAGATCAGCCGCCCGAGGCCAGGCAGGTAGAAGACGTTCTCGATGATGATCGCTCCGGCGAGCAGGAACGAAAACTGCATGCCCATGATCGTCAGCACCGGCAGCGCGGCGTTCCGCAGCGCGTGGGTGCGCAGCGCCTGCCCGCGCGTCAGGCCTTTGGCGCGGGCGGTGCGGAAATAGTCCTGGTCCATCGTCTCGATCAGCGCGGCGCGCAGCACGCGGGCGAGGATCGAGGCCTGCGGCAGGGCGAGCGCGAAGGCTGGGAGCGCGAGCGCGTTCAGCGCGGCCAGCGGCCCGGCCTGCCAGCCCGGGAAGCCGCCCGCCGGGAAGACCTGCCAGTGCAGCGCGAAGACCAGCACCAGCAGCATCGCGAACCAGAAATTCGGCACCGAAAGGCCCAGTTGGGTGGCCGCCATCACCGCCAGATCGGGCGCACTGCCCTGCCGGCCCGCGCCGATCAGCCCCGCCGGTACCGCGATAAGGGTGGAGAGCGCGAGGGCGATGAGGGCGAGCGGCAGCGAGACCGGCAGGCGTTCGGCGACAAGTTCGGCGACCGGCACCCGGTAGGTGTACGAGGTGCCGAATTCGCCCGTCAGCATGCCCGTCACCCAAGCGAGGTAGCGGGTCGGCGGTGCATCATCCAGCCCTAGTTCGGTCTTGAGGGCTGCCACGGTTTCGGGGGCGGCGTTGAGGCCGAGCATGTAGCTGGCCGCGTCGCCCGGCACCACCTCGACCACCGCGAAGATAACCAGCGAGGCGGCAAAGAGGCTGGCCGCGAGGACGAGGAGGCGTCGGATCAGGTAGGCGGCCATGCGGGTTCGTTCCCCCCGGGGGAGAAGGCTAATGCAGGATGAATCGATAGGGAACCGGCGGCGCGGTTCGCGGCTAGGGGGAAAGCCTGCGATCCTGTGCCAAGCCCTTGCGGGCGCTGCATTAACCGCCGGCTTCCGCAACGTACGCAGGGGGCCAGCAACCCCCCAGCAATATGCCATCAATATGCCATACGATCGTATGGCTTTGGGTGAAATAACCGTTAGCGCCGAATCGTCGGGGAGCGCCTTGGAGGCCCGTGCGACGAGGAGCCTTGGCCGATGCCCCCGGCCGGGATGAGCGGGAAAAGGGGAACCTCCGGTGGATGTTCACCCCCCGCTCATGCGGGCCGGGTGCCACCCGGCCGCTGGCACGCGCGATGACAGAGGGGATCGCCTGACCGCGGGCGGGCGGTATCGCCCGCCC
>JBJXFU010000166.1:0-4475 GCA_046155885.1 Paracoccaceae bacterium
CCAGGGCGCGCGCCTCTTCTCGCAGGTCGTCCCCGCCGCCACGGCCCTCCTGCCCGACATGCTGCGCCGCAGCCTCCGCGTCGCCCACCAGGCCCGCCCCGAAGACGTCGCCGCCGCCGCCGCCGCCTACGAGGCCGCCGGCATCCGCGCCGAGGTCGAGCCCTTCTTCGCCGACATCCCCCGCCGCCTGTCCGAAGCGCAGCTGGTGATCTCCCGCTCCGGCGCCTCCTCGATCGCCGACATCGCGGCGATCGGGCGGCCCGCCATCCTCGTCCCCTTCGCCGCCGCCACCGGCGACCACCAGACGGCCAACGCCCGCGCCCTCGTTGACGCCGGGGCAGCGATCCTGATCCCGGAATCGCGCCTTGACCCGGCGACGCTTTCCGACCACATCGCCACGGTCCTGACGAACCCCGAAGGCGCCACCCGCATGGCCCACGCCGCGCTCACGCAATCCGTCCCCGACGCCACCCTCCGCCTCGCCGACCTGGTCGAGGCGCTTGCCCGCCAGACCCGAACCTGAAAGACCGCCCATGAACGCCGCCGCGACCAAACTGCCCCTCGAACTCGGCCCCATCCACTTCGTCGGCATCGGCGGCATCGGCATGTCGGGCATCGCCGAGGTGCTGATGACCTTGGGCTACACCGTGCAGGGCTCCGACGCGAAGGCCTCGAAAATCACCGACCGGCTGGTCAGGCTGGGCGCCACCTTCCACGAAGGCCAGCGGGCGGAAAACGTCGGCGGCGCGGCGGTCGTCGTGATCTCGTCCGCGATCCGGAAGGGCAACCCGGAACTGGAAGAGGCGCGCCGCCGCAAGCTTCCCGTCGTCCGCCGCGCCGAGATGCTGGCCGAACTGATGCGGCTCCGCTCCAACATCGCCGTCGCGGGCACCCACGGCAAGACCACCACCACCACGATGGTCGCGACGCTTCTCGACAAGGGCGGCTTCGACCCCACCGTGATCAACGGCGGCGTCATCCACGCCTACGGCTCGAACGCCCGCGCCGGCGCCGGCGAGTGGATGGTGGTGGAAGCCGACGAATCCGACGGCTCCTTCAACAAGCTCCCCGCCACCATCGCCATCGTCACCAACATCGACCCCGAGCACATGGAGCACTGGGGCACCCTCGACGCCCTGCGCAAAGGCTTCCAGGACTTCGTCACCAACGTCCCCTTCTACGGCCTCGCCGTCTGCTGCACCGACCACCCCGAGGTGCAGGCGCTGGTCGGCCGCGTCACCGACCGCCGCATCGTCACCTTCGGCTTCAACGCCCAGGCCGACGTGCGCGCGCTTGGCCTCACCTACGACAAGGGCGTCGCCCACTTCGACGTGGCGCTTCAGGGCGAAGGCCCCGATGAAAAGGGCGACCTGCGCCTGATCGAAGGCTGCACCCTGCCGATGCCGGGCGACCACAACGTCTCGAACGCGCTCGCCGCCGTCGCCGTCGCCCGCCACCTCGGCATGAAGAAGGACGAAATCCGTGCCGCGCTGGCAGGCTTCGCCGGCGTCAACCGCCGCTTCACCAAGGTGGGCGAAGTCCTCGGCGGCGTCACGATCATCGACGATTACGGCCACCACCCGGTGGAAATCGCCGCCGTGCTCAGGGCCGCCCGCCAGGCCGTCGCCGGCAACTCCGGCGCGCGGGTGATCGCCGTCCACCAGCCGCACCGCTTCACCCGGCTCAGTCACCTCTTCGAGGACTTCTGCACCTGCTTCAACGAAGCCGACGTCGTCGCCATCGCCGAAGTCTATGCCGCAGGCGAAGACCCGATCCCCGGCGCCACCCGCGACGATCTGGTCGCAGGCCTCATCGCCCACGGCCACCGCCACGCCCGCGCGATCCTGAGCGAGGATGACCTCGCCCGGCTGGTCCGCGAACAGGCACGCCCCGGCGACATCGTCGTCTGCCTCGGCGCAGGCACCATCAGCGCCTGGGCCAACGCGCTGCCCGCGCGGCTTTCGAAAGCCGCCGCATGACCGAGGCCAGACCCGCCACGCGGCCTTCCGCCGCCCCAAAGCCCCAGCCGCGCCGCGCGGCTTTCGAACGCCGCGCCCCGGCCGCCGCCCGCCCAAGCCCCCCGCGCCGCCGGCGTCACCCCGGGGCCCCGGCATGACCCTCAGCTGGCCCCTCTTCGCGGCCTGCCTCTGGGTCCTCGCGGCGGCGGGAACGGCGATGCTGCCCTACCGGCGGCAGTTCCCGCCGGGCATCGTGCTTCTGATCCTCGCGCCCCTGATCCTGATCTGGATCGGCGCCGCGCACGGCATCGTCCCGGCGCTTCTCGGCACCCTCGGCTTCGTCTCGATGTTCCGCCGCCCGCTCTGGTTCCTCTCGCGCCGCGCGCTGGGCCTGCCCGCGCCCCGCCCGCCCGGCGCCGACCCCGACCGCAAGGCCAGCCCGTGACGCTCTCCATCGCCGCCGCCGGTCTCTGGGCCGTCATCGCCACCGTGATCGCGATGCTGCCCTCGAAGGACAACCACTGGACCGCCGCCTATGCCCTGATCGCCGCCGGCATCCCGATCCTCGGCTGGGTCACCTACGAAACCGGCCCCTTCTGGGGCCTCCTCTGCCTCGCCGCCGGCGCGAGCATCCTGCGCTGGCCGCTGATCTACGCCTGGCGCTGGCTCCGGCGCGGCGGAAAGAAGGAGCGGAAGGCAGCGGAGTAGGGGGGCGACCGCTTTCTGTCCGCCCGAAAAGACCGTCGGCTTTTCGGGCCGCATCCGCCCCTGCGGGGGACGGATGCGTCTCGCAACGCACCCGCCGGGGCGGGCGCAGCCCTCAGTCGAGCGTCGGTCCAGGCTGCACCCACTTAGGGCTGCGGCTTGCGTCTCCACCCGACCGGCATGGCCGACTTGCCACTGGCAGGGCGTCGGATCATGCAGGAAAGTAAGAATGGGTTCGTTTGATCGGGATCGCATGATGACAAGGCCACTTGATCTGCACGATGCGGAGGGCCTGACCGAATGGGTTCAGTGGCGAACACCTCACGAAGCGGTCTTGATCACCCAAAGAGCTGTGTGCAGGGTTCTTCCGCTGTTCGGGAGCGCTATGCTCGACCCTTGGGCAGATGCCAACAATCTTTCGGTGTTGCCCCTGCTAAGGCTGGACATATCCGGAGTAGCCACGGGAAGAGCCCGACCGCTTGACCGATTGCCGGCGCCCAATCCGGACTCAGGAGCTATCAAGGCGCTCAGCCTCGCCGCCAAGAAGGCCGAACGGAACGATCTTGCGATTGTTGCCGACGCCACGCTCGGGGCGGCCGATGTAGCCTATGGTGCGCGGAGTGACGCCATCAAGCTCCGGGGTGACGTTGGCTCGATTGTCCACGTATGCGCCGGCGCTTGTGGCGACGCCGAGAGCTTTTGGACGCAGGTTGCCTCGGACGCGGTAGCGCTCGAAAGCGGACATGACCTTCACGCGATACCGCTTTGGTCCCAACCGGTTCCGAGTTGGTTTCTCGCTGTTGAAGGGCCCATGCGCGCGATATGGTCGCAAGCGCCCGCCCGCTGGTCGTTCTGGACCCGCTGGTGGGATGGGGTGCTGTCCGGCCGGCAGCTCGACTGGAGACTCCAGGAAGCCGTGGCACTTATCCCCGGCGATGTCTGGAAGGCAGGCCCCGACGCGGTCGCGGAGGCGATCCGGGACATCGAAGAGAACTTATGGTCCGATGTGGGGACACAGCGGACCATACACGGGTCTCTGGACCGCAACAGAAAGGCAATACAATTTCAATTCGACGCACTGCTTGCCTTCGTCGAGAGCGAAGTTGAACAGTTGCGTGGCCAGAACAGTTTTTCTACCGGGGAACTGGAACGGCGCGATGCCCGAATTGCGGCGCTGCGCACAATCACCGACGCGGTAATGCTCATGCGCGCTGCGATTGCCGAGGAACCGAGCGAGTCGACCGCGCTCGCCGTTGTGGACGCGCAGCTTCCTGCGGTGATCACAGCAGCTGAGACCGCCGTCGCGAAAGGTGGGCCACCCGAATTGAGTGAGGTTATCGTGACCATGTCGGTCACCATCAAGCACCTTACGGACTCTGGCACTCCGGGGACGATCGCCACCGGAATTGCATTTGCCGATCTTTGCTGGCGCAAGATTCAGGGGTGGAGAAAGAAGCGGTAGCGGGGCCGTCCGCTCGAGACATCACCCGACCCGGCCCGACGCCCGCCCCCACGCAGCCTGCCTGCCCGGGTAAACCCAATCCTGCCACCCCGCACGCTCCGTAGCTACAGATGTACTACGCATGTACTACGGTTGTGCTACGCGTGAACTACGCCAGCCGGACGCCCGACCCCCTTCTTGCCGCAGCCCGAATGCTCCCCTATCACGCCCCCTCATGACACTTCCCCCCGTCCGCGGCACCCTCACCGAAGCGAAGCCCCTCTCGGACCTCACCTGGCTCCGCGTCGGCGGCCCTGCGGATTGGCTGTTCCAGCCGGCGGACGAGGATGATCTGATTGATTTCCTTGGAA
>JBJXFU010000170.1:0-2766 GCA_046155885.1 Paracoccaceae bacterium
AGAGCGAGCCCGGCACCTGCAAGGACCGCGAGATCATGCGGCACGATCCGCACACGCTGGTCGAAGGCTGCCTGATCGCCGGGTTCGCGATGGGGGCGGCGGCGGGGTACATCTACATCCGGGGCGAGTACATCCGCGAGCGGGAATGCCTGCAGGCGGCCATCGACGAGGCCTATGCGGCCGGGTTCCTGGGCAGGAACGCCTGCGGGTCTGGGTATGACTACGACCTTTATCTGCACCACGGCGCAGGGGCCTATATCTGCGGCGAAGAAACGGCGCTTCTGGAAAGCCTTGAAGGCAAGAAGGGCATGCCGCGGATGAAGCCGCCCTTTCCGGCGGGGTCGGGGCTCTATGGCTGCCCGACGACGGTGAACAACGTGGAATCGATCGCGGTGGTGCCGACGATCCTGCGGCGCGGCGCGGCCTGGTTCGCGGGGTTCGGGCGGCCGAACAACACGGGCACGAAGATTTTCGCGATCTCGGGCCATGTGAACACCCCCTGCGTGGTGGAAGAGGCGATGTCGATCCCCTTCCGCGAGCTGATCGACCGGCATTGCGGCGGCGTGCGGGGGGGGTGGGAGAACCTCAAGGCGGTGATCCCCGGCGGCTCGTCGGTGCCGATGCTCAGGGCCGAGGAATGCGGCGACGCGATCATGGATTTCGACTGGCTGAGGGAGAAGCTCTCGGGCCTCGGCACGGCGGCGGTGATCGTGATGGACCAGTCAACGGATGTGGTGAAGGCGATCTGGCGGCTTTCCAAGTTCTACAAGCACGAAAGCTGCGGCCAGTGCACCCCCTGCCGCGAGGGCACCGGCTGGATGATGCGCGTGATGGACCGGCTGGTCAGGGGCGAGGCCGAGATCGAGGAAATCGACATGCTCCAGTCGGTGACGAAGCAGGTCGAGGGGCATACGATCTGCGCCCTGGGGGATGCCGCCGCCTGGCCGATCCAGGGGCTGATCCGGCAGTTCCGGGGCGAGATCGAGGACCGGATCAAGGCGAGGAAAACGGGGCGGGTGGGGGCGATGGCGGCGGAGTGAGGGGGCCGTGTACACGCGTGTACGGGGCGGTAAGGGGTTGAAAACATTCACAGGGATGTTTGGTGTTAACCATTTTTCAACCATAGGGCGGGCTTCAGCCCGCCGCCCGGTGCTCGGTGCGTGGCGGGGTGAACCCCGCCCTGCGGCGCGCTGATCCGCCAGTTCCGGGGCGAGATCGCGGACCGGATCAAGGCGCGGAAGACGGGGCGGATGGGGGGCGATGGCGGCGGAGTGAGGGGGCGCGTGCAAGCATGAGAATGTTTTTGACCGGGGAGAACAATGCGCGCTTAGTTGTGGAATAGGAGGGTCGAGTGGGTATTTGCGCAGACTGCCGCCATTGGAGGGAAGGCAGGGACAAATTTCTATCTGGGTTGGGAAGAGAGTACAGGCTTGGGAATTGTTTGTTGGCCGAGCGGTTTGGGGGGATTCTCACCATTGCACCCCGCGACGCGTCTCGCGAGTGGCCGGTTACTCCGGAGCGAGACTCATGCGACTTGTTCGGTGGCGAGCCTTGGTTGGAGGAAAGGCAAGGCCTCGCTAAGCTGATCCACAAAGCGTTCGACGAAATCAAGAATCTCAAGATTCAGCTGGCGGTAGTTGAGGGAAAGATCGCGGCACAGAGAGCCTTGCTAAGGGAACAAGTAGAATACCCGCTGCGCGAATTCGATGAGCACTACGACGATACGAAATGACCTCCACCCACCACCTCGCCGAACTGAACATCGGCCGCCTCCTCGCCCCTGCGGACAATACGCCGTTCGCGCAGGGTATCGAACATCGGCGGGCTCACCGATCGACTGCAATCGGGACCTTGGCCGTGGGAGTCATGGTCCTTATGCTTTCAGGCTGCTTGGGCAGCATGGCCCCGCCGCCCGTGTCCAAGTCGCCTGAGGCGGTCGGCGACTATGAAGTATCTGATGCCGTCTATCACGCGGAGTTCTTCAAGGGTGCTCCCTACATCGAACAGGAGCGAGACTCCGCCGGTCGGCTCAAGCTTGTCAATGGACTACCCGTACCAATAAATTTTGTGTTCATGGATGCGGCCGGTGTGAATCCGAAGATCGTGGTTTCGCGCAAGGACGGCAGCCCTTTGGGGGTTGATGACGAAGCGACTGCGTTGAAAGTTGCCGCCATGCTCTGTGCCGACAAAGGACGACGACCGTACTATCAGCCCGGTGTCTATCAAGCGCCATTCCCTGCCACACCGGCGCTCGAAAACGGCAAATGGGGAGTCTTCAACCTATGCCGCTGACCCCCACCCATCACCTCGCCGAACTGAACATCGGCCGCCTCCTCGCCCCCACCTCCGACCCCCGCGTGGCCGAGTTCATGAACGCGCTCGACAGGGTGAACGGCCTTGGCAAGCGCATGCCCGGCTTCGTCTGGATGATGGAGGGCTCGGGCGCGCCGGGCACCGGGAACACGGAGAACACCATCGGCGGCGATCCGCAGTTCGTCAGCAACCTGACCGTCTGGGAATCGGTCGAGACGATGGAGGCCTTCGTCTGGAACACCGTCCACCGGCAGTTCTACGAACGCCGTCAGGAATGGTTCGAGGTTCTGGGCAAGATGCATTTCGTGATGTGGTGGGTGCCCGCAGGGCATCGCCCGACGCTCGACGAGGCGCTTGACCGGCTGGCGCACCGCGAGGCGCACGGCGACAGCGACCATGCCTTCGGCTGGGCGCATCTGAAGGAAGCGCGGCTCTGGCGGGAACGGGCCTGCG
>JBJXFU010000177.1:0-3478 GCA_046155885.1 Paracoccaceae bacterium
CTGCACAACAAGACCGACCTGATGCAGGAACTCGCCAAGGTCGTGCGCGTGCTCAAGAAGGCAGACCCCAACCTGCCGCATCAGTGCGTGCTGGTGCTCGACGCGACAACCGGCCAGAACGCGCTGCAACAGGTCGAGATTTTTCGCGACCTCGTCCAAGTCAGCGGCCTGGTGCTGACCAAGCTGGATGGCAGCGCCAAGGGCGGCGTGCTGGTGGCGCTGGCCGACCGCTTCGGCCTGCCGATCCATGCCATCGGGGTGGGCGAGCAGATCGACGACCTGCAGCCCTTCGACCCCGAAGAGTTCGCCGCCGCGCTGGTGGGGGTCTGAAATGGGCGAGATGCGGAAAGTCGCTCCCTGGCTGAAGATGTCGCTGGAATTCGGGCCGGTGCTGGCCTTCTTCGTCGCCTTCGGGGTCCTGAAGAAGGCTGACGTGACGCTCGGCGGCACCCATTACGGCGGCTTCGTCGTCGCCACCGCGATCTTCGTGCCGCTGATGCTGGCCTCCACCCTTGTCCTGTGGCGGCTGACCGGGCGGCTTTCGGTCATGCAGGTGGTGACGCTGGCCCTGGTGCTGGTCTTCGGCGGCCTCACCATCTGGCTGAACGACCCGCATTTCCTGAAGATGAAGCCGACGATCATCTATCTCTTCTTCGTCGCCGTGCTCGGCTTCGGGCTTCTGCGCGGCAAGTCCTACCTGCGGCTGGCGATGGACGAGGTCGTGCCCCTGACCGATCGGGGCTGGATGATCCTGACCCGCCGCGTCACCGCGCTTTTCGCCGGGCTCGCGGCGCTGAACGAAATCGTCTGGCGGACGATGTCCGACCAGGCCTGGGTGAACTTCAAGACCTTCGGCCTGACCATCGCCGTCTTCGGCTTCTTCATGCTGCAGGCGAAGCTCTTCGAGACGCACGGCGCGAAAGAGGACGAGGGCGGAAAGGGCTGAAGCCGGGCGATGCGGCCCGCCGGACTCAGACCGGGGTGCGGCCGTTCGCCAGCGGCAGGGTCGGCCGCAGCGGCGCCAGCAGTCGCGACCAGCGCGCCCACTGACGCTCCGGCAGCCGCGCGGCCAGCCGGGCGAAGGGCAAGGGCTCGGGGTCGGTCAGAAGCGCGCGGTAAAGCGCGAAGACCCCGGGCCTGCGGAACGACGACCAGTGGCAGACCCGGCCGGCCGGGGGATGCACCGGAAAGCCCATGCCCTCCAGCGCATCCAGCACGCGCGGGTCGTCCAGCTGCACATCCACCCAGTTCGCCACCGTCCGCCCGATCCCCAGGCCGATCGAGGCCCGCGCGCCACCGGCGACCAGCACCTCCATGATGAAGTCGAACAGATCGTTCTCGCGGCTGGTGACGTTCACGAACTCGCAGACCCGCCCCGCCAGGGTATCGACGGCCGCGAGCGTCTCGCCCCGGAAGGCTGCGGCGGACAGAAGCACCGCGCGGCTCAGCGAACCCGGCGCGGCCAGCGGCAGCGCGCCAAGGATCACCCGCGCGCCCAGGCTGTGGCCCATCGCGCCGCACCTGCGCCCCGGCGAGACCAGCGCGACCCGGCCGAGAAGGCCCGCCAGCGCCGCCGAGGCCCCGGCCGTGGCACGATGCGCCTGCCAGATCGTGCCGCGCGCCCTCCAGCCCAACGCCACCGCCAGCCCGCCCTGCCCCTCGGCCCCCCGGAAACCCAGATGCCGGACCCAGGACAGCGACCGCCCTGCCCCGCCCGGCTCGGACGAAAAGATGTGCCGGTGCGGATCGTGGGCGGCGTGGCCCGGTTCGTAGCGATAGCCGTGGACCAGGAAGGTCACCGGCGCGCCGGGCGGCAGCGCCAGCACCGCCTCGTCCAGCCGCGCCAGATCGGCCGCGCCCGGCCCTTCGCCCAGGATATCTATCCGCAGGATGCCCATGCGTCCGACCCACAGGATGTTGTGGCGCCCGCATACGCGCTTGGTATGACGACTTGGTGTACGTACCGTTACAGCGACGCGACAGCCTTGACCTGTGGCACGGCTGCCGGTATCGGGGCGCTCGTGGCGATTTGTCGACCGGATTGCGGGCCACGTTAAACAAACCGCTAAAAGGGTTGGTGGATGCGTCCGATGCGCCCCCGTCCTCGCCCGGTCGGGGGCTTTTTGCTGGCCGGAGGGCCGATAGATGGCGGATCGCAAGGCGGACTGGAAGACGCGCACCAAACTCGTCCACGCCGGCGCCCGCCGCAGCCAGTACGGCGAGATGTCCGAGGCGATCTTCCTGACCCAGGGCTTCGTCTACGACACCGCCGAACAGGCCGAGGCGCGCTTCATCCAGGCGGGCGAGGACGAATTCATCTACGCCCGCTACGGCAACCCCACGGTGCGCATCTTCGAAGAACGCATGGCCGCGATTGAGGGCACCGAGGACGCCTTCGCCACCGCCTCGGGCATGGCCGCCGTCAACGGCGCGCTGAGCGCAATGCTGAAGGCGGGCGATCATGTCGTGTCCTCCCGCGCGCTTTTCGGCTCCTGCCTCTACGTCCTTGAAATCCTGGGGCGCTTCGGCGTTCAGGTGACGTTCGTGGACGGCACCGACCTGGACCAGTGGCAGCGCGCCGTACAGCCCGGCACAAAGGCAGTCTTCCTCGAATCCGTCTCCAACCCCACCCTCGAGGTCATCGACATCGAAGCGGTGTCGCGCATCGCCCATGCCGCCGGCGCGACCGTGGTGGTGGACAACGTCTTCGCCACCCCGGTCTTCAGCCGCGCCGTGGCGCAGGGCGCCGACGTGGTCGTCTATTCCGCCACCAAGCACATCGACGGCTCGGGCCGCTGTCTCGGCGGCATCGTCTGCGCCTCGAAACCCTTCATCCGCAAGGTGCTGGAACCCTACCTCAAGCACACCGGCGCAGCACTTTCGCCCTTCAACGCCTGGGTGATGCTGAAGGGGCTGGAAACGCTCGACCTGCGGGTCCGCCAGCAGACCGCCACGGCGCAAGCCATCGCCGAGGCGCTTTCGGGGCACGGCGGGCTTTCGCGCATGATCTACCCGGGGCTGCCCGCCCACCCCCAGCACGACCTTGCCATGCGCCAGATGGGGGCCGGGGGCACGGTCCTGTCTTTCGAAGTCAAGGGCGGGCGGGACGCCGCCTTCCGGTTCCTCAACGCGCTTGAAATCGTCAAGATTTCCAACAACCTCGGCGACGCGAAGTCGATCGTCACCCACCCCGCGACGACCACCCACCAGCGGCTGAAGCCCGAGGAACGGGCGGCGCTCGGGATCACGCCCGGACTTGTCCGGCTGTCGCTCGGTCTGGAAGATTCGGATGACATTCTGGCCGATCTGACGCAGGCTCTGGCAGTGATCTGAGGTCGCAACCGGAACGTAGACCTTCGTGAATCGTTGGGCTTTGCGGCGACATGACCTAGATGATGGGCGTGCCTTCCGGCGGGACTTCTGAAAGGTGTACCATGAACTACGTGCGCGAGATCGGACGCGAACCCGGTGCCGACGA
>JBJXFU010000179.1:0-9155 GCA_046155885.1 Paracoccaceae bacterium
CCGTCGGAAATCGTTACCCGTGCGCCCGCAAGGGGTTGGAACCCATTCGCGGGCACTTCCCCAGCCGCGATCAGCAGGGCAGGTTCAGCCCGAATTCCTCTTTCCCTAAGACTTCACCCGCAGCCCCGCCGGATCGTAGGGCGCCCGCAGCGCCAGCCGCGCCGGAACGACGTCGCCCGCCACCACCAGCGCGTATTGCCCCGCCTCCAGCCACCCCTCGTCCACCCCCCCGGCGTTGCGCACATACCCATACCCGATTGGCCGCCCAACCGTGTATCCGTACCCGCCCGAGGTCAGGTATCCCACCGCCACCCCGTCCCGCAGGATCGTCTCGCGCCCGACCAGCACCACCTCCGGGTCGTCCAGCACGAACCCCGCGAAGCGCTTGGCCAGGGGCTTGCCGGCCGCCGCCTCCAGCGCCGCCCGCCCGACGAACGCGGCCCCCGACGCCATCTTCACCGCCCAGCCGAGCCCCGCCTCGAAGGGCGTGTCGTTCGGCGTGATGTCGGACGACCAGGCGCGATAGCCCTTCTCCAGCCGAAGCGAGTCCAGCGCCCGGTAACCCACTGGCATCACATCCCTATCCGCCGCCATCAGCGCATCGAACACGGCCCCCGTGGCGGCCAGCGGCACATGCAGCTCCCACCCCAGTTCGCCCACGTAGGTGACCCGCAGCGCCCGCACCCTGGCCCCGGCGATACCGATCTCGCGCACATGGCCGAAGGGGAGGCCCGCGTCCGACACATCGGCGGCGGTCAGCTTCGCCAGCACCCCGCGCGCCTTCGGACCCATCAGCGACAGCGTCCCCCAGGCTTCCGTCACATCCGCGATCCGCGCCCCGCCGTCCAGATGATCCGCGATCCAGCCGAAGTCATGGGTGCGGAACCCGGTGCCGGTGACGATGTAGAAAAGCTCCTCCGAGAGCCGCGCCACCGTCAGGTCGCACTCGATCCCGCCGCGCGAGTTCAGCATCTGCGTATAGCTCAGCCGCCCCACCTCGCGCGCCACGCGGTTGGCGCAGACGCGCTCCAGCGCCGCCGCCGCACCGGGTCCCGCGACTTCATACTTGGCAAACGACGACTGGTCGAAAACCCCAACCTTTTCGCGCACATGGGCATGTTCCCGCCCCACCGCGCCGAACCAGTTCTGCCGACCCATCGAATAGACATCCCGCGCCTCCTCGCCCGGCCCCGCGAACCAGTTCGGCCGCTCCCACCCCAGCTTCGACCCGAAGACCACCCCCCGCGCCTTCAGCCTCTCGTAAAGCGGCGAGACGATGCGGGGCCGCCCGGATTCGTATTCCTCATGCGGGAAGGCCACCGTGTAGTGCTTGCCATAGGCCTCGCAGGTCCGCTCGCTGACCCAGTGCCGGTCGCGGTGCATCTCGGCGAACCGCCGGATATCGACGACCCAGAGGTCCATCGGCGCCTCGCCCCGCATCGCCCAGTCCGCCAGCACCCAGCCCGCGCCGCCGCCCGAGGCAATGCCGAAGGCGTTGAACCCCGCCCCCACATACATGTTGGCGCATTCGTTCGCGCGGCCCAGGATGAAGTTCCCGTCCGGGGTGAAGCTTTCCGCCCCGTTCACCATCTGCTTGACGCCCACCGTCTCCAGCGCCGGAACCCGCGCGATGGCCTGCGTCAGGTGCTGGCCGAAATGGTCCCAGTCGTCGTCGAAAAGCCGGAATTCCCAGTCACTTGGCACATCCCCGGTGACCCAGGGCTGCGGGTCGGGCTCGTAGCCCCCGATGACGAGGCCGCCCACCTCTTCCTTGAAATAGGTCCGCCGGTCGGGGTCGCGCAGGGTGGGTGCGTCGGGGCTGAGGCCCGCGATCTTCTCGGTCACGATGTACTGGTGCTTCACCGGCTGCAGGGCCACGTTCACCCCCGCCATCGCCCCCACCTGCCGCGCCCACATGCCCGCGCAGTTCACCACCGTTTCGCAGCCGATCTCGCCTTTGTCGGTCACCACATGCGTGATCCGGGGGCCATCCATTCTGAACCCCGTAACCCGCACGCCCTCATGCAGATTCGCCCCGTGCATCCGTGCGCCCTTGGCCAGCGACTGGGTGATGTCGGACGGCGACGCCTGCCCGTCGGTCGGCAGCCAGGACGCGCCGATCAGGTCGGACACATCCATCAGGGGCCACATCCGCTTCACCTCGGCGGGCGATATCAGCTCCATCTCCATCCCGAAGGACCGCGCCGTGGTGGCCAGCCGCCGGTACTCCGTCCAGCGGTCGGGCGTCGTGGCCAGCCTCAGGCAGCCGGTCATCTTCCACCCGGTCTCCAGCCCCGTCTCGGCCGCCAACCCCTTGTAAAGCTCCACCGAATACTTCAGCACCCGGGTGATCGAGGCCGAGGACCGCAACTGCCCCACCAGCCCCGCCGCATGCCAGGTGGACCCGCTCGTCAGCTTCCCCTGCTCCAGGAGAACCACGTCAGCCTTGTGGTCGCGGGCAAGGTGATAGGCCGTCGAACAGCCGATGATGCCGCCGCCGATGACGACGACCTGGGCGTGCGCGGGAAGGGTCATGGCAGGTTTCCGTAGCGGTCCGAAAAGGCGGCCTTCGCCGCGCCGAGCTTGGTCAGGTTCTCGCCCGTGTAGGCGCCATAGTCCACCCCGGGCGCGTTCAGGTGCAGCTCCGACACCATCGCCCACATCGCCTCGCGCAGCAGCGCCGCCACCTGCATGGCGTCGAAGGCGCGCCGCGTGGCGCCGTCCGGCGTGGCCCCGAAATAGGCCGCCAGCAGCGCGCCCGCCTGCGCCTCGTCCATCCCGGCATTGGCCGCCGCGCCTGCCAGATCGAACATCGCCGTGCCGAACCCCGCATATTCGTAGTCGATCAGCCACAGCCGCCCGTCCGCCGTCTCAAGGAAATTCGCGGGCAGAAGGTCATGGTGCCCGAAGACGATGGGCATCGGCACCTGCGCCGCCTCCAGCGCCTCGTTCAGGGCCAGATAGACCGGCAGGTCACCCACATGCGCCGACCCGCCCGCCCGCAGCGTCCGGGCATAGTCCCGCACCACATGGAACGGCCAGAAAAGAAACGCGGCCCCCTCGATCCCGGCCCCCATCCGGGTATGAAACTCCCGCAGAAGCCGCCCCACCCGCCCCGGATTGGCCGCCACCTCCGCCGCCCCCCAGGTCCGCGCATCGAGGTACGCCGTCACCATCACGCCCGGCCCGGCGTACTCCACCGCCGGCCCGAACCCCGCCGCCGCCGCCGCCCGCGCCACCATCGCCTCGCGGTCGCGGAAGACATGGTGAAAGGGATAGTCCCGCCCGAAGCGCACGACATGCGCGCCGCCGTCGTCCGTCACCTTCCATATCTCGTTCGACAGCCCGCCCGTCAGCCGCTCCGCCGCGATCCCGCCCCGCCAGCACGGCAGCGCCGCGACCCGCGCCCGCCCTTCGTCCTCACCCATCTTTATTGCCCAAACATCCCCGCCAAAGGCTCCCGCCCGCGCCGCTTGCCTGCCGCCCCAGAAAAGGCCGCGCCGCCCGCCCGGTCAATAGCGCGTGGTCATCCGGTAGCCGGGCGCGAAGGTCAGCCTCACATGGGTGATCGGCCGGTCCTGCCACCAGGTCGTCCGTTCCGCCACAAAGACCGCCCGCCCGGGCGCAATGCCAAGCAGGGCGGCGCCCGCCGCGTCGGCCTCGGCGGCCAGGAAACTCACCTCGACCTCCGACCAGGGCACCGTCGCGACCAGCCATTCGGTCGGCGGAACGCCGGCGAAATCCGCCGCCTCGGCCGCCGGCAGCGCTGCCAGGCTGATCCAGCGGTCCTCGGCCTGAAAGGCGCGGGGGCCTGCGGAATGCAGCGCCACCAGATGCAGCACGCGGTCGCCGGGGCCAAGCCCCATCCGCCCCCGCAGCCAGTCGGGCGCCCGGGCCACCGCGCGGAACACAAGCGTGTAGCGATATGCCTCGCCCAGGGCCGCGACCTCGTCCCGCACGACCGGAATCCGGAACCGCGCCTCGCGCCGGGGCGACAGGCGCACCCGTGTGCCAGCCTTGCGGCGACGGTCCAGGATGCCCTCGCCCGCCAGTTCGCCCAGCGCCCGGTTCACCGTCGCCCGGGCGCAGCCGAACGCGGCCGCCAGGTCTACCTCGCCCGGCAGAAGCGCCCCTGGGCCCCACTCGCCGGTGCCGATCCGGGCGAGGATCGCCGCCTTCACCGCCCGGAACGATCCCCGCCCGTCCTCTCCCAGACCTGCCCCAGCCTCACTTGCCCCGGTCTCGCGCAAGTCCGCCATCCCTGCTACTCCCCCCGAAAGCCCGAGGGGACCGCGATGCGCCTGATCCTGCCCGCCGAGTTCACTGCCATGCCCTGGCAGAACGGCGGCGGCGTCACGCACGAAATCGCCCGCGCCGACGAAGCCGGGCGTCTCGTCTGGCGGCTCTCCATCGCCGAGGTCGCTTCCGACGGCCCCTTCTCGGCCTTCCCGGGCCTCTCGCGTGTGCTCACCGTGATTGACGGCGCGGGCCTGATCCTGGCCATGCCTTCGGGCGAACTCACCGCGCTGCCCCTCGCGCCGGTCCGTTTCCCCGGCGACGTGCCGGTCGACTGCCGCCGCATCGCCGGGCCGGTGCGCGACTTCAACCTGATCTTCGATGCCGCGCGGGTCGCGGGCGATGTCACGGCGCTGACCGGCCCCGCCCGCCGGAACGGCCCCGTCGCCGCCCTCCTCGCCCTCACCCCAGGGGTTTTCGTGAGCGACGGCGAAAGCGACAGCGCCCTTCCGCCCGGCGCCGTCGCGCTCGACGCGGCCCGGGTCGGGCTTTCGTCCACAGCCCGCGCCCTGATCGTCACCCTCGGCCCGCTCTGACCGTCCGCACCCGGAACGACCCGACGCTTTCTGCCAGCCGTCACCTCAAAGCCCCGCCGCCAGCCGCCGCACCACCGCGACATACCGCGCCGCGATCGCCTCGCGCGCCACGTGCCGCCCGCCACGCACCACATGCCGCCCCGCCGACCATAGCTCGCTCACCACCCCTTCAGGCGCGGCGAAGACGAAGGCGTCCAGCATCCGCTCCGCCGGCAGCGGCGCCAGCGACGGATGCGCGTCATCCAGCGCCACCAGGTCCGCCCAGCGCCCCGCCTCGACCGCCCCGCAGTCGCGCCCCAGGGCCCGCGCGCCCCCCGCCGCCGCGCCCCGGTAAAGCCAGTCCCCGACCGAGCCTTCGCCCGCCACCATCACCGTCCGCGACAGGTCGCGCAGGCGCTGCGAGTACTCCAGCGTGGCAAGCTCCCCCGCCACGGAAATCCGCACGTTCGAATCCGTCCCCACCCCGAAGGCGCCACCCGCCGCCATCCAGCCCGGCCCGTCGAACGGCCCGTCGCCCAGGTTGGCCTCGGTCACCGGGCAAAGCCCCGCCACCGTGCCCGACCGCGCCAGCCCCGCGCATTCCGCCGCCGTCAAGTGCGTGGCATGGATCGCGCACCAGTCGGGGCCCAGCGGCGCGTTCGCCAGCAGCCACTCCACCGGCCGCGCCCCAAGCCAGGCCGACACATCCGCCACTTCCTTCGGCTGCTCGGCCACATGGATATGCACAGGCCCCGCCGCGCCCCCCGCACCCTCCAGCACGCGGCCGAGGTCCTCCGGGCAGGTCGCCCGCAGCGAGTGCGGCGCCATCCCCAGCCGCGCGTCGGGCCCGAGCCGCGCCAGATGCGCCCCCGCCGCCTCGCGCAGCCCCAGGAACCCCTCCACATCGTTCCCGAACCGCAACTGTCCGCCCTGCAAGGGCTGCCTCCCGGCCCCGCCATAGCTGTAAAGCACCGGCAGAAGCGTCAGCCCGATCCCGGTCTCCTCTGCCGCCGAAGTGACGCGTTTCGACAATTCTGCGGGGTCTTCATAGGCCGTACCACCCGGCTGGTGGTGGAGATAGTGAAACTCCGCCACCGACCCATAGCCCGCCTCCGCCATCTCGGCGAAGGCCATCGCGGCAACTGCTCCGACGTCCTCGGGCGTCAGCTGTCCGATGAACCCATACATCACCTCGCGCCAGGTCCAGAAGCTTTCCCGCCCCGCGACCCGCCGCTCGGTCAGCCCCGCCATCGCCCGCTGGAAGGTGTGCGAATGCAGGTTCGCCAGTGCCGGCAGCAGCACCCCCACCCGCTCATCGCCCGGCCAGGCGGGGCTGCCGGGCGTCACCGCCGCGATCCGCCCGCCGCTGATCGTCAGGCGCACATCCCGCGCCCATCCCCCGGGCAAAAGCGCATGGCAGGCATGGATCATGGCGGACCTCATTATGTCTGGACATAAGAACTATAACCGCATACATAACGACTCGGCAAGCCCGCATCCGCCCCCGCATCCGCCCCCCATCCTCCCCGCCAAAGACCCCCATGCCCCCGCCCCCCGAAACCCCGACGGTCCTTGCGAACCTCCGCCTCGCCGCGATGACCGGCGGGCGCTACGCCCTGACCGACCGCGCCGCCATCGCCATTGCCGGCGGCCGCATCGCCTGGGCCGGCCCCGCCGCCGACCTCCCCCCAGCCTTCGCCCGCGCCCCCCGAACCGACCTGAACGGACGCCTCGTCACGCCCGCGCTGATCGACTGCCACACCCATGTCGTCCACGGCGGCCACCGCGCCCAGGAATTCGAGATGCGCCTGCAGGGCGCCAGCTACGAAGACGTCGCCCGCGCCGGGGGCGGCATCGTCTCGACCGTCCGCGCCACCCGCGCCGCGACCGAAGACGACCTCGTCGCCCAGGCCCTCCCCCGCATCGACGCGATGCTGCGCGACGGTACCGGCACCATCGAGGTCAAGTCCGGCTACGGGCTCGACATCGACACCGAACTCAGGATGCTCCGCGCCGCCCGCCGCCTCGCCGCGCTCCGCCCGGTGACCATCCGCACCAGCTTCCTCGGCGCCCACGCCATCCCGCCCGAATACAAGGGCCGCCCCGGCGACTACCTGACGGAAGTCTGCCTGCCCGCGCTGCGCGCCGCCCATGCCGAGGGACTCGCCGACGCGGTTGACGGCTTCTGCGAAGGCATCGCCTTCTCCCCCGCCGAAATCGCCCGCGTCTTCGACCAGGCCCGCCGCCTCGGCCTGCCGGTGAAACTCCACGCCGAACAGCTCTCGAACCTCGGGGGAGCGGCCCTCGCCGCCCGCTACGCGGCCCTCTCGGCCGACCACCTCGAATATCTCGACGCCCCAGGCATCGCCGCGATGAAAGCCGCCGGAACCGTCGCCGTGATCCTCCCCGGCGCCTTCTACACGCTCCGTGAAACCCAGGTGCCCCCCATCGGCCTCCTCCGCGAAGCCGGCGTGCCGATGGCGGTGGCGACCGACATGAACCCCGGCTCCTCGCCCCTCTGTTCGCTCACCCTCGCGATGAACATGGCCGCGACCCTCTTCCGCCTCACCCCGGAAGAGGCGCTCGCAGGCGCCACTCTCCACGCCGCCCGCGCCCTCGGCCTCGCCGACCGCGGCGCCGTCGCCCCCGGCCTGCGCGCCGACCTCGCCGTCTGGGATGCCGAAACCCCCGCCGAACTCGCCTACCGGATCGGCGCCACGCCCCTTCACGCCCGCTACATGGAAGGCCGCCCGTGCTGACTCCCGTGCTGACCCTCACCCCCGGCCGCGCCACCCTCGCCGACCTCGAACGCCTCTGGCGCGAAAGCCCGCCCCTGCGCCTCGACCGCACCGCGCGCCCCGCAGTGGAGGCCGCCGCCGCCACCGTCGCCCGCGCCGCCGCCGGGGGCGAGGCGGTCTATGGCGTCAACACCGGCTTCGGCAAGCTCGCAAGCGTGAAGATCGCACCGCAAGACACCGAAACGCTTCAGAGAAACCTGATCCTTTCCCATTGCGCCGGGGTCGGCGACCCGATGCCCCGCGACGTGGCGCGCCTGATGATCGCGCTCAAACTCCTGTCGCTCGGCCGCGGCGCCTCGGGCGTCCGCTGGCAGGTGGTCGAGGCGCTCGAGGCGCTTCTCGAACACGACATCACCCCCGTCATCCCCGCCCAGGGCTCGGTCGGCGCCAGCGGCGACCTCGCCCCCCTCGCCCACATGGCCGCCTGCCTGATGGGCGAAGGCATGGCCGAAACCGGCGGTCATCTCAGCCCCGCCCGGCAAGCCCTTGCGAAAGCGGGTCTTTCCCCGATCACCCTCGGCCCGAAAGAAGGCCTCGCGCTGATCAACGGCACCCAGTTCTCCACCGCCTACGCCCTTGCCGGCCTCTTCGGCGCCTGGGAAGCCGCCCGCGCCGCGCTCGTCACCTCGGCGCTCTCCACCGACGCGATCATGGGCTCGACCGCGCCCCTCCACCCCGACATCCACGCCCTGCGCGGCCACCCGGGCCAGATCGCCGCCGCCGCCGCCATGTCGGCCCTCCTTGCTGGCTCCGAAATCCGCGAAAGCCACCGCACCGGCGACAGCCGCGTGCAGGACCCCTACTGCATCCGCTGCCAGCCGCAGGTCACCGGCGCCGCGATGGACGTCCTGCGCCAGGCCGCCCGCACGCTTCAGACCGAAGCCAACGCCGCCACCGACAACCCGCTGATCCTGACCGACGGCCAGATCGTCTCGGGCGGCAACTTCCACGCCGAACCGGTGGGCTTTGCCGCCGACATGATCGCGCTCGCCCTGGCCGAGATCGGCGCCATTGCGCAGCGCCGCGTCGCGCTGATGGTGGACCCGACGCTCAGCTTCGACCTGCCCGCCTTCCTCACCCCGGACCCCGGCCTCAATTCGGGCTTCATGATCGCGGAGGTCACCACCGCCGCCCTGATGAGCGAAAACAAGCACCTCGCGCACGCCACCGTGACCGATTCGACTCCCACCTCGGCCAACCAGGAAGACCATGTCAGCATGGCCGCCCACGGCGCCCGCCGCCTGACCCCGATGGTCGGGAACCTCAACGTCATCCTCGGGGTCGAGCTTCTCTGCGCCGCCCAGGGCATCGGCTTCCGCGCGCCGCTCACCACGTCAACCCCATTGCGGCGCGTCCTCGCGCACCTCCGCACCGCCATCCCTGCGCTCACGCAGGACCGCGTCCTCGGACCCGACATGGAGCGCGCCGCGTCCATGATCGCCTCGGGCGAGATCGCGCAGGCGGCCGGAACACCCCTTCTGCCCCTCCATCTTGGTTGAAATATCCCGGGGGTGCGGGGGCCGCGCCCCCCGCCCGCCCCCCCCCG
>JBJXFU010000182.1:0-2859 GCA_046155885.1 Paracoccaceae bacterium
CGAGCCGCCCGCGCCGCCGCCGATCCAGGCCTCGGCCCCGCGGCCGCTGCCGAGCGGCGGCCGTGCCCTGCCAGTCGCCGGCCGGATCACGCGGGAATTCGGCGAGGCCGGGGCGGCCGGCCCGGCCCGCGGCATCACCTTTTCGGCACAGCCGGGGGCCCGGGTCGTCTCCCCCTGTTCCGGCCGCGCGGTGTTCAGCGGACCTTTCCGCAGCTATGGCCTGCTGCTGATTGTCGAATGCGGGGAGGGCCACCATTTCGTGCTGGCCGGGCTGGACCGGCTGGATCTGACGGTGGGTACGAGGGTGCTGGCGGGCGAGCCGGTGGGAATCCTGGGAGAAGGGGAAGGCCGTCGCGGCAGCCTCTATCTGGAGTTGCGGCGGAGCGGCCAGCCCGTCGATCCCAGGCCCTGGTTCGCACAGCGAGGTTGAATCGGCCATGTTGCATGTGGAAACGTGCATCGCGGCCAGGATGGTCTAGTATTCCCGCAGAGGTTGTCTTCAGACGCCCCGTGCACGGGGCGGGAAGGGTATCGGTGGCCAGATGAAGCTTTCGTTCCGCAACGGCGCGATGATCGGCGCCGCCTTCGCGGCGGGTGTGATGGTGGGGCCGCTGGTCGCCGCCTGGGCGCAGGAGGGCGGGCGGGCCGAGACCTACCGGCTGCTGAACCTCTTCGGCGATGTCTTCGAGCGCGTGCGCGCCGAATATGTCGAACCCGTCAACGACCGCGACGTGATCGAGAACGCGATCAACGGCATGCTGACCGGGCTCGATCCGCATTCCTCCTACATGAACCAGCGCACTTACCGCGACATGCAGGTGCAGACGCGGGGTGAATTCGGTGGCCTCGGAATCGAGGTCACCCAGGAAGGCGGCTATGTGAAGGTGATCTCGCCGATTGACGACACGCCCGCGGCGCGCGCCGGCGTCCGGCCCGGCGATCTGATCACGCATCTCAACGGCACCTCGGTGCAGGGCCTGACGCTGCAGGAAGCGGTCGAGCAGATGCGCGGCGAGCGCGGCAGCACGATCCGCATCACCATCCGCCGCGAGGGCGCCGATCGGCCGATCGAGCTGTCGATCACCCGCGATGTCATCCGCCCGCAGGTCGTGCGCTTCCGCATGGAAGGCAATGACATCGGCTATATCCGGCTCACCTCCTTCAACGAGCAGACGGAAGCGGGGCTGCGCCGCGCGATGCAGCAACTGCGTACCCAGGCCGGCAACAGTCTGCGCGGCCTCGTGCTCGATCTGCGCAACAACCCGGGCGGGCTGCTCGACCAGGCGGTGCAGGTCGCCGATGACTTCCTCGACCAGGGCGAGATCGTCTCGACCCGCGCGCGCCGCAGCGAGGACGCGCAGCGCTGGAATGCGCGCTCGGGCGACATCGCGCAGGGCCTGCCGATCGTCGTGCTGATCAATGCCGGCTCCGCCTCGGCGAGCGAGATCGTCGCCGGCGCGCTGCAGGACCATCGCCGCGCCATCGTCCTTGGCGTCCGTTCCTTCGGCAAGGGCAGCGTGCAGACGGTGATGCCCATTCCAGGCAATGGTGCGATCCGGCTGACGACGGCGCGCTACTACACGCCGTCCGGCCGCTCCATCCAGGGCACGGGCATCAGCCCGGACATCGAGGTGCGCACAACGCGTGAGGATCCGCCCGCCGGCACACAGCGCGAGCGCGAGGCCGATCTCAGGCGCTCGCTCCGCAACGACGGCGCGCAGCAATCGCAGCAGCAACAGCCGCCGCCCCTGCCGCCGCTCAACCTGGCGCCGGGCCTCGCGGAGCGGGTGCAACGGCTGCCGGCGGAAGGCGCGCCGGCCTTCGATGCCGCACGCCCGGAAACCGATCATCAACTCCAGCAGGCCTTGATGCTGGTGCGCGGCATGGCGGCGGCGCCGCAACCCCAGCGCCGCGCGGGCCGCTGACGGAGCGATCATGGCGGGGGCGCCCGGAGCGGCGGGATCGGTGATGCCGGGTTGGCGCGCTTTGGCGGGGATCTGGGTCGTCCTTGGCCTGGCCGGCGGTGCGACCGCCTGGTGGGCCGAGAGCGGGTACAGCCGGCCCGGCGTCATGTCTGCGGCGACCCCACCCGCTCCAGCTGCGACCGAACCCATGGCTGCCGGCCCCACGCAGGCGGCCGAGGTTGCCGCGCTGGCGGTGGAACCGATCGCGGAGCCCGAGGAACTCGCTGCCCTGCCGGAACTGGCTGCTGAGGCAGGGATCGTGGCTGCGGCGCCGGTGCCGCCACCGATCATCGAAGCCGCGCCGGTCGTCGTTGCGGAGGTCGCGTCGGCCCTGCCCGCGGCGCCGCCCAGCAGGCCCCCGCGACCCTCCGAGCCGGAGCCCACGGCCGCGGCGGCACCAGTGACGGAGCGGCCAGCATCCGTGGCGGAAGAGCCCGCCACCACGCCGGAACCCGCGCCGCCGCTGATCGCCCTGGTTCCACCGCCGGAATCCCCGAGCGAGACCAAGGAGCCAGCGGCCGCTTCGGTGCCGCAGGCACTTCCGCCCGCGCCGGTGATTGCCGAGGCGCCGACTGTTGTCCCGGTGACGCCGGAAGCGCCCGCGATCGCGAGCCTGCCCGTGCCGATGGTGGATGAACCCGCGCCGGTGATCCTGGCGACGCCGGTGCCGGTGCCGGTGCCGGTGATCGCGATCGAGCCACCGACCGCGGCACCGACGGACTCATCCAGCGCGTCCGGCCCCACCGCGGAGCGGGAGCCTGACCCGATGCCGGCGCCATCCGCGGTGGCCGCCGCCCCGGCGACAGCCCCCGCCACGATGCCCGCGCCGCTGGTCCCGGCGGCCCCGGTGCCTGAGCCGCTGGCCGCGCCTGAGCCGCGCCCAGCGCCCAGCGCC
>JBJXFU010000186.1:0-16756 GCA_046155885.1 Paracoccaceae bacterium
GTGGCGCCCGCCCCGGGCGCAATTGCGCGGGGTGATGAGCGCCCGGAAGACATGCCAGTGGCATGTCTTCAGCGAAGAACGCCCGGCCCGTGGCCGGGCCGGGAGGCGGGCGCCGCCCGGGTGGCTCTCGCGGCCGTTCCGGGCATGGGGGCGGTGGGTGCGGCAGAGCGGGAAGAAAGCCAAAGGCGTTAGGAAAGTGAAACACCTTTACGTTAACTTAACCCAAAGCCATACGATCGTATGGCATATTGCTGGCATATTGCTGGGAGGTTGCTGGCCCCCTGCGAACGCTGCCGTCGGAAGTCGTTACCCGTGCGTTCGCAAGGGCTTGCGCCCAGATCGCGGGCGTCCCCCCTGAGGGCAGGACAGGCTCCAATCCAGACCCGGATTCATCACTCTCTAAGCGCCCCCCGCCGCCTCCCTTGCCGGGCGGTTGATCAGCACCATCCCCAGCGCAACCAGAACCAGCGCCACGAAGACCCCGGCGGTCAGCGGCTCGCCCAGCAGAAGCCAGCCGAGCGCCACCCCGAAGACCGGGGTGAGAAAGGAAAAGCTCGCCACCCCCGAGGCCGGATAGATCGACAAAAGCCAGAGCCAGAACATGAACCCCGCCGACGCGACCGCCAGCGCCTGGAAGGCGATGCCGAGAAGGTGGGCGGGCTGGAATTCGCGGAGAAGCGGGCCGAAGAGCGGCGAAAGGACCAGAAGGATCGGGGCCGAGACCATCAGCTGCCAGTAAAGCTGCGTCTCGGCCTTCACCTCGCGCAGGCTCAAACTCTTGACGATGATCGCGATCGCCGCCCAGCAGACCGCCGCCGCCAGCGCACAAAGATCGCCGGTCAGACTGACATGCGCCCCTGCGACCGCCCCGCCGCGCCACAGGATCGCCACCCCCACCCCCGCGAAGGCAAGCGCAAGCCCGGCCGACCGCATCGCGGTCAGCCGCTCGCCCGGCAGGAAGACATGCGCCATCAGCGCCATCCAGACCGGCATCGAGTAAAGCAGGATCGCGGTATGGGCCACGCTTGTCAGGTCGAGTGCGATGAAAAGAAAGACGAATTCCAGCGCGAACGCGGCCCCGGCCAGAACCCCGGGCACCAGGTCCCGCCGCCGCAGCCGCTGCGGCCGCCGCGCCAGCGCGAACCAGAGCGTGAGAACGAGAAAGGCCAGCGCCGAGCGCAGGCCGGCGAAGAAGACCGGCTGGAGGCCCTCGTTCACCCATTTGATGACGATCTGGTTGAAGGCGAGGAAGAGCGCGAAGCCGGTCAGCGACACCGCCCCGAAGGCGTCGATCCGGTCCCGCTTGTTCATCCCCCGCCCTCCGCCCGCACGCGCGTCAGAGGGGCCGCAGGGCGGGCGGAAGTCAAGGCCGGGCCTCGCACCAAACGCTCGCAGGGCCCGCAGACCGCGCCGGAGTTCGCCGCCCGGATGACGCCCGGCGCAGGCAGACGCCCCCGGTCGGGGCGCCGGAGCTTGCCGACCGGCCCTGTCAGAGGAACTTCTGAGCGAGGAAGTTCAGGGCAGCAGGTCATACGATGATAGTTGCGGCGGTGGTTTACCAGGCTGGTACTTGCACCGCGCCCGGTGTCGATGTAGCAGAAATGGTATGCGGGTGTAGCTCAATGGCAGAGCGAGAGCTTCCCAAGCTCCAGACGAGGGTTCGATTCCCTTCACCCGCTCCACAATTCCGAATCCGACAGATTTCCTGAAAAACAGCGCGTATCTTCGCCTCACGCTTATGTTTTCATACGATTATTCAGAAGTGCCGTTGAAGCTTCCGAAGCTCCAGACGAGGGTTCGGCTCCCTTCACCCGCTCCAACCCTCCGCACGTCGGTACGCTAACGGCCGCCTGCCTTCAGGCGCGATCCCCGGTTCCCTGCGGGCGCGCCTGGCCGACGGCTCCAGCGTCGCGAAATCCCGGACCGGGCCTGTGCCGCGGCTCGGCCGCATGGGCTCCGCGCTGCGCGAGGCAGTCGGCGGCATCGTCCTTTCGGCACCCAGGGACGGACGCCTCCGCAAGGGCTCCGGGCCCGGTCACTCGCTCTGCGCTCTCGCCTGCCGTTCCGACGCCGCCTTCACCTCAGCCACTCCCGCCGCCCTTGGCCCGTCGCCACCTCCGCCCGTCCGGCCGCGAGCGCACACCCCGAACCCTACCCTTGCGCGTGTTTCCTCAGCCGCGAGGGCGTGCCCTTCTTGCGGTCCTTGAAGGGGTTCTTCCCCCCCTGGTCGCGGAAGGTCAGGCGAATGGGCGTGCCGGGCATGTCGAAGGCCTGGCGCAGCCCGTTCGTGAGGTAGCGGGCATAGGCCTCGGGCAGGTCGTCGGCATGCGTCGTCATCACCACGAAGGCGGGCGGCCGGGTCTTCACCTGGGTCATGTAGCGCAGGGAAATCCTCCGCCCGCCCGGCGCCGGCGGCGGATGCGCCTCGGTCATCGCGGCAAGCCACTGGTTCAGCTTTCCGGTGGTGATCCGGCGGTTCCAGACCGCATGCGCCGACAGGATCGCCGCGTGCAGCCGGTCCAGCCCCTTGCCGGTCTTCGCCGACAAGGCCACCAGCGGAGCGCCCCGTAGCTGTGGCAGAAGCCGCTCCAGCGCCTCTTTCAGCCCGGCGAGCTTGCTTGCCTTGTCCTCCTCCAGGTCCCACTTATTGACCGCGATCACCACCGCGCGCCCCTCGGTCTCGGCGAAATCGGCGATGCGCAGGTCCTGCGTCTCGAACGGGATCGCGGCGTCCAGAAGCACCACCACCACCTCGGCGAAGCGCACCGCGCGCAGCCCGTCGGCGACCGAAAGCTTTTCGAGCTTTTCTGTCACCTTCGCCTTCTTCCGCATGCCCGCCGTGTCGAAGATGCGCATCGGCGTGCCCAGGAACGCGGTGGTGACCGAAATCGCGTCGCGGGTGATCCCGGGCTCGGGCCCGGTCAGCATGCGGTCCTCGCCCAGGATGGCGTTCACCAGCGTCGATTTCCCGGCGTTCGGGCGGCCGATGACGGCGATCTGGAGGGGCTTTCCGGCGCCGGGCGGGGGTTCTTCCGCGTCCTCGCCGACCGCCACGTCGGTCGCGGGCGCCTCGGCCAGGTCGCGGGTGGCGAAAGCCTCGGCAAGGGGCGCGAGCGCGCGGTAAAGGTCGTTCATCCCCTCGCCATGCTCGGCCGAGATCTGCAAGGGCTCGCCCAGGCCCAGTTCCCAGGCCTCCAGAGCGCCTGCCTCGCCAGCCCGTCCCTCGGCCTTGTTCACCGCAAGGATCACATGTGCGTTCTTCTTGCGCAGGATGTCGACGAAGACCCGGTCGGTGCCGGTGATCCCGGCGCGGCCGTCGACGAGGAACAGGCAGATGTCGGCCATGCCCACGGCGCGCTCCGTCAGCTTGCGCATCCGGCCCGGCAGGCTTTCGTCGCTGGCCTCCTCAAGCCCGGCGGTGTCGATCACGGTGAAGCGCAGGTCGCCCAGCCGCGCCTCGCCCTCGCGCAGGTCGCGGGTTACGCCGGGGCGGTCGTCGACCAGCGCCAGCCGCCGCCCGACAAGCCGGTTGAACAGCGTCGACTTGCCGACATTCGGGCGGCCGACGATGGCGAGCGAAAAGGTCATGGGGCGGGCGGACTCCGGCGCAAGGCCGCCCCCTTACACCGCTTCGGGGTCAGCGGAAAGCGTGAAGCTGGCCGTTCCGGGTAACGACATAGATCGTGCCCCCGGCGACCACCGGGGCGGCGGCCGCGCCTCCGCCGGGCAGGTCGGCCGCGAAGACCACCGCGCCCGAGGCCGGATCGAAGGCGCGCAGATAGCCGTCCGACGACGCGGTCCAAAGCCGCCCGCCCGCCAGCACCGGGCCGAAATGCGTAAAGACATCGCGGCGGCGCTTGATCTTTTCCTTGGTGAAGAAGGGCAGATCCACCCGCCAGACCGCGGCGCCGGTGGCGGCGTCGAGGCGGACAAGCTGGGCTTCGTCAGAGACGAGCCAGATCGCGCCCCCGGCCAGCGCAATCGGGCCCAGGGGGCCGTCCTTGGCTTCCCAGAGCATCAGGCCGGTTTCGTCGTTGAAGGCCGCCAGGCGGCCGGCCGAGCTGCCGGCAAAGACCGTGCCGTCGGCGACGACCGGATCGCCGGTGAGGTCGGCCACGGCCGAAGCGGCGCGGCCAAGTCGTTTGCCGGCGACGAAGCTCTGCCACACCGTGGCGCCGGTCACCGCGTCGGCCGAAATCATCTGCCCGGACGAGAAGGGGAAGACCACGCGGTTGGCCGACAGGACCGGCGAGGACGATCCCGGAACGCCCGCCCCGCCGGGCGCGGCCTCGGTCCGCCAGAGAACCTTGCCGTCGCTTGCGCGGATCGCCCAGCCGGTGCCGTCGCGCCCGGCCGCATAGACAGTCCCTCCCGAGACAAGCGGCGCGCCGCCCGCCGGCGCGGCCAGCCGCTGGCGCCAGACGACGCCGCCGGTCGCGGCATCGAGCGCCACGACCTCTCCATAGCCCGTGGTGGCGTAGAGAACGCCGCCGTCAAAGGCAAGGCCCCCGCCCGAGGCTTCGCCGGGCTTCTCGCCCGGCAGCGTCAGGTCGGTGCTCCATTGCGGGGCGCCGTTGGTGCCGATGGCCGTGAGCCGCGCCTCGGCGTCCATCGCAAAGACCCGCCCGGCCGCGACCACAGGTTCCGAGGCGATGCGGTTGCGGCGGCTGTCGCCCCTGCCGATCGACGCGACCCAGACACGGGCCGGCGCCGCTCCGGCGGCGGCGTTGCCGATCCGGTGGGTCACCGAACCGCCGCGCACCGGCCAGTCGGCATTGGCGACGGCGGCGGGCAGGCTGACGGGAACAGCGCTGACCCCGGACGGCACGTCCTGAAGCGGCGCGCCCACGCCCTTGGCGATGTCGGTCGCGGTGACGGTGCCATCCTCGGCGTCGTCCGAAGCCTCCAGCGCCGCGATTTCGCCCAAGGGCGCGTTCACGTCCAGCCGTTCGCCCTGAAGGATCGGCTCGCGGTTCCTGCCGCAGGCCGAAACCAGCACCAGCGCCGCCAGAACCACCGCCGCCTGTCTCACTTCTCGCGCCCCCGCATCGTTGTCCTTGTCCGGCCGGCCCGGGCCTCGCCCTGGTGTCAGCCCGGCGGCGCCGGGTCGCCGCCCAGCGCCACAATCAACTGAGCGGCACGGCGGCGCAAGCCCGGCGTCAGCGTCGATTCCTCGAGAATGCGCCCCAGCGCCGCCAACGCCTCGTCGGTCTTGCCGGCGTCGACCAGCGCCAGCGCCTGCTGCTCCATCGCCAGCGGCCGGAACGGCGCACCGGGCGTGGCGAGCGTTTGCAGCAGCGCATCGCGTTCGGCCGCGTCCATGTCCGGGCCGGCGATCATCACCCGCTTCAACTGCGCGAGATCGCGGTAAAGCTGCGGGGCCTCTTGGGTTTCCGCAAGGGCCTCCAGGGCATCGAGCGCCCGCGCCTTGTCGTTCCGGGCAAGCGCGTCGGCCGAGACGATCAGGCGCAGAAGTCCCGCCTGCGCCGCATCGGCGGCGACGGCGTCGAGCGCGGCGGCGCGGGCGGCGGGGTCGGTCAGGCCGATGGCGGCAGCCAGCGCATCGCCGTAGGACCGTGCCCGTTCCTCGGCCGACCGTTTCGACCATTCGTTCCAGGCGGTGCCGCCGACAATGGCGAGGATCGCGAGGATGCCGACCCAGCCATACTTGCGCATCAGCGCGAAGAGCCGGTCGCGGCGGACCTCTTCGGTCACCTCGTCGATGAAGCTGTCGTTGTTGCTCATGCCCGTCCCCGCGCCGTCTCGCGCCTGTCGGCCCCTCTTACACAGGGGCGCGAGGGGTGCCAAGGGCGGGCGCGGCGGAAGCGCCGGCGCACTGCGCTGCCCCGGATCTCCGCCGACATGCGTCGGCTACATCGTCCAGGTGTGCGGCACCGCGCTGTCGCGCTCGGTCTCCTCCGTCGCGTCCGGATCGACCGCGGCGACCTCGCGCATGCGCGAGCGCGCCTCTTCCTCGGCGGACTGGCGGTACCACATCGCGGCATAGCGCCCGTTCCTGGCCAGAAGCTCGTCGTGGCCGCCTCGTTCGACGATGCGGCCGGCCTCCAGCACCACGATCAGGTCGCTGTCGGCGATGGTCGACAGCCGGTGCGCGATGGTGATCACGGTGCGGCCCTTTCCCATCGCCTTCAGGCTTTCCTGGATATCCCGTTCGGTCTGGGTGTCGAGCGCGCTTGTCGCCTCGTCCAGAAGCAGGATGCGGGGATTCTTCAGCAGCGTCCGCGCGATCCCGACGCGTTGCTTCTCGCCCCCCGAAAGCTTCAGCCCGCGCTCGCCCACTTTGGTGTCGTAGCCGTCCGGCAGGCTTTGCACAAAGTCGTGGATCTTCGCCGCCCGGGCCGCCTCGATCATTTCCTCGCGGCTCGCGTCGTGGCGGCCGTAAAGGATGTTGTAGCCGATGGTGTCGTTGAACAGGACGGTGTCCTGCGGCACCACGCCGATCGCCTTGTGCAGCGAGACCTGGGTCACGTCGCGCACATCCTGCCCGTCGATGCGCAGCGCGCCGGCGGTCACGTCATAGAAGCGGAAAAGCAGGCGGCCGATGGTGGACTTCCCCGAACCGGACGGCCCGACGATCGCCACGTTCTGCCCCGCGCCGACGGTCAGCGAAACGTCGCGCAGGATCGGCCGCTCGACCTCGTAGCCGAAGGACACGCCGTGCAGCGCCACCTCGCCCCCCTTGACCGCAAGCGACGGCGCGCCGGGCTTGTCGGTGATCTCGGCCGGCTGATCGAGCAGGCGGAACATGTCGGCCATGTCGATCAGCGACTGGCGGATTTCGCGGTAGACGGTACCGAGGAAGCCAAGCGGCAGGGTGATCTGCATCATGTAGGCGTTCACCATCACGAAATCGCCGACCGTCAGCGTTCCCGCCATCACCCCGCGCGCCGCCATCGCCATGACGATGACAAGCCCCGTGGTGATGATCGCCGCCTGCCCGAAGTTCAGGAACGAAAGCGACTGGCCGGTCTTCACCGCCGCCGATTCGTAGCCCCCCATCGCCCGGTCGTAGCGGTCCGCCTCGCGCGCTTCGGCGCCGAAGTACTTCACCGTCTCGAAGTTCAGCAGGCTGTCCACCGCCTTCTGGTTGGCGTCGGTGTCCTGGTCGTTCATCTCTTTGCGGATCTTCACCCGCCATTCGGTGACCCGGAAGGTGAAGGTCACGTAGATGGCGATGGTCAGAAGGACGACAAGCGCGTAGCGGATATCGAAGATCGCCGCGAAGATCACGATGACCAGGATCAGTTCCAGAAACAGCGGCCCGATCGAGAAAAGCGTGAAGCGCAGAAGGAAATCGACGCCCTTCACCCCGCGTTCGATCACCCTGCTCAGGCCGCCGGTCTTGCGGGTGATGTGATAGCGCAGCGACAGCGCGTGGATGTGTTCGAAGGTTTCGCGGGCAAGCTTGCGCAGCGCGCGCTGGCCGACCCGGACGAAGACCGCGTCGCGCAGTTCGCTGAAGCCGGTATTGGCGAGGCGGGCCACGCCATAGGCAAGCGTCATCAGCACCGCTCCCCAGACGATCAGTCCGCCGCCCGACGTGACCTCGCCCGAAAGCGCATCGACCGCCGCCTTGTAGAAGAAGGGCGTGATGAGCGAAAAGACCTTGGCCGCGAAAAGTGCCGTGAGCGCGATGACGACGCGGCGTTTGACCCAGGTTTCGCCGGCGGGCCACAGGTAGGGCAGCAGGCGGCGGATCGTCGCCACCCCGTCCGTCGCCGTGGGGCGGACCGCCGCCGGGGCGGGCGGGCCCGTGTCCTGGCTGAGGGTCGGGGTTCCGGGGGCTGTGGCGTCCGCCATCGGTGACATCCGCTGAAAACTGGGCAAGGCGCTTGATCGCATTTCACGGGTCGGGTATCAAGCCCGTTAATTCAACTTCTCATGAAGGGTTGAAATTGGAACGCACCGCCGCCCTCGACGCCTTTTCGGCCCTGTCGAACGGGACGCGGCTCGACCTGTTGCGGCTTCTGGTGGTGGCGGGGCCCGAGGGTCTGGCGGCGGGCGAGATTGCCCGGCGGCTTGGGATGTCGGCCTCGCGCCTGTCGTTCCATCTGGCTGCCATCGAGCAGGCCGGGCTCGCCCGCGGGCGGCGCGCCGGGCGCAGCGTGATCTATGCCGCCGACATGGACGGGATCGACGCCGTGATCGGCTGGCTGATGCGCGACTGCTGCGCCGGCCGGGCGACTGCACCCCTGCCCCTGCCCGATCCGGGCCCGGCCGCAGAGGCGCACGAGCTGGACGGGGGCTGAGGCGGGGGCTGAGGCGGGGGCTGAGGCGGGGGCTGAGCCGATCAGTTCGCGGGCGGCGGCACCGTGAAGACCTGGCCCGGGTAGATCAGGTCGGGGTCGCGGATCTGGTCCTTGTTGGCCTCGAAAACCCGGACGTAAAGCACCCCGTCGCCATAGCTTTCGCGCGCGATCCGCCAAAGGGTGAAACCCGGCTGGACGGTCACGATGACCGCCTTCGGCGGGGGCAGCGGTTCCGGCAGGACGGGCGCGGCGACCGCGGCCGCCTCCGCCGCCTCGGGTTCGGCAGGCGCCTCGGCGGCGACGGGAGCGGCGGCTGCCGTCGTTTCCGCGCCGGTCGCTGGCGCTGCTTCAGCAGGTGCCTCGGCCGTCGCCGCAGGCGCAGCAGACGTCGTATCCGCCGTCGTATCCGCCATCGTATCCGCCGTCGCGACGTCCGTCGTGGCGGGCGCGGTCGCCTCGGGTTCGGGCTGGGTTTCAACCGCCGGGGCGCTTTCCGCCGGGGCCTCGGCCGCCGCAGCCGCCGGCGCGGCCGCCGCAGCCGCCGGCGCGGCCGAGGCGATGACCTCGGGCGCCTCGCGCTGGAAGGGCGTCTCGAACCGCGACAGGACCTTGCCCGAGGCATCCACCTCGTCGGCGCGCAGCGTATAAAGGCCGGGAGCGATCCCTTCGAGCGCGACCTGCCAGCCGCCGTCCGCGCCAAGGGCTGCGGTGCCGACCGGGGCGTTGTCGAGGTAAAGGTTGACCCCTGCACCTGCGCCGGTGCCCCGCCCGGCCAATACAACCTCGCCATCGGCACCATAGGAAATGGTGTCGATGATGACATTCTCCGCCGCGCCGGGGGCGAGCTTGCGCACGCCCGTCCCGTCCGCGACGAGCACCTCGGGCGCCGGGGCGGTCTCGGCGGCAGGGGCCGCCTCGGCCGGGGCGGCTTCCGTCGTCGCCGCAGCCGCCGCCGCGGGTTCGGCCGTGGCCGTTTCGGTCGCGGTTTCCGCCGGGGCTTCCGCCGCCGGAGCTTCCGAGGCCATCGCCTCGGGCTCGGCCGTCGCCACCTCGGTCGCGGCGGGCGCCGCAGCGCTTGGCGCCAGGATCATGGTTTCGGCGGAGGCGACGGCACTGCCGTCCGCGCCTTTGGTCGACAGCGTGAAGCTGCGCGGCTGGTCGCTGGGCGCGACGCTGAGAAGCGCCACGAAGTCGCCCTTGTCGTTGGCGGTGGCGCTGCCCACCTCGACCCCGTCGGCGAGGATCGCCACCCGCTGGCCGGGCTCCGCGCGGCCGACGATCTGCACCGACCCGTCGGCCTCGGCGCGGAAGAGGTCGAAATCCGGGGCCGCAGGGGCCGCAGGGGCAACGGGCGCGGCGGCAGGCGCGGCTTCGGCCGTGGCCTCTGCCGGCGCCGCCGGTTCCGCCGCCGCCATCGCCTCGTCCGCAGGCGCCACTTCGGTCGCCGCCGTCGCAGGCGCAGCTTCCGTCGTGGCGGCTTCCGGCTCGCCGGAAGTGGCCTCTGCCGTGGCGGGGGCCGTCGCGTCCGGGGCGGCTTCGGCCGTCGCCGCAGCTTCAGCCGCTGGCGCCTCGCCCGCGGCCGCAGCCGTCTCTCCAGCCCCTTCCGCAGGGGCCTCTCCGTTCGCCGCCGCGGGCATCTCGCCCGGACCGCGTGACAGATACCATCCGCCCGCGCCGACCGCAGCCACCGCCGCGCCGCCGGCCAACCATACCCAGAGCGCGACTGACTTCGCGCCCGACGCCTTTTCTACAGCCATTGTCCCCGCACCCCTGCCGCCTCTTTATAGTGGCGAGCTTGAGGCAGCATACCAACCCCTGTATCCGGGGTCAAAGCAACCCGTGAAAAGGCCGCCCTTGATGCCGAAGCCGCTTTCCGTCTGTGTCTTTTGCGGCTCAAGACCCGGCATCCGCCCCGCCTACGCGGAAGCCGCGCAGGCCACCGGTCGGATGCTGGCCGCCAACGGCTGGCGGCTGGTCTACGGCGCGGGCGATGTCGGGCTGATGGGCGAAGTGGCGCGGGCGGCGCAGGACGCGGGCGGGCGGACCTTCGGGGTGATCCCGGTGCACCTGCTGAACCGCGAGGTGGGCAAGCGCGACCTGTCCACCTTTGTCGTCACCGAGGACATGCACGAACGCAAGAAGGTGATGTTCATGAACTCCGACGCCGTCGTCGTGCTTCCCGGGGGCGCCGGGTCGCTGGACGAGCTGTTCGAGGTGCTCACCTGGCGCCAACTCGGCCTGCACGCCAAGCCGATCCTGCTGCTCGACACCGAAGCCTACTGGCGCCCGCTTCTGACGATGATCGACGCGATCGTCGCCGAGGGGTTCGCCGATACGTCGCTGAAGGGCTACCTGACCCCCCTGCCCGACGTGCCCGCGCTGGAGCGCGCGCTGCTGGCCGCCGCCCGCTGAAACCCCGCAAGACCGGGTGGGGGGATGCGGTTTGTGAAACCGCATCCTGACGGCGCGCGGACGTGACATCAGGACGGGCCTTCGAAGGCCCGTCCGGCCGGATCGCGCCGCCCCTTCCCGCCCGTGTTCCCGGCGCTCAGAGCCGCGAGGAGACGTCTTCCCAGTTCACGAGTTTCTCAAGGAAATTCGCAAGATACGCCGGCCGCTTGTTGCGGAAGTCGATGTAGTAGCTGTGCTCCCACACGTCGCAGCCCAGCAGCGCCACCTGCCCGAAGCAGAGCGGGTTCACGCCGTTCTCGGTCTTCGTCACCTTCAGCGAGCCGTCCTTGTCCTTCACCAGCCAGGCCCAGCCCGACCCGAACTGCCCCGCGCCCGCCGCCGCGAAGGCGTCCTTGAAGGCCTGCACCGACCCGAAGGCCTCGGTGATCGCCTTCTCCAGCGCGCCCGGCATCGCCTTGCCGCCCGGGCCCATCATCTTCCAGAACTCGTTGTGGTTCCAGTGCTGCGAGGCGTTGTTGAAGATGCCCGACTGCGCCACCGCGCCCGCCTGGTAGGTGCCGCGCACGACGTCCTCGAGCGACTTCGCTTCCCACTCGGTCCCGGCGATCAGCTTGTTGCCGTTGTCGACATAGGCCTTGTGGTGAAGGTCGTGGTGGAATTCGAGCGTTTCCTTCGACATGCCGAGCGCGGCAAGCGCGTCATGGGCATAAGGCAGATCGGGAAGGGTGAAGGCCATGGTGGGGCTCCTGGCTGTTGGATGCGGTTCAGGCGAATAAGGGCCGGGCGGGAGGCGAGGTCAAGGGCAGAAGCCGGGGCTCCGCGGCGGACCCCGGAGTATTTGTGTCAATGCGAAAGGGCGGGTTCCAGTTCCGTGCCGGATTTCGCCGAAAATTCGAGAAGCCCCGTCACATAGGCGGCGACCGACCGGAAGGTGACGAGGGTGAATTCCTCGGGGGCCGACCGCCAGAAGGCGCCGGCCACCTGCGCAAGGCGGGTGCGGCGGATTTCGCCTTCGGCGAGGCTGTCGAGGTCGGCGGGGGTCAGTTTGCGGAGGACCTGGTCGGCCTTGCTTCCCGCGACCGTGAAGGTGGCGCGGGCGTCGGAGACATCGGCGGCCAGGGCGTGTTCGCCAGAGAGCGCGGCGGCGAGGGCGGCGGCCGTCACGGGGGCGTCCGCGTAGCGGACGAGGATCAGCAGTTCGTCGGGCGACATCCAGGCGGCGCCCTTGTCGCCCTGCAGCACGATGCGGGACGGGGCCGGGATCGCGCAGCCGGTGGCGTCCTTCACCGCTTTCGCCAGGGCCGGCGAGGCAAGGTCGCCCCGAAGCGTCACCATCCCGCGCAGGCCGGCCTCGGTCACGGTTGCGAAACCGGATGAGGTTATGCCATTCAATTCACTGATTACATTAGACATTCTGCTTCGCCCCCTCCGGGTCGTAGAAGACCGGGCTGACGATCTTTGCCGTCACCTCGCGTCCGCCGGTCGTCGGAAAGGTAATCACCTCGCCCATCCGTTGCGGGCCGTGGCGCACCAGCCCCATCGCAATGCCGCGCCCCAGCGTCGGCGAGAAATAGGTCGAGGTGACGCGGCCCTGGGTGTTCCTCTGGCCGTTGGCGTTGACGCCGTCGGCCACCGCGTAGGCGCCGTCGGGGATGACCGAGCCGTCAGGCGTTTCGAGGCCGACGAGTTTCCAGCGGTCGGGGCTGGCCATATGCTTCCGTTCCTGCGCGCGCTTGCCGAGGTAGTCGGGTTTCTTCTTCGATATGGCCCAGTCGAGGTTAAGATCCTGCGGGATCACCGTTCCATCGGTCTCGTCGCCGATCATGATGAAGCCCTTTTCGGCCCGCATGATGTGCAAAGCTTCGGTGCCGTAAGGCATTGCGCCGAACTCCTCACCCGCCTTGTGAAGCGCCTCCCAGAAGGCCAGGCCTTCGGAGGCGGGCACCGCGATTTCGTAGGAAAGCTCGCCCGAGAAGCTGATCCGGAATACCCGCGCGCGGAACCCGGCCAGTGTGCTTTCGCGGTAAGTCATGAAGGGCAGCGCTTCGGCGGAAACCTCCGTCCCGCCGAGTTTCTCCAGGAGTTTCCGGGCGTTGGGGCCGACAACGGCGACTTGCGCGAACTGTTCGGTCAGGTTGGCGACATAGACCTTCCAGTCCCACCATTCGCATTGCAGCCAGTCTTCCATCCAGGCGTGGATGCGGTCGGCGCCGCCGGAGGTGGTGTGGCAAAGCCAGGTGTCTTCGCTCAGGCGGACCACCACGCCGTCATCGATCAGAAAGCCGTTCTCGCTGCACATCAGGCCGTAGCGGCATTTGCCGACGGGCAGCGTGGACATCACGCCGGTGTAGAGCATGTCGAGGAAACGGCCCGCGTCGGGGCCCTTGACGATCAGCTTTCCGAGGGTGGATGCGTCAAGCAGGCCAAGGGCTTGGCGGGTGTTCCTCACCTCGCGGCGGACGGCATCGTGGCGCGTCTCGGTGCCCCGGCGGAAGCAGTAGGGGCGGCGCCAGAGGCCGACGGGCTCGAAATCGGCGCCGTGGGCTTCGTGCCAGGCGTGGATCGGGGTCTGGCGGAGGGGCTGGAAGATCGCGCCGCGCGCCTCGCCGGCGATGGTGCCTAGGGTAAGCGGCGTGTAGGGCGGGCGGAAGGTGGTGGTTCCGGTGGCCGGGATGGGCCGGTCGAGCGCCTGAGAAAGCACGGCCAGACCGTTGATATTGCTTAGCTTTCCCTGATCTGTCGCCATCCCCAGCGTGGTGTAGCGCTTGGCGTGTTCGACGGATTCGTAGCCTTCGCGCGCGGCCAGCTGGAGGTCGGAGACCTTCACGTCGTTCTGGAAGTCGAGCCAGGCCTTGGACCGCTTGGCGTACCCCGCGCCCTGCGGCATCATCCAGACGGGGAGGATCGGGCCCTCCTCCGAGGCCGTGGTATCCGCGTCGTTTCCGCGTAGCACATCCGTAGTACCTGCGTAGCTACGGGCGTAGCTACGCGCGTCGGCCAGAACATCACCCGCCGTCAGCGCGCCGTTCGCCGCGCCGACCGCCGTGACCATCGCGCTTCCATCCGCGCCGGTCGGCGGGCGGGCGGGATCGGGGCGGAACATCGCGCGGGGTTCGTCCCAGAGGAGCCTGCCGCCGCAATGGCTCCACAGGTGCACCACCGGCGACCAGCCGCCCGACATGGCGACGGCCTCGCAGGGGATTTCCTCCAGCGTCGCGCCTTCGCCCGCCTGGGCGCAGACGACAGCGGAGATGACGCGCTTCACCCCCTTCACGCGGGCGATCCCCCGCCCCGTCAGCACCCGGACACCGCGCGCGCGCACCGCCTGCGGCAGAGCGCCTGTCGCCTCGGGGCGGGCGTCGAGGACCGCCGGCACGAGCAGCCCGGCGTCGAGCAGGACCAGCGCGGTGCGGTAGGCGTCGTCGTTGTTGGTGACGATCACCGTGCGGTCGCCGGGGCTGACCGCCCAGTTCGTCACGTAGTCGCGCACGGCTGAGGCGAGCATCACGCCGGGGATGTCGTTTCCGGCGAAGCTCAGCGGGCGTTCGATGGCGCCGGTGGCAGTGACGACGTGGCCCGCGCGGATGCGCCAGAGGCGCTGGCGGGGGGTGCCTTCGGGCGCGGTGTGGTCGGCGAGGCGTTCGGCGGCGAGGAGGTAGCCGTGGTCGTAAAGGCCGGTGGCTTGCGTGTTGAGCCGCAGGGTGACGTTCGGCAGGGCGGCCAGCGCGGCGACGGTGGCGGCGACCCAGTCGGCGGCGGGCCGGCCTTCGATGCTGGCGCCATCCACGGGCGCGCGGCCGCCCCACCAGCCGGATTGCTCCAGAAGGATCACCCTGCCCCGTTCCGCCGCAGTCAGCGCCGCCGCGAGGCCCGCTATGCCGCCGCCGACGACGACGGTTTCGGCGTGCGCGTAGGCCTGTTCGTAGAGGTCGGCGTCGCGGTCCTTCGGCACCCGGCCGAGGCCTGCCGAGCGGCGGATGAAGGGTTCGTAGACGTGCTTCCAGAAGGGGCGCGGGTGGATGAACATCTTGTAGTAGAAGCCCGCCGGCAGGAACTTGGCCAAGAGGTTGTTGATCCAGCCGATGTCGAATTCGAGGGAAGGCCAGTGGTTCTGGGAGATCGCGCTGGCGCCTTCGAAGAGGGCCGTGGTGGTGGCGCGCTGGTTCGGTTCGAACCGGGGGCCGGTGCCGAGGCCGAGAAGCGCGTTCGGTTCCTCGTGCCCCGAGGCGACGGGGCCGCGCGGGCGGTGGTACTTGAAGGAGCGGCCGAGGAGGAGCTGGTCTTTCGCGAGGAGGGCGGAGGCGAGCGTGTCGCCCTGATAGCCCGAGAGGGCGCGGCCGTTGAAGGTGAAGCGCAGGGGCTTGGTGCGGTCGATCAGGCGGCCGCCGGTGGCGAGGCGGGTGGTCATTTGTACCCCTCCCACTCGGGGCGCCTTGCACGGATGGCGGCGACGATATCCGGGGGCGGTTCCTTGCTTTGGGCGGGGTAGGTGCCGAAGATTTCCAGCGTGGCGGTGCAGCGGGCGGCGAGGAACCACTTGCCGCAGCCATAGGCATGCCGCCAGCGTTCGAAATGCACGCCCTTCGCGTTCTTGCGCATGAACATGTAGCCGTCGAAGTCTTCGTCCGACGATCCGGGGCCGAAGCGCTTGAGATGCGCCTCGCCGCCGGGGGAGAGCTCGGTTTCTTCGGCGGGAATGTGGCAGTAGGGGCAGGTCAGGGTGAGCATGTTGTCAACTTTCTGGATACGCCCATCATCGCAAACTACTCCACCTTCGTTTCCAGATAAGTATTTGGAAACTTGAAGAAATCTCAGGAGGGAATGACATGCCACCGACCGATTGAATGTATGTGCATGTGAGCCTGCCGTCCTCTGGGTCACGATGTCGGGGAATGGAGAGGACGTATGGCAATACAAGAGGACGAGCAGAAAGCCCCGATCGCAAAATGGGAAGAATGGGCTGATCGCGATCCGTGCGACCCTTACAAGCGCATCTTCGTTGATTGGGTTCTAGAAGATGGCGGGCTTGAAGCTGAGTTGGCACTCCTGCTTGGAATGGCGCGCACCCGATGACGGGAGACCGCCGGTGCGCAGCACCGGCAGCGGCCGACCCGCCCCCCCGGGGCGGCCGCTTCGCGACCCCCCCGGCGTGCCGGCCGCCGCCGGTGCTCCCGAACGGTTTGGCCAGGCCGCTCAATGCGCCACCCCCGCCGCGACGCTTTCGTCGATGAACCGCCCCTCGCGGAAGCGGTACATGCTGAAGTCCTCGGTCAGGGGCGAATGCCCCCGCGCCATCAGTTCGGCCATCGCCCAGCCGCTCCCGGGAATCGCCTTGAACCCGCCCGTGCCCCAGCCGCAGTTCAGGAACATGCCCTGAACCGGCGTCTTCGACAGGATCGGCGAGCGGTCGCCCGTCATGTCCACGATGCCGCCCCACTGGCGCAGCATCTTCAGGCGGCTGATCATCGGAAAGGTCTCGACCAGCGCCCGGACGGTTTCCTCGATGTGGTGCCAGGAGCCGCGCTGGGTGTAGTTGTTGAAGCCGTCGGTGCCGCCGCCGATCACCATCTCGCCCTTGTCGGACTGGCTCATGTAGCCATGCACGGTGTTGGCCATCACCACCACGTCCATGCAGGGCTTGATCGGTTCGCTGACCAGCGCCTGAAGGGCGGCCGATTCGATCGGTACCCGGAACCCGGCCTTTTCGCAGAGGACCGAGGTGTGGCCCGCGACGACGACGCCGAGCTTCTTGGTGGCGACGGCGCCCTGCGTCGTCTCGATCCCCGTCACCGCGCCTGCTTCGACCCGGATGCCGGTGACCTCGCAGTTCTGCACGATGTCCATGCCCATGTCGGAGCAGGCCCGCGCATAGCCCCAGGCCACCGCGTCATGCCGCGCCGTGCCGCCCCTCGGCTGCCAGAGAGCGCCGAGGACGGGGTAGCGCGGCCCGTCGATGTTCATGATCGGGCAGAGGTCCTTCACCCGGGCGGGGGTGATCCATTCCGTCTCGACGCCTTGCAGGAGGTTGGCGTGGACGGTGCGCTTGTAGCCCCGCACCTCATGCTCGGTCTGGG
>JBJXFU010000187.1:0-28951 GCA_046155885.1 Paracoccaceae bacterium
GCCGCAAGAACCTACGATGCCCTCTGGAAACAGGTCGGCAAAGTCTGCGACCTCTTCCTTCCGCAGGAATGCAAAAACTACTTCAGGGCCGCAGGATATGGTCCGGATTAAAGGCGACTTGCTCTAACTCCGACGTATCGGGGCGCCCCTCCCCGGCCGTGCGACGGGGCACCCGAGGCCGATCCGGGAAGGGGCACCCCACTCTACAGAACGGTCAGGACGATCCCCATGATCGTGCAGCCGACGACGGCATTGGCGCTGTCGATCCACCAGAGCGCGAATGTCCGTTGTCCGAAGGCGTAGTTCATCGCCACCCAGGGCGTGATGAAGAATGCCCCGATCCCGGCCCCGCCCATGATTCCTTCGAGGATCGTATCGAGGCCCGAGGTCGCGAAAACGTGCCGCATCATCCCGGCCACCAGCACCATCGCCACGGCGCCGATCACCATCGGAGTCGGGCTTGCGCCCGCCTCGGGGCGGCCGTCCGGCCCGGCCTTTATCCCTGCCGCCTCCATCCAGCGCTGTGCCATCCGCATGTACCAGAAGGCCCCGAACCCGAAGGCCGCCGCGGCCGCCACGATCACCTTTAGGATTTCCATCGCTTTCCCTTCCAGTCCCTGCCTGCCCGTCAGGGCGCGACTCCGCCAAGTTCACAGACTACGCGCCATTCCGCCGGGGTGACAGGCTGCACGGAAAGACGTGTGTTGTTCACCAGCACCATCGCCGCCAGCCGCGGATCGGCCCGGCACACCTCGAGCGTCACCGGCCGCGCGAAGGGGCGCAGCGCACGGATGTCGACGCAATCCCAGCGGGAATCATCCGTCGTGCTGTCGGGGTGCGAGGTGGCGATCACCTCGACGATGCCAACGATCTCTTTGCCGATGTTCGAGTGGTAGTAGAATCCAAGATCGCCCACCTGCATCGCCCGCATGTTGTTGCGGGCCTGGTAGTTCCGGATCCCGTGCCACTCTTCGCCCGCCGCACCCCTGGCGACCTGCCGATCCCAACTCCAGACATCCGGTTCGGACTTGAAAAGCCAGTAGGCCATCAGCCGATCGCCTTCTTCCATTCGTTGATTTCCACGCTTCGGAACAGGCCGGCCACCGCATAGGGGTCCCGGGCCGCCCAGGCCCCGGCTGCGGCGACATCGGCCACATCCAGAACGATCAGCGACCCGCGCATCTCGCCGTCTTCGATCAGCGGGCCGGCCATCTTCACCACGGCGGTGACCTCGATATAGGCCAGGTGCGCGGCGCGGGTGTCGAGGCGGGTCTGAAGATGGCCCGGCTTGTCCCGGCAGACCAGTGCAACGAGCATCCTGTCACTCCGTCGTCAGGGGGCGGGCCATCAGCGCCGCCACAGCCTCGCCCAATGCCAGCCGCCCGTCAATCAGCCCCGCGACCGCGCCGGTGACCGGCAACGCCACGCCATGCGTCCGGGCCACTTCAAGCGCGGCGCGGGCGGTCGCCACGCCTTCGACGGTCAATCCGGCGTCCGGCGCCGTGCCCGACCCGATGGCAAGGCCATAGCGGAAATTGCGCGATTGCGGCGAGGTCGCCGTCAGGATCAAGTCGCCCAGACCCGAAAGCCCCGAAAGCGTCTCGGCCCGCGCGCCCAGCGCAATGGCCAGGCGGGTCATCTCGGCGAAACCCCGTGTCACCAGTGCGGCCCGCGCGCTGTCACCGAACCCGGCGCCAACCACCACGCCAGAGGCGATGGCAATGACGTTCTTCAAAGCCCCGCCCAACTCCACCCCCGCCACATCCGTACTGCGGTAGACCCGAAGATCAGGCGTCGAAAGCAGCCGTTGCAGGTTGGCGCCCCGCGCATCGTCGCGGCAGGCGAGCGTCAGCGCCGTGGGCATGCCGCGCGCGATGTCGGCGGCGAAGCTCGGGCCGGACAGCACCGCCGCGACGGCCCCGGGATGCGCCCGGGCGATCAGGCCGGAGGGGCCGAGGCCGCTGGTCAGGTCGATGCCCTTGGCGCAGGCCACGAGGGCGTGGTCGCCGGGTTCGGGCAGGTGCGAAAGCAGGCCGGGAAGCGCCGTCATCGGCACCGCGAGAAGCAGGACCGGCGCGGCCGCTTTGCCGATTTCGGCCGTAACAGACACGCTTTCGGGCAGGCGGGCGTCGGGAAGGTAGCGAAGGTTCCGGCGGCCCCGGGCCAGTTCCGCCGCGCATTCCGGGTCGCGCGCCCAGAGCACTACCTCGCGGCCGGCACGGCCGAGCGCGATGGCCAGGGCGGTGCCGAAGGCGCCCGCGCCAAGGACGCCGATCCTCATGCCTTCGCCCCCTTCTTCCCCGATCCCAGGATGGGCGGGGCCCTTTCGTCCAGCGGCCAGCGCGGCCGGGCGGCAAGGTCCATGCCGTCGGTCAGCCCAAGCCGAAGCCGCTCGATTCCCGCCCATGCGATCATCGCGGCGTTGTCCGTGCAAAGACTGAGCGGCGGCGCCAGAAAGCGCAGGCCCCGAGCCTCTGCGACTGCGGAAAGACGCGTCCGGATCGCCCGGTTCGCGGCCACGCCGCCGGCAACGGCGATGGTGGGATCGGGCGGCGCGGCCTTAAGGTAAAGCGAAATCGCCCGGTCGGACTTTTCGCCCAGCACATCCGTCACAGCCGCCTGAAACGCCGCGCAGATATCCGCACGGCCGGTTTCCGTCAGCGTTCCGCCCGGTCCGGCGATCTCGTCGCGAAGCCGCAGCACGGCCGTCTTCAGCCCCGAGAACGACAGGTCGCACCCTTCCCGGTCGAGAAGCGGCCTTGGCAGTCTGAACCGTGCCGCATCCCCCCTGGCCGCTTCGGTCTCCACACTCGGCCCGCCCGGCATCGGCAGGCCGAGGATCTTCGCCGTCTTGTCGAACGCTTCGCCCGGCGCATCGTCGATCGTACCGCCGAGCCGCCGGAAGCGGTCCGGCGCCTCGGCGATCAGGAACTGGCAATGCCCGCCGGAAACCAGAAGGACGAGGTAGGGAAACGCCACCCCGTCGGTCAGCCGTGCGGTCAGCGCGTGCCCGGCAAGGTGATTGATCCCGATGATCGGCAGGCCCGCCCCGGCGGCGATGCCCTTGGCGCACATCACCCCGGCGACCACGCCGCCGATCAGCCCCGGGCCGGCGGTGACCGCGACCGCGCCGAGATCGCCCAGCGACAGCCGCGCCTCGCCAAGCGCGGCTTCGACGCAGAGGTCGAGGCGTTCCGCATGGGCGCGCGCCGCGATTTCGGGGACAACTCCGCCGAAGGCCGAATGCAGCCTGTCCTGGCCCCAGACGACCGAGGACAGGATTTCGCGGGTCCCGTCTTCGCCCAGCCGGACGATCGCGGCGGCGGTATCGTCGCAGCTGCTTTCCAGCCCCAGAACGGTGACGGGCATTTTCATCGGCGGGCGCAGTTGCATGGCGGGTGACCGGCAGGTAACACCGGGCGCGACCCATCACAATCCCGAGGCGCCAGGTGGCGGACCGGCCGGATCCTCGCCCCACCCTGCTTCTGACACGGCCCGGGGATCGCGGCGAACGGTTTTCCGCCTTGTTCCGCGCCCGTTTCGGGGCCGACTGGCCGGTGATCCTTTCGCCCCTCGGCCGAACCCGTATCCTGCCGCTTCCGGCCCGTCTGCCGCCGTTCACGACACTCGTCTTCACGTCCGAGGCCGGGGTCGAAGCCTTTGCCGGCCAGCGGGCCGACCGTTCCGCGCCGGCCTGGTGCGTCGGCCCGCGCACGGCCGAAGCGGCCCGGGACGTGGGCTTCACGGCGCTGGAAGGGCCGGGGGACGCGCCGGGCCTGGCCGCGCGGATGGCCGAGGCGGGTGTGGCGGGGCCCTGCCTGCACGTAAGGGGCGCAGATGTCGCCTTCCCGCTTGCCGATACGCTCAGTCGCGGCGGGATAGAGACACGCGAGGTCGTGGCCTACGAACTCGAATCGCTTCCGCCAACGGTCGCGGCCCGGCGGTTGCTGGAGGCCCCTTGGCCCGTGTTGCTGCCGCTTTTCTCACCCCGGTCGGCCCGCCTGGCGGCCGCTGCCCTGCTTCCGGCGCGCGCGCCGCTCTTGATCGCCGCGCTCAGCGAACCCGTCGCGCGGGCCGCCCGGACGCTTCTGCCCGCCGCGCTTGCCGTCGCCGACCGCCCCGACGCCGACGCGATGCTTGACGCGCTTGCAGGTCTCTCTGCCGACGCCGCTTGAGACGGCCCGGTTCGGCGACTAGATTGGGCCGGAGGCACCGAAGGGGACCGATCCCCCGGCGTCAGGACCGGCCGGCCTTCGGCGCAGTCAGGGGAACCGAGCGTGGCAAGAAGCAAGGCCTCCGAACCCGCCGCCGACCCCGCAGCGGTGCCGCCGGAGAGCCGACCCATCGTTCCAGAGGATCAACCCGTCACCGCCGCCGGCGAAATGCCGGGGTCCGAAGGCGGCTTGGCTGCGGCCGGGGCCGCCTTGGCGGAAGATGAGCCTGCCGGAGACAACCCGGCGGACCCACCCCCGCCGCCCCGCCGCCGGGGCAGGGGCTTGCTTGGCACGGTCCTGGGCGGGGCCGCCGCCGCCGCGCTTGGCGCCGGGACCGTCATCTGGCTCGACGCGCAGGGATGGTTGCCCGGCGTCCACTCGGCGGATGAAGCCGCCGCCATCGCTTCGGCGAAGGCGCAGGGCGAGGCGATCGCCGACTTGAGGCGCGAACTCGATGCGCTCACGACCGGGATCGCCGACCTGCGCGGCAAGCTGCCGGACCCCGCAGCGGCCGCCGACCTTGACCTGCGCCTGTCCGCGCTGGCCGAGCGCTTCGGGCCCGTCGCCTCGGCACAATCGGAATTCCCGGCATCGCTCGCGGCGCTCGACGAACGCCTGACGGCGCTCGAACAGGCCCCTTCCCCGGGCATCGCGGGTGCGCCGGCCCAAAGCGCGCCGCAGCTCGACGAGATGCGCCGGCTGGCCGAAGAGCAAAAGGCGGCGGCGGCAGAGGCCGAAAAGCGCCTTGCCGAAACCGCTGCCGAAGCCGAGGCGCGCCTCCGCGCTGCCGAAGCCGAGGCCGTTCGTCTCAAGGCAGAAGCCGAAGCCACGGCGAAGACGGCATCCGCGCGGGCGGCGCTCAGCCACCTTCAGGCGGCCCTGGAAAGCGGCGCGCCGATCGAGCCCCCGCTGGCCGACCTCGCCGCGGCCGGGGTCGCCATTCCGCAATCCCTTGCCGATCAGTCCGGCGGCGTCCCGAGCGCCGAAGCGCTGAAGGCGGGCTTCCCCGAAGCGGCCCGCGCCGCGCTGGCGCTTTCCCTGCGCGAAACCGCGGGCGAAGGGGTCCTGAGCCGCGCGCTGGCCTTCATCCGGGCGGAAACGGGCGCCCGTTCGCTTTCGCCGCGCGCCGGCGATGACCCGGACGCGATCCTTTCACGGGCCGAGGCGGCGCTCGATTCAGGCGACCTTGCCGGCGCGATCGCCGAGATATCGGCGCTTCCGCAGGCCGGCCGGGACCGGATGGCCGAATGGCTGGGGCTTGCCCAGCGCCGCATCGCCGCGCTGGACGCGCTGAAGGCTCTCTCAGAGAGCATGGACTGAAAAGGCCGCACCAGTGCTTTGGTCATTCCTCAAGATCGTGACGTTCGTCGCCCTTGTCGCCGCCCTGACGCTTGGGGCCACGACGCTGATGGAAACCGGCGGCGGGGTGCGCATTGCCGTGGCGAACCTGGAGCTTACCTTCGGGCCGGTGCAGACGGTGATCGCCGCGATGGCGCTTGTCGCGGCTATCTGGCTGCTGATGAAGATCGTAGGATTTCTGGTGGCCGTTCTGCGTTTTCTGACCGGCGACGAAACCGCGATTTCCCGCTACTTCGACCGCAACCGGGAACGCCGCGGCTATCAGGCCCTGGCCGAGGGGATGATCGCCATCGCCTCGGGCGAAGGCAAGGTCGCGCTGGCCAAGGCCGCGCGTGCCGAGCGCTATCTCGGCCGTCCTGATCTGACCGACCTGCTTTCGGCACAGGCGGCGGAACTCGCCGGCGACACCCGGGCCGCGACCGAGGTCTACAAGCGCCTGCTGGCCGACGACCGCACCCGCTTTGCCGGCATTCGCGGACTGATGCGCCAGAAGCTGACCGAGGGCGATACCGGGACGGCCCTGAAACTGGCGGAAAAGGCCTTCGCCCTGAAGCCCCGCAATCCGGAGGTTCAGGACGCGCTTCTGAAACTTCAGACCGAGGCCGGGAACTGGAAGGACGCCCGGGCCGTGCTGGGCGCGAAGGCCAGGCAAGGGTTGTTGCCGCGCGATGTGCACCGGCGGCGCGACGCGATCATGGCGCTTCAGGAAGCCAAGGGAATCCTTGCCGAATCTGCCTCGGTGGAGGCGCGGGAAGCGGCGATCTCGGCCAACAAGGCCTCGCCCGACCTTATTCCGGCGGCGGTGATGGCGGCGGAGGGGTACGTGGCCAAGGGCAAGCCGCGCTATGCCGAGCGGCTGCTGAAGAAAGCCTGGGAGGCGCAGCCGCATCCCGACCTGGCCGCCGCCTTTGCGCGGATCGAGCCGGAGGAAACGCCGGCCGCGCGCCAGAAGCGGTTCCTGCCGCTGCTGAAGATCCGCGCGGACCATGACGAAACCCGGATGCTCGAGGCCGAGCTGATGATCGGGGCCGAGGATTTTCCCGGCGCGCGCCGGGCGCTCGGCAGCCTTCCCGAAACCCGCCCGACCGCACGGTCGCTTGCCATCATGGCCGCCGTGGAACGCGGCGAGGGGGCGGATGACGCGGTGGTTCGCGGCTGGCTCGCCAAGGCCCTGACCGCCAGCCGGGGCCCGCAATGGTGCTGCGATCGCTGCCAGAACATCATGCACGACTGGGCCCCCGTCTGCGACAATTGCCAGGGATTCGACACGCTTAGCTGGCGCGAACCGGCACATGGCGGGGTGCCGATGCCGAACGGCGCCGATATGCTGCCGCTGATCGTCGGGCGCCCGGCTGGTGCCCGGCCGGCTTCCGGGGGCGCCGGCGACCCCGCTTCGGAAACCCCGGACGAGCGGGCGGTTTAGGGCTACACTCACCCGAAATATGGTGCTATCAGGCGCGCCACGCCGCACTAGCTCAGCTGGTAGAGCACATCATTCGTAATGATGGGGTCGGGGGTTCGAATCCCTCGTGCGGCACCAGACCGGCGGCACCAGACCGGGTCTGTGCCGGTCGGGGATGGCGGACTTCGGAACATCGCGAAATGTGGCGAACTGGCGGGCGGCCGGGGGTACCCGGGGGCCTGCCTTGGCGTCTTGCAAGCCCTTGCGGGCGCTGCATTAACGGCTGGTCTCCGCACCGTTCGCAGGGTGCCAGCAACCGCCCAGCACTATGCCAGCAATATGCCATACGATCGTATGGCTTTGGGTGAATTAACCGTTAACCACTACCCCCGGCTCCGCCCTATGCGCCTTCCCCAACCGCCGCGCGGGCGAGCGCGATCAGGCGCGCCTCGCTTCCAGCCGGGCCGACAAGCTGGGCCGAGGCCGGGTGGCCGCCGCCGGGGACCGCGATGGGAAAGGCGACGGCGGGCGCCCGGGCGGCATTCGCGAGCGCGGTGAGGTCCGCCTGGTCGGGCGGCACCGGCGCCCCGTGCGGGAAGGGAAGCTGCGGCGCGGTGGGCATCAGAAGCGCGTCGATCCCCGCAAGCGCCCCGGCCACCGAGCGCTCTGCCCGGGCAAGCGACGCGCGGGCCGCGGCGATCTTTTCGGGGCGGGCGGCGCGGCCATAGGCGACCAGCGCGCGGAACTGGTCCGAGAACCCGTCGCCGCCCCGGTCGAGATCGGCGCCGTAGAGCGCCCCGGCTTCGGCCTCGGCGACAAGCAGCCCGGCCCGGCGCAGCCCGCCGGGGTCCCATCCGGCGACGGAGACCTGCCGGACCTCTGCGCCTTCGGCCGCCAGCCGTTCGCAGAAGTCCGTGAAGGCGGCCCGCACCCCGGGCGCGATTTCCGCCCGCATCGCCTCGTCCGGCACGCCGAACCGTGCGCCGGCCAGCCCGGCCCGTCCGGCCACCGCGCCGGTGAGCAGGCTGGCCGCAAGCGCCAGATCTTCGCCCGTCGCCGCGATCGGCCCGATGCTGTCGAGCGTCGGCGACAGGAACCTCAGGCCCCCGGTCGGCACCACGCCGGGCGTCGGCTTCAGACCCCAGAGGCCGCAATAGGCCGCCGGTATCCTGACCGACCCCATGGTGTCGGTCCCGATCGCCATCGGCACGTAGCCTGCCGCCACCGCCGCAGCACTTCCGCCGCTGGAGCCGCCGGGGGTCAGGCCGGGCGCGGCGGGATTTGCGCAGCGGCCCCAGAACGGGTTGTCGGTGGTCGCGCCCAGCGCGCCTTCGTGCAGGTTGAGCTTGCCGAGAATCACCAGTCCCGCCGCGCGCAGCCGTGCCGCCACCCGGGAATCCGTCGCGGCGATCCGCCCCGCCCAGAAGCGCGTGCCACTGGTGGTGGGCAGGCCGCGCACGTCGATATTGTCCTTCAGCGCCACCGGCACGCCGTCGAACGGGCCGGCGGCATGGCCCGCCGCGCGCCGCCGGTCGCTATCCTGCGCCGCCGCCAGCGCGCCCTCCGCATCGACCATGATGAAGGCCCGGATGTCGCCGTCGCGGGCCGCGATCCGGGACAGCGCCCTGCGGGCAAGCTCTGCCGCCGTGGACCTGCCGGTGCCGAGCCGCCGCGACAGTTCCGCCAGCGTCGCGTGGCCCACTGTCACGCCGGGTCCTTCCGCCGGTCGATCAGGCGGATGGGTTTCTGCCTGATCTCGATCTGGGTCAGCGGCGCCAGCGACCCCGGCGCCGCAAGCCGGACCGCCACCTCGACCCCCAGCCGCGCGCGCAGGAGCGCCTCGTATCCGGCCGTGGGCCGGGCGAGATCGCCTTTCGCCTCGACCGTCACCGTCATCTCCTCGCGCCCGTCCCGGCGATCGACGGTGCAGATGTATTCGCTGGTCAGCTCGGGGTGGTTCGCGGTCAGGATCGCGCCGACGCCGGTGGGAAAGACGTTGATGCCGCGCAGCTTGACCATGTTGTCCGAGCGGCCGAGGAACCCGGTGATCCGGCGGAAGGTGAAGCCGAGGGGCGATGCGCCAGGCGCGAAGGCCGACACGTCATGGGTGTTGAAGCGGATGATGGGGAAGACATCGTCCTTGTAGAGGCAGGTCACGACCATGTCGCCCGCCGCGCCTTCGGCCACCGGCGCGCCGGTGCCAATGTCGAGAAGTTCGAGGTACTGGGCGTCTTCCAGCACGTAGAGGCCCGCGTGGTCGGGGCCTTCGCCGGCGATGGCGCCGGTGTCGCCGACGCCGTACCAGTCGAATACGGCGGCGCCGCCCCAGGCCCGGGACATCGCGGCGGGGCTTTCGGCGCCCATGTGGCCGGAAATCATCCGGATGCGGATGTCCTTGCCCGGGGCAAGCCCTTCTTCGCGCGCCACGTCGGACAGGCGTTTGATGTAGTCGCCGAAGCCGACGATCGCGGTGGCGCCGAAATCGCGCATCAGGGCGACCTGCTGGGCGCTGCGGGTTTCGACCCCGGTACCGGCCGACAGGAACTGCGCGCCGGTCCAGTGCGTCACCGTTTCGCGGACGTAGTGGCCGCCGTTCACCATCCCGTGGCCGTAGACGGAATGCACCACATCGTCGCGCGTCAGGCCCTGCATCGCGTAGATGCGCGCCAGAAGCAGGTTCTGCATCTCGCGGCTTTTCGGTCCGTAAAGCAGCGGCTGCGGCCGCCCGGTGGTGCCCGAGGTCGTCTGCAGGATCAGCGGCGGGCGGTCGGCCGGGGCGTAGCTGTCAAGGCCGTGGAAGTCGCCGAGCGGCGGGTGCGCCTCGACCGAGGCCATGAGGTCGGACTTGGAATACGCGGGCAGAAGGCGGATGTCGTCGAGCGACCCTATGTCGCCCGGTTCGATGCCTTTCGCGCCCCAGAGCCGGCGGTAGAAGGGAACCTTCCAGGCGAAGTCCATGACCCTGAGGAACCGCGCTTCCTGAAGGGCGCGAAGGTCGCCCCTGCCGGTGCGGGCGATCCGGGCGGCGAAGTCTTCGGGCCGGCCGTAGTCGCGCAGCATGGCCCCGTAGTCCATCGCGTCGAAATAGGTGGGACCGGTCATCGCGCTCCTCTCAGGGCCCGCGGCCCAACAGGCCGAGAAGGTCCGACGGCGCGGCGCCGCGTGGCAGCGCCATGCAGGTATCGGCGATAGCGCCGGCGGTTTCGTCGGGCACCCCGGCCGCGCGGGCGAGGCGCATGAACTTGGCGGTGACCGAGGCCGCGTCCATCGGGTTTTCGGGGTCGCCCCAGGCGTCGGCGACCTCGGCCGAGCGGGGGGCGCCGCCGCGGATCGTCACCGTCACGCGGGCGCCGAAGTGCGCGGGATAGCGGGCGGTGAACTCCGGGGTTCCGGCGACCTCGGTGCGGCCGCGCAGCCGGGCCAGGTCCGGCCGGGAGATGGCCTGCGGTTCGAAATCGGCCAGCCCCGGCGCGCCTTGCAGCAGGGTCACGGCCACGGCGTGCTGCAGGCTGAATTTGGCTTCGGCCGCCGTCGCCGGATTGGCCTTGTCGCAGAACAGGACCGCATCGCGGGTGGTTTCGACCAGGATGCGGTGCGGCTTTTCCCCGCGCAGCGCGCCCCGCAGGGCAAGTGCCGCGTCGATGGCGGGATGGGCATGGCGGCAGGCCGGCCAGGGTTTGAAGCTGACCTCGCCGATCCGCCAGCCCGGCTTCGGCGCGCTCACCTCGTCCGGCCGCCCGTCGCGCGCCATTGCCGCGAAGAAGCCCTGCGGGCCTTCGAGTATCCGGCGCGGCCCGGCGAGCCCGGCCTGCGCCAGAAGGGCCCCGGTGACGCCCCGCCGGGCCGCGTCGGCAAGATGCAGGTGCTTGGTCAGGACCGGTTCGTTGCGGGCCTGCCAGAGGCCGCCGGTGGCCGACATCGCGTGCCCCATCGCCGAGACCGCCGCCCCGTCCGGCAGGCCGATGACCCGCGCCGCCGCCGCCGCCGCGCCGATCGCCCCGCAGGAGCCGCTGTTGTGGAAGACCGCGTAGTGCGCCGCGCCGACCGCGCTGCCGAGGCGGATCACCGCCTCGTACCCGCCGAGCACGGCGCGCAGAAAGTTGGTCCCCGTCGCATTGCGGGCAACCGAAAGCGCGGCCGGGATCACCGCGGGCCCCGGGTGCAGCAGCGCCTGCCGGTGCACGTCGTCCATTTCGAGGATGCTGCCGAGGCAGCCCATCGCCATCGCGCCTTCGGGTCCTGCCAGGCTGAAGGGATTGCGCCCCGGGGAAAGCGCGGAAAGGAAGGCCCGCCCGCCCGGGTCCGCCCGCCCGGCCAGCGCGCAGCCCGCCCAGTCCAGGACATGGCGCGCCGTCTTTGCAAGGTCGTCCGGCGCGGGCGGCCGGCTGGCCAGGGCCCAAAGGCCTTCGGTCAGCGAGCGGTCGGGGCGGGAATTGTCCATCTGGTCGCGGCGGGCCGTTTGCAAATTTGTCCGGACATATTTATGCCTGTCGCTGGATCGGGCAAGCGGAAAGCGACACCGCGTCGAGGAGGTCAGGGTGACCCTGAAGATCCCGCGCTACGTTCAGGTCAGCGACGAGCTGGCCACCAGGATCGCCGCCGGCGCATTTGCCCTGGGCAGCCTGCTGCCGACCGAGATCGAGCTTTGCGAGGAGTTCGGCGTCAGCCGTCACACGGTGCGCGAGGCGCTGCGGCGGCTTTCCGACGCGGGGCTGCTGCGCCGCCGCCAGGGGTCGGGGAGCCAGGTGGTCGCGACCCGAAAACACCGCGCCTATGTGCACGAGATGCGGTCGCTCGCGGGGCTGTTCCAGTACGCGGCGGACACGCGGTTCCGCATCGACCGGGTTGTCAGAGCCACCGCGGACGCGCCGGACGCGCCCGATCTCGACGGCCGTCAGGGCGAGATCTGGCTGATCGCGACCGGCCTTCGCCATGATCCGGAAGGCGGCGGCGCGATTTGCGTTTCGACCGTCTATATCTCGGACGAGTTCGCGGAGGTGGCTGCGGATCTGCCCCTCCATGACGGGGCGATCTATTCGATGCTGGAGGCCCGCTTCGGGGTCGAGGTCGCGGATGTCGAACAGCAGATCGACGCGATGCCGATGCCGCACGCGGCGGCCCGGGCGCTCGGCCTGTCGCGCAACCTCTGGGTGGTGCGCGTTGTCCGCCGCTATCGGGCCGCCAGCGGCCGGCTGATGCTGGCTTCGGTCAACTACCACCCCGGCGACCGCTTCAGCTATACGATGCACCTGCGCCGCGAAGACCGGGGCTTCGCCTGAACCCCTAGCCCGGTCCGCCCGGAAGCGCGTTGTCGGCGCCCAGGCGCGGCAGGCGCAGGTCGGGCGCGCAGGGTTCTTCGCGGTACTTCACGGGGTTGCCGATATGCGGGTTGCCCTGATCGTCGCGCATCAGCATCCCGCGCGCCGCGACCTGCGGCTGCGCGAAGGCCTCGTGCAGGTCGAGGACCGGCGCGAAGGCGAGGTCTTGCCCCGACGCCCAGACTGCCCATTCATCGCGCGTCTTCGTCAGGAAGACCGCGCGCAGGGCCTCTCTCACCGGTTCCTGCCCCCTGCCGTTCGGGCCGGTCGCAGCGGGGATCAGGTCGGGCCGGCCCACGGCGGTCAGGAAATTCGCGACGAACTTGTGTTCGACGCCGCCCAGTGCCACGTGCCGTCCGTCGGCGCATTCGTAGATTGAAAAGAACGCGTAGCCGCCGAAGCTGCGTTCCTCTTTCACGACCGGCGCGCGGTTTTCGGCGAAGACCGGGCCGGTGACGTTCGGCAGCCAGGCCATCGTCGCGTCCATCATCGAGATGTCGATGTAGTCGCCGCGCCCGGTGCTTGCGCGGCGCAGGAGCGCCATCAGGATCGCCGCCAGCGCCGTCATCGACCCGGCCATGTCGGCCACCGGCATGTGCGGGTTCACCGGCTTGCCGTCATTGCCGAGGTTCAGCGACACGACCCCGGCCAACGCCTCGATCGCGAGGTCATGCGCGGGACGGTCGCGCAGCGGTCCGCTCTGCCCGAAGGCCGAGATCGAGGCATAGACGATTCCCGGATTGACCCGGGCCACGGCGTCGTAGCCCACGCCGAGGCGGTCCACGACGCCCGGGCGGAACGCTTCCACGACGACATCGGCGGTTTCGGCGAGCCGCAGGAAGCGGGCCACGTCTTCCGGGGTCTTGAGGTTCAGCACAACCGACTTCTTGCCGCGATGCGTGTTGCGGAACCACACGCTTTCGCCGTTCTGCCGGTAGCCCACCTGGCGGACCGGCTCGCCCGAAGGCGGCTCGATCTTGATCACCTCGGCGCCGTGGTCGGCGAGCATCTGGGTCAGCATCGGGCCGGGCAGGAACTGCGACAGGTCGAGAACGCGGAAGCCGTCCATTTTCATGCCCGGACCCCTCCGATGATCCCTGCCGCCGCAAGTGCGGCGATTTCCCTTGCCGGGAAGCCTGCGGTTTCCAGAATGGCGCGGGTATCCGCCCCGAGCGAGGGCGCGGCCCGTGCCACGGGCCTGACCCCATCGACCCGGATCGGCGACGAAAGCGCCCGCATGCCGGGCAAAGCGGGGTGACCGGGCGTTTGCAGCCCGCCCGTCGCGGCAAGGTAGGGGTTGTCGAGCGCCTGCGGCAGCGTCAGCACCGGCGCGGCCGGGACCTTGCCGGCGAACCGGGCCATCCAGTGGCCCGTCGGCATTGCCGCGAGCGCATCGTCGAGCAAGGCGGCCAGGGCTTCGCGGTTTTCATGCCGGGCGTGCGGCGTGGCGAAGCGGGGGTCGCGCGGCAGGTGGGAAAGGCCGGTCAGGTCGCAGAGCGCTTGCCAGAACTTCGGCAGCACGCACATCAGGAAGATGTGTCCGTCCGCCGTCGGGAACACCTCGCAGGGCACCACCGAGGGGTGGCCGGACCGGGGGCGGCGCGCCGTGACCTCGCCGGCGTTCAGGTACCACATCGCGGGGTAGGTGAGCTGGTGCACCGCCACATCGTAAAGCGTCACGTCGATGTCGCGGCCCCGTCCCGTGCGGTGAGCGCCGAGGAGTGCGGCGGTCAGCGCGAAGGCCGTGGTGATGCCGGTCAGGTAATCGATGATCGAAAGGCCCATGCGAGCGGGCGGGCCTTCGGGTTCGCCGGTCAGATGCAGGAAGCCCGCCTCGGCCTGCATCAGATAGTCGTAGCCCGGCCATCCCGCCCTTTCGCCGGTCCGCCCGTAGCCGGACAGATGCGCGCAGACGAGCGCCGACCGGACCGGCGCCAGATCGGCATAGGTCAGGCCGTATTTCCCCGGCTGGTCCCCGCGGAGGTTGTTCAGCACCGCGTCGGCCGTAGCGGCGAGGCGGCGGAACACCGCCCGGCCTTCCGGGCGGCGGAGGTCCAGCGCGACGGACTTCTTGCCGAGGTTGAAGGTCTGGAAGAAGAGGCTGTCGTTTTCCCCCAGGAAGTGGGGGCCGGACTGGCGGGAGGAGTCGCCGGCGGCGGGGTCCTCGATCTTGATCACCTCGGCGCCCATGTCGGCGAGGTAGAGCGTCGCCCAGGGCCCGGCGCCGTACTGCTCGACGGCGAGGATGCGGAGGCCTTCGAGGGGCGGGGGCGTCATGGGGCAGGGTGGGCTTCAAGCCCGCCGTCGTGCATCGGTGGGCTGGAAACCCACCCTACGGGGTCTGGACCGGTCATGCCGGGTTCCGCTCGATCATCTGCTTGGCGATGATGATGCGCTGGATTTCGTTGGTGCCTTCGCCGATACACATCAGCGGCGCGTCGCGGTAGTAGCGTTCGATATGGTATTCCTTGGAATAGCCGTAGCCGCCGTGGATGCGCATGGCTTCCAGCGCGTTTTCCACCGCCGCCTCGGACGCGAAGTACTTGGCCATGCCGGCCTCCATGTCGCAGCGCTGGCCGCTGTCGTAGGCGCGGGCGGCGTCGTAGGTGAGAAGGCGGGCGGCCTGAACGCGGGTGGCCATTTCGCCGAGCTTGAGCTGGATTGCCTGGTGTTCGGCGATGGGCTTGCCGAAGGTCTTGCGGACCTGGGCGTAATTCACGCTGTCCATCAGGGCCGCCGAAGCCAGTCCGCAGCCGCGGGCGGCGATGTTGATGCGGCCGAGTTCCAGGCCGCCCAAAGCCGCCTGCATGCCGCGCCCCTCTTCGGCCCCGAGGAGGTCGTCGGCGGAGATGCGGTAGTCATCGAAGATCAGCTCGGCGCTGTCGATGCCCTTGTAGCCGAGCTTTTCGAGCTTTCGGGAAACCCGGAACCCATCGCCCTTGCGCGCGATGAACATGCTCATCCCCTTGTGGCGGGGCGTCGCGTCGGGGTCGGTCTTGACGAGGAGGGCGAAGCAGGTGCCGTGGATGCCGTTCGAAATCCAGGTCTTGGTGCCGTTCACCAGATAGCCGTTGCCGTCGCGCCGGGCGCGGGTGCGGATGGCCTGGAGGTCGGTGCCCGCGTCGGGTTCGGTGAGCGCGAGACCGCCGCGGATTTCGCCCGAGGCGAACTTCGGCAGGTAGAAGGCCTTCTGCGCCGGGGTGCCCTGGCGGGCCACGCAGGCGGCCATGATCAGGTGGGAGTTGAAGATGCCGGTCAGCGACATCCAGACGGCGGCGATGGTTTCGACCACCTTCGCATAGGTCGTGGCCGTAAGGCCGAGGCCGCCGAATTCGGCCGGGATCGTCGCGCCGAAAAGGCCCAGTGCCTTCATCTGTTCGACCATTTCGGCGGGATATTCGTCGGCATGGTCGAGCCGCAGGACATGCGGGCGCACGTCGCGGTCGAGCCATTTGCGGACGGCGTCGAGGATCACTTCCTCTTCGGTATCGCGGGCGGGGTCGGACATGGGGGCCTGGCTCAATACTTCGCCTTTTCTTCCTGCGGGTGGCCGCGCCTGGCGACGAGGATGGTGCGCTCGAAGTCGCAGACCAGCGTGCCAGCCTGGTTGAAGCCGCGCGTCACCACGGTGACGATCCCGGCATCGGGCCGCGACTTCGATTCGCGCTTTGCCATGACTTCGCTTTCCGAGGTCAGCGTGTCGCCGGCGAACAGGGGATGGGTCATCCGGATGTTGGTCCAGCCGAGGTTGGCGATGGCCTTCTGGCTGACGTCGGTGACGCTTTGGCCGACCATGAGCGCGACGGTGAGCGGCGAGCAGACGATGCAGCGGCCGAATTCGGAGTGCCGGGCGTATTCGGCGTCGAAGTGCAGCGGGTGGGTGTTCATCGTCAGAAGCGTGAACCAGGTGTTGTCGGCTTCGCTGATCGTCCGGCCCGGGCGGTGTTCGTAGATGTCGCCCACGGTGAATTCCTCGAAGTAGCGTCCGAAGCGTTCGCGGAAGCGGTTGGGGGCGATTTCGGCATGGGTGACGGTCATCGTACCTTCCTTTCTGGCGGGCGCGGCGCGCGGCGGTGTGGGGCGACAATCATGGCGACCCCGCGACGGTGAGGGCGGCGAGGTTGGCGACATCCTCCGACGCCTCGATCCCGGCGACCGCGTCGGCAATCGCCCTGGCCCGCGCCGGCGAGAGGGGCTGGCGCGCGAAGGACAGGCAGCGGCGGAACTTGTCTTCGTTTTCGGCGTCCGACAGCGGCACGTCGGGGTGCCCGTAGACGCGCGCGAGGGTGATGTCGTGCCGGGCGCCCGAGTGAAGGCGAACCGTGACGGTCTGCGGGTCGAAGGCGTTCGGGTCGGCGTTTTCCTTGTCTTCGATCACATCGACCAGCGCCGCGATGCGGTGGATTTCCGGATCGGTCAAGGCAGCTTCGCGGAATTCGCCGATATCGACGCGCCCCCGCGCCAGAAGCGCCCCCGCGACGAAGCGCAGGCAGAGTTTGGCGTAGTTGACCGGCGGGTCGGGAATGTCGGGGCGCCCCACCAGGCGGAAGTTCAGGGGCGGCAGTTTCACGCTGACGCCCGCGACATCCCCGCCGGTGAACCCGTGGCGCGCCATCAGTTGCCCAAGCCCGTCGATCGCCCCGTGCGTCAGCCGCCCCGAAGGCCAGGGCTTGTGCGACATGGCGAGGATCTGCCGTGTCTTGCCGAGTGTGGCCAGTACCGGCTCGAGGTCGTAGTTGCCTTCAAGCAGCGGCAGATAGCCGTAGCGGCCGGTCAGGAAGTCATGCGGCCCGCGGAAGCCCGCCGCGGCAAGGTCGGCCGAGCGGATCGCGGCGGCGGCGTTGAAGCCCACCTGCATGCCCAGCATGGGCGAGCCTTCGACATGCGGCTGCAGCGTGCCCGATGCCTGCGCGTACTGCGCGCCCAGCGTGTCGAGCACGCCCCGCGCATCCATGCCGGCCAGACGGGCGATGGCCGCCGCCGCGCCGAACCCGCCGGCAGTGGCCGGGCGGAAGAAGCGGATCGGGGCCCTGGTCGCGAGGCCCAGCATGGTCGAGACATCGACCCCCGCCGACAGGGCTGCGATCAGGTCGCGCCCGCCGACCTTGCGCCCGCGCGCCGCTTCGCGTTCGACCCAGGCCAGAACGGCCGACAGCACCGTCGCCATCGGATGCAGGACGGCGCCTTCGTGTACGCAGTCGTATTCCAGGCAGTGGATCTGGTAGGCGTTGACGATGGCCGCGCCCTGCGCGCTGAGCCGTTCGCCCGAGTTCCACACCGTCGCCTCGTCGCCGGTGCCCCAGGACGCGGCGACGCGGATCAGGTCGCCGACCCCGGCGCCCGACGATCCCGCGACCCCGACCCCGATGGTGTCGAGAAGGAAGGTCTTCACCTTTGCCACGGCTTCGGGGGGCAGGTCTTCGAAGCGCGCGCCGGCGACATGGTCGGCCACGCGGGCCGCGTCGGCGGTCATGGCGCCACCGGGGCGGGTACGGCCTGCGCGAAGGCGCGGGCGATATCGAGCCGCGTCGCGCACCAGACGCCGTCGCGGCCTTTCACATGGGCGATGAACCGCTCCAGCGCCCCGATCCGGCCCGGGCGCCCGATGATCCGCAGGTGCAGGCCGAGCGACATCATGCGCGGCGCCTCGGCGCCTTCGGACCAGAGGCGTTCGAAGGTCTCGATGGCGTAGTCGAGCCATTGGGCGGGGGTGTAGCCGGGGGCCAGCCAGAACTTCATGTCGTTGGTGTCGAGCGCGTAGGGCACGATGACGATGGGCTTGGGCCCGGCGGCGGTTTCCACCACGTCCCAGCGCGGCGCGTCGGCGGAATAGTCGTCCATGTGGTAGAGGAAGCCGGCTTCGGCCAGGAGCCGGCGCGTCCGTTCGGTATGCAGGTAGCGCGACAGCCAGCCATAGGGGCGCGTGCCGGTCGCCGCCTTGATCGAGGCGACCGCCTTGCCGATGAAGTCCCGTTCGCGCGCCTCGTCCTGGCTGAACTGGTGCACCCAGCGCCAGCCGTGCGAACAGGTCTCGTGCCCGCCCGCGACGATCATCCCGGCGACCTGCGGGGCGACTTCCAGCGACTGCCCGGCCGCCGTCGCGGTGACCCGGATGCCCGCCGCGGCGAAGGCCCCGAAGACCCGGGGGGCGCCGGCGTTCAGCCCGTAAAGGTAGTTCGATTCGTTGCCGAAGTTGCGGATCGGGATTTTCAGGCTGACGCCCAGTTCGTCGACCGGCTCGGGCCCCTTGTCGCCACGTGCCACCGACATTTCGCTGCCTTCCTCGACGTTGACGACGAAGGACATCGCCAGCCGCGCCTTGCCGGGCCACCAGGACATCAGTGGGTTTCCTCTCCGCCCGAGACGTTCCAGGCTTCGCCGGTAACGTAGCCTGCGGCGGGCGAGCAGAGGAAGGCGGCGACAGCGGCGGTATCCTGGGGCAGGCCGGTCCGGCCCAGCGGAATGCGCCGCCGCATGCCGTCGAGATAGGCCTCGACCGTTTCGCCCCGGGCCTTCGCCATGAAGGCGTTCTGCCACGCGCCGAGGCCCGTTGTCACATGGTTGGGGCAGATGGCGTTCACCGTGATGCCGTGGGGGGCGAGTTCCATCGCCGAGGCGCGGGTCAGCCCGATCAGGCCGTGCTTGGACGCGGTATAGGCCACCGCGAAGGCGAACCCGGATTTCCCGGCCTGCGAGGCGATGTTGACGATGCGCCCGCCCCGGCCGCCCGCGATCATCAGCCGCGAGGCGTGTTTCGTCAGCAGGACCGGGGCGCGCAGGTTGACCGACAGGACCGCGTCGATATGCGCCGTTTCCTGGTCGGCGAGCGGCCCGAAGAGATAGCCGATCCCGGCGTTGTTGATCAGGATGTCGAGCCGCCCGAAGGCTGCCTTCGCCTTTGCGACCACCGCCTCGATCGCGGTTTCCTGCATCAGGTCGCCGGTCGCAGTGACCACCTCGGCCCCGGCGTTCCGCAAGGCTGAAGCCGTCGCCTCGAGTTCCGCCGAGGTGCCGACGCCGTGTTCGGGTGCGAGATCGCCCCCCGCCGCCCCCCGGTCATGCAGCAGGATCCGTACCCCTTCAGATGTGAGCGCCGCCGCGATGGCCTGCCCGAGGCCCTTGTCGCGACCCCCGCCGGTGATCAGCGCGACCTGGCCCGAAAGGCTTCCGGTCATGCCCCGACCTCGCGCGTGGTGAGAAACAGCGGGTTGTCGGCGAAGCTCTGGAGTTTCGCGGCGACCGCCTGCATTGCGGGGGTGGAGACATCGGCGCCGAAGCGGTCGCCGTCGGCGATGTCGAGGACCTCGCAGTACTGGAACGGGGCCGCGCCTTCGCCGAAAAGCCGGCCGGTCAGCGCATGCACCCGGAACCCCGCGACTGACGGAAGCGCCCGGACTGCGGGCAGGTCGGTGCCGGCCGCGAAGGCTTCGTATTCGGCCGCGCCGATCCCCGGCCGGAGATTGAAGAGCACGATCACCCGCATGGAGTCTCCTCAGGCGCACGGGATTTGTCCGGACAAATTCCGGCCAAGCGGCGGCCCTGTCAATCCCCCTCGCCACCCGCCGGCCGCGAAACCCGCTTGACAGGCCGGCGGGGTTGATGCGTGATTTGTCCGGACAAATCCAGCCAACCCCGGGGAGGTTCCGAGATGGGAAAAAGGCTCAAGTCACTGTCTTTCGGCTCGTTTGCGGCCATCCTCGCGGCGGCGGCGGCGGCACCGCTGGCGGCACAGGAAATCCTGATTCTGAGCGAGGATATTCCCGCAGGGCTCGACTACGACGGACCCTCGGCCGCGATCCCGGCCGCCCAGCAGGGGATGGTCACCCTGATGGAGCCCCTGGTCATGTACAAGGCGGGCGCCGCCAACGACACCGGGGTCACCCTGCCCGACTTCAGCCAGTACGAAGGCCGTCTTGCCGAAAGCTGGACCTTCGACGCGGCGAGCCTGACCTGGACCTTCAAGCTGCGGCAGGGGGTGAAGGGCTGCAACGGCGCGACCTTCAACGCCGATGACGTGGTCTACACCTTCGCCCGCGCGAAATCAGTTTCCGGCGCGGCGCCCATCGGCTGGTTCCTGTCGAACGTCGGCTCGATCGCCGGCTTCACCACCGATGTCTTCGGCGACAATGCCGAGGCCAAGAAGCTGGGCGACGAAGTCACCAGGATCGACGACCATACGGTGGCGATCAGGCAGGCCGAGCCGAACGCGCTGTTCCTGCCGGTGCTAACGATCTTCGGACTTCTGATCTACGACAAGGAGACGATGGAGGCGAATGCCACAGCCGAAGACCCCTGGTCGCACAACTACGCCAACGAAGTGAATGCCCCCGGCTTCGGCGGCTATTGCCTGAACAAGTGGACGAAGGGGGAGTCGATCTCGTACACCGCCAACCCCGACTACTTCGCAGGCGCGCCGGCGGTGTCGAAGGTGACGGTGCAGCGCGTGCCGCAGTCTTCGAACCGCGTCGTCGTCCTGCAATCGGGGCAGGCGCAGCTGGTCACCGGCCTTACCCCGCGCGAATACGATTCGCTCCGCGCCACCGAGGGGCTGGCGGTCGGCGGCGTGCAGGGCAACGAGAACCTGTTCATCCACATGAACTTCAAGACCCCGCCCTTCGACAATCCGAAGGTGCGCCAGGCCATCGCCCATGCGATCCCCTTCGACCAGATCATCGCCAACGGCTATTTCGGCCAGGCGGCGCAGTGGCAGGGGATGGTGCCGTCGTCCTACCCCGGCTTCAAGGCTTCGGCCGCCTATGCCTATGACCCCGAAAAGGCCAGGGCGCTGCTGGCCGAGGCGGGGTTCGAAGGCGGGGCGGGGCTGGATGCCTTCGCCGATGCCTTCCGCCTGAGCTATGTGGCCGAGAAGGAATCGACCCTGGGCCCGATCGTCAACATCATCCAGACCTCGCTTCGTGAAGTCGGGATTCCGGCCGAACTCGACCCGATCCCGCAGACCCAGTACGGCGACCGCCAGCTGGTGAAGCGCGACCTGCCCTTCGCGGTCAACGACCAGGAAAAGCCCATCGGGGTGGATGCCGGCTATGCGATCCAGCTTTTCTTCGTGTCTGCCGACAAGGGTGGCCTGAACAACATGGTCAACTATTCGAACGCGACCGTGGATGAGACCTGGGCCAAGGCGCGGGTCGAGGCGGACGGCGCCAAGCGCAGCGAGATGGTCGGCATGATCCAGGACCAGCTTTCCGCCGACGTCGCCTGGCTGCCGGTGGTGGAGTACAAGACGCAGTGGGCGCATACCGCCAAGCTTTCGGGCCTGCGGTGGTATCCCGACAACTCGCTGCGCTACGTGGACCTGAAGCTGGCGGAGTGATCCGCACCCGGGAACAGGGCGGCCCTGCGGACCCCTCCGCCGGGCCGCCGTCCGAAGCGAAGGCCCCGGTGCGAAAATGCTGTCCCGCTATATCCTGAGACGCTTCCTGATCGGGATCGTGCAGCTTTTCGCGCTGGTCGTCGCCGTCTTCTTCCTGATCCGGCTTCTGCCCGCCGATCCGGTTTCGCGCCTGGTCGGGATGAACGCCTCGGCCGAGGCCTACGACCAGGCGCAGCGCCAGCTCGGGCTTGACCGGCCGGTCATGGCGCAGCTGCGGGGCTATCTGGGCCTTGGCAAGGAACCCGGCCTGCTGCAGGGCTCGCTGGGCGAGAGCTGGGTGACGGGGTCCCCGGTCGCCTCCGAAATCGGGCAGTATCTTCCGGTGACGCTGGAACTGATCACGCTGGGTTTCCTTGCGGCGTTCCTGATCGCGCTGCCGGTCGGCATGCTTTCGGCGCTGCGACCGGGCGGCAGGGCCGACAAGGGCGTCTTCGTCTATTCGCTTTTCGCCGGATCGCAGCCCGAGTTCTGGTGGGGCCTGCTGTTCGTCTACGTCTTTTACTACCAGCTTGGCCTTGCACCGCCGCCGCTGGGACGGCTTTCGCCCATTTCGGCGCCGCCCGACCCGGTGACCGGCTTCATCCTGATCGATTCGCTGCTGGCCGGCAGTCCGGGGAAGTTCATCGAGGCCGCGCATCACCTGATGCTTCCGGTGGCGGTGCTGGCCTTCATCCTGTCGGGTCCGATCATCAAGATGGTCCGCCAGAACATGGCCCGCGCGCTGCAGTCGGATTTCGTGCTTTACGCCAATGCCGCCGGACTGCCTCGCAGACGTGTCGCGCGCTATGCGCTGCGCGCTGCGATGGCGCCCTCGATGACGCTGATCGGCATCCTCTACGGGTTCATGCTGTCCGGGGCGGTACTGGTCGAGATCGTCTTTTCGCTCGGCGGCATCGGACAGTACGCGGTGCGTTCGGTCCTGGCCTTCGACTACCCGGCGATTCAGGGCGTGGTGCTGGTCATCACCGCGATCTCGCTGGCCGTCTACCTGGCGCTTGACCTGCTGCACGCGGTCATCGACCCGAGGGTGGCCTATTGACCGACCTTGCCGTCATCCCTGCGAAACGCCCCGACTGGCTATTCCGGATCGGCCTGGGCATCGTCGCCGTAGTGATCGTCCTTGCGGTGATCGGGCCCTATGTCGGACCCTACGACCCGACGCTGACCACGCCGCGCGTCGCCGTGCCCCCCGCCGGGTGGACCGAGATTTCCGCCTGGGCCGCGGGCCGGTCCGACCATGTGCCCCACCTGATGGGCACCGACGCCAGCGGCTACGACGTGTTTTCCCGCGTCATCGCCGCCCCCCGCACCGATCTGGTCATCGCGCTTCTGGCCAACGGGCTGTCGCTTCTGGCCGGCGTGCTTTTCGGGCTTCTGGCGGGGTACTTCCGCAACTTTGCGACCGAACTCCTGATGCGCGTGTCGGACGTGCTTCAGTCGTTTCCGGTCTTCATCATGGCGATGGTGCTGGTGGCGCTTGCGGGCCGGTCGACCACCAACATCGTGATCGCCCTCGCGCTGGTCTACACACCCATCTACATCCGCCTGACCCGCGCCGAGGTTCTGGCACAGACTTCGCGCGGCTTTGTCGAGGCGGCCCGCGCGCTGGGCCAGCCCGAGCTTCAGATCGCGCTGCGCCACGTCTTGCCGAACTCGCTGACTCCGGCACTGATCCAGTCCTCGGTGACGATCGGCTTCGCCATCCTGCTGACCGCCGGGCTGTCCTTTGTCGGCGCCGGGGTGCGCCCGCCGACGCCGGAATGGGGGCTGATGATTTCGACCGGGGCCAACCAGATCATCCTCGGGGAGTGGTGGCCTTCGGTCTTTCCGGGCATCGCGATTTCGCTCACGGTTTTCGGCTTCGCGGTGCTCGGGAATGCGCTGGAACGCCGCTACGAAGGATCGGGGCAGTGAGCGGGCCTCCGGCCCATTTTCGGTCCGCAAATATCCCGGGGTCCGGGGCAGAGCCCCGGCCCGGGGACACGGTCCTGGAGGTCCGCGATCTGGCGGTGGGCTATCCGGTGGACCGCAGGATGATCCGACCGGTGGACGGCTTGTCCTTCGCCGTCCGGGCGCGCGAGGTGGTGGGGCTGGTGGGCGATGCCGGATCGGGCAAGTCGACGGCGGCGCTGGCGCTGCTGGGGCTGGTGCGTCCGCCGGGGCAGATCCTGGGCGGAGAGGTGATGTTCGGGGGGCGGAACCTTCTGGCGCTGCCCGACGAGGAGATCCGGGCGATCCGAGGGCGCGATATCGGGATCATCGTGCAGAACCCGCGCGCCGCGCTGAACCCGATGCTGAAGATCGGCCGGCAGATCGGTTATGTCTGGCAGGCGCATAACGGCGGGAACGAGGCCGAGGCGCGGGCGCGGGCGATCGAGATGCTGAAGATGGTGGGCATCAACGACCCCGAGCGGCGGGTGCAGAGTTTTGCCCACGAGCTTTCGGGGGGGATGGCGCAGCGGGCGCTGATCGCGATGGCCCTGTCCTCGCGCCCGAAGCTCCTGATCGCGGACGAACCGACCTCGGGGCTCGACGTGACGATCCAGGCGCAGTTCCTCGACCAGATGTGGCGGACGGTGCAGGCGACCGGCTCGGCGATCCTGCTGGTGACGCAGGAGCTGGGGGTGATCGCCAACTACTGCGACCGGGTGCTGGTTCTGCACGAAGGCCGGATCGTCGAGGACGCGCCGGTGCGCGAGTTCTTCGCCGATCCCCGGCATCCCTATTCGCAGGATGTCCTCCGGCTCTACCGCGAACGCGGCTCGGCCTTTCCCGCGCAGGTGTCGCCCGGCGCGCCGCCGCTGATCCGGGCAGCGGCGCTGACCAAGCACTTCCCGATCCGCCGCTCGTCCAAGCTGGTGCAGGCGGTGACGGCGGCCGACCTGAGCGTGCGCAAGGGCGAGGCTTTGGGCCTGGTCGGCGAATCCGGGTCGGGCAAGACCACCGTGGGCCGGGTTCTGGTGCGGCTGCTCGAACCGACATCCGGGCGGGTGGAGTTCGACGGGGTCGATCTTTCCACCCTGTCGGCCAGGGCGATGCGGCCGTGGCGCAAGCGAATCCAGATCGTCTTTCAGGATCCCTTCGACAGCCTTGACCCGCGCTGGACGGTGGCCGAAATCCTGGCCGAGCCGCTGCGCCTTCACACCGCGCTGGGGCCGGCCGAACGGCGCGAAAAGGCCGCCGGCGCGCTTCACCTTGTCGACCTGCCGGCGGCGCTGCTCGACCGGCGGCCGCGCGCGCTCGGGGCCGGCACGCTGCAGCGCATCAACATCGCCCGCGCGCTCATCATGTCGCCTGACTTCATCGTGCTTGACGAACCCACTTCGGTCCTTGCCCCGCGCGCCCGCAACTCGCTGATCGCGCTTCTGGCGCGGCTGCGGGAAGAGCTCGGGCTTTCCTATCTGTTCATCAGCCACGACCTGACGACGGTGCGCTATCTCTGCCAGCGGGTCGCGGTCATGTATCTTGGCCAGATCGTCGAGGAGGGGACTGTGGAACAGGTCTTCACCGACCCCAGGCATCCCTATTCCCGCGCGCTTCTTTCGGCGCATCTTTTCCCCGACCCAGCCCGCCGCCGAGTTGACCGCCCGGTGCCCGAGGCGCTGGCGGGCGAAATCCCCTCGCCCATCGACCCCCCGACGGGCTGCTATCTGGGCGGCCGCTGCCCGCATGCCACGGATGCCTGCCGGGCAACCGCGCAGGCTTTGGTGCGTGTCGGCGAGGGGCGTATGGTCCGCTGCATGCGCGCGGCGGCGGGAGAGATCGGATGACCCGCCGCAGCAGAATGCCAGGGGAGGCACCGCCGTGACCGACATGCTTCGCCACTCCGGAAAGTCCGTCTTGGTGACCGGTGGCGCCTCCGGCATCGGGCTCGGGATCGTGCGGCGGTTTCTTCAGGACGGGGCGCGGGTCGCGTCCTTCGACCTGAACCCCACCCCGGAAGGGCGGGCCCTTCCCCTGACCGGGAACGCGGCCGAGGAAGCCGATGTGGGCGCGGCCGTGGCCGCCACGGTCGCGGCGCATGGGCGGCTGGACGTGATGGTCTGCAACGCCGGGATCATCGCCGTCACCCCGGTCACAGAAATGGACCTGGCCGAATGGCGCCGGGTGATGGGCGTGAACACGGATTCCGTCTTTCTTGGCAGCCGCGCCGCCGCGCGCCAGATGGTCGCCCAGGGCGGCGGCGGCGTGATCGTCAACGCCGCCTCGGGCGCCGGCCGGCGCGGCGTGCCGAATCTGGCGCATTACTGCGCCTCGAAGGCCGCGGTCATCGTCTTCAGCCAGGCGTTGGCCATCGAGCTTGCCCCCCACGGCATCCGCGTCAACACCTACGTTCCCGGCCATATCGAAACGCCCTTCTGGCACGGCATCGCCGAGGGTTTCGCCAAACGCTGGGGCATCGGCCCGGAAGAGGTTGTCGCGCGGTTCCGCGCCACCGTTCCCGCCGGCCGCTTCGGCACGCCGGAAGATGTCGCGGCCACCGTCAGCTGGATGGCCTCGGACGAGGCGGCCTATGTCAGCGCGCAGGGCATCGCGATGAACGGGGCCGAATTCCCGTGGTAGGCGCCCGCGTGCGGACCCGGACGGAAGGCAGGCATGTCCGACAGCTTTGATTTCATCGTCGTCGGCGCCGGGTCCGCCGGCTGCGTGCTGGCCAACCGCCTGTCCGGGGACGGGCGCCACAGCGTATTGCTTGTCGAGGCAGGGGGCGGCGACCGCCACCCGATTTTCCGCATCCCGATCTTCGCGGGCCTGGCCTACTGGTACCGCCGGTCGAACTGGGGCTACGTGACCGAACCGCAGCCCGGCCTTGACGGGCGCGCGATCAAATGGCCGCGCGGCAGGGTGCTGGGCGGGTCATCGACGATCAACGGCATGATGTACATGCGCGGCACCCGGGGCGACTATGACCGCTGGGCAGAGGCCGGCTGCACCGGCTGGAGCTATGCCGACGTGCTGCCCTACTTCATCCGTTCGGAAGATGCGCCGCACCGTGCGGGGGACCCGTTTCATGGGGTCAGCGGGCCGCTGCGGTCGGTCAGGTCGAAGGGCGAGAACCCGCTTTACGCCGATTTCCTGTCGGCAGGCCGGGCCGAAGGCGCGCCCGGAAGGGACGACTTCAACGGCGCCCGGCAGGAAGGACTTGGCTTTTATGACTTCAACATCCGGAACGGCCGCCGCGAATCCAGCGCGACCGCCTTTCTGCGGCCCGCCCGGGCCCGCCGCAACCTGACGGTCTGGACGCGGACCCATGCCGAGCGGATCGAAATCTCCGCAGGCCGCGCCACCGGGCTGACCGTCACCCGCCGCGGCGTGAAGCAGGTCGTGGCGGCGCGGCGCGAAGTGATCCTGTCGGGCGGCGCGATCAACTCGCCGCAGCTTCTGGAACTGTCGGGGATCGGCGATCCCGCCGTGCTCAAGGCCGCCGGAATCGAGCCTGTTCATGCCCTTCCGGACGTCGGCGCGAACCTTCAGGACCATCTCGGGGTCTACCTGACCTATGCGGCGAAGGACCCGGTGACGCTCTACGGCCTTTTCCGCCCCGACCGCGCGGCGCTGGCGCTGGCGCGGTCGCTGCTGTTTGGCACCGGCCCCTTTTCGGCGGTGCCGCTCGAGGCCGGGGGGTTCCTGAAGACCCGCGCGGGGCTGGCGGAACCGGACATCCACATCACCTTCGTGCCGGGCCTGAACCTGGAAACCACGATGCGCGGTCAGGGGCGGCACGGATATCTGATCAACTTCTACCAGCTCAGGCCGGAAAGCCGGGGGACCGTGCACATCGCCTCGCCCGATCCGGCAGCGCATCCCAGAATCGACCCCCGCTATCTTTCGGCCTCTGCCGACGCCGGCGTGATGCGCGACGGTGTGCGCCTTGCCCGGCGGATCGGCGAGAACCCCGCGCTTTCCCGCCGCAGGCTGCACGACCTTTCGCCCGCCGAGGCCGACTTTGCGACCGACGAAAGCATCGACGCCTGGGTGCGCCGGGGCGCCAACACCATCTTCCACCCCGTCGGCACCTGCCGGATGGGGGCGGACAAAGGTTCGGTGCTCGACCCGGAACTGAGGGTGCGCGGCGTGGCGGGCTTGCGCGTCGCCGACGCCTCGGTCATGCCGGCGATCGTCGGCGGCAACACCTCGGCGCCGTCGATGATGATCGCTGAAAAGGCCGCCGACATGATCCTCGGCCGCCCGGCACCGGCACGGCTGGACCCGGCCGGCTGAAGCGGAGGAAGCGGGAGTGAGCGTTCAGCAGACCACAGCCTTTGCCGACGGGCGCCTGATCCTGACGGCCGGGCGCATCGCGCGCATCGCGATCAACGCGCCGGAACGGAAGAACGCGCTGACGGCGGCGATGTGGGCGGCCCTTCCCGGGATCTGCGCCCGGATTTCCGCCGACGAAGGCATCCGGGTGGTGGTTCTTGCGGCCAGCGGCGGGCGGGCCTTTTCGGCGGGGGCGGACATCGGCGAGTTCGCCGAGGTCTACGCGACCCCAGAGGCCGCCGCGCGCTACAACGCCGCCGTCCGCGCCGCGCAGGCCGCGCTGCGGTCGCTGGACCGGCCGGTCATCGCCGAGGTGGGCGGCGCCTGTGTCGGCGGCGGCTGCGGGCTGGCCTTGTCCTGCGACCTGCGCTTTGCCGGCGCCTCGGCGCGGTTCGGCATCACCCCGGCGCGGCTGGGGATCGCGTATTCCTGGGACGATACCGCCGCGCTGGTGGAGAAAGTCGGGCCGGGCCGGGCCAAGGACCTGCTGTTTTCCGCCCGCCTGATCGGCGCGGACGAGGCGCTGCGGATCGGGCTGGTCGAACGGGTGACGCCTGACGCCGAGCTTTCAGCCGCTGTCCTGGCCTATGCGGGCGAGCTGGCCGAGCTTTCCCCCGCCTCGATCCGCGCCGCCAAGGCCATCGTCAACCGCATCGCGGAAACCGACCCGCAAGGCCGCGAGGCGGTGCGCGCGATCTGGGAGGCGGGCTTCAGCGGCGAGGATTTCCGGGAAGGCCGGGCGGCATTCCTCGAGGCGCGGGCGCCGAAGTTCTGAGGCCGGGCGGGGACGGAGCCGCACCTCGGTTCGCAAACGTTGTTCGCGCTTTGCTTCTTTCCTGCCCCACCCCCACCGCCCCCCCTTGCCCGGAACAGCCGCGTGAGCCACCCGGGCGGCGCCCGCCTCCCGGCCCGGCCACGGGCCGGGCGTTCTTCGCTGAAGACATGCCACTGGCATGTCTTCCGGGCGCTCATCACCCCGCGCAATTGCGCCCGGGGCGGGCGCCAC
>JBJXFU010000003.1:0-7379 GCA_046155885.1 Paracoccaceae bacterium
TCCGGCCTCGGCACAATCGCGTCCAGCGCGCGCTGCAGGTCCGGGTCCAGATGCGCGACCGACGCGTCATGGCTTGTCCGCAGGTTCATCCAGAACTCGGGACCAGTGCCCAGATACCGCCCCAGCCGCGCGGCGGTGTCGGCGGTCAGCGCGGTCCGCTCGCGGACCAGCCGCTCGATCCGGGTGCGCGGCACGCCGATCGCGCGCGCGACCTTGCCGGGCGTCAGCCCCAGCGGCTCCATGAACTCCGTCCGCAGGATTTCGCCGGGATGGATCGGCGGGTTGGTGATCAGCATGGCCGTTGTTCCCTAGTGATAATCCACGATTTCGACATCGAAGGCGTCGCCGTCCTTCCAGACAAAGCAGATGCGCCACTGCGCATTGATGCGGATCGAATGCTGGCCCTTCCGGTCGCCCGACAGCGCTTCCAGATGGTTCGACGGAGGCAATCGCAGGGCCCCCAGGAACGTGGCGGCATCCAGCATCAGCAGCTTCCTGATCACCCCGCGCAACAAGTCCGGTGGAAATCCCTTCGGCGATCCCCCCGCGAGGATCAGGTCGATCCGCTTGTCGCGCTTTGTGACGATCATCCCATTTCCGTATCACTCCATGATACATCCGTCAAGAAAACAGTATCACTCCGCGATACATTCCCGCACCTCTTCCGCGCCGCCCGTCGCTTCGCAGCAGCCGCGGCGCTGACCCTGCTCGCCGCGCCCCAACCCGCCGCCGCCCAGTCCATGGACGAAGCCGTCCGCGCCAATGTCGGCCTCGCTCTGCGGCTCTGCCTCCAGTCCCGGGCCAATGTCCAGGCCGCGATCCCGGCCTTCACCGCGGCAGGCTTCACCTACACCCCCACGGCCGAGGCGAACGGCGATGTCTGGCACCGCTTCTTCGGCCCCGCCGATACCGTGCGGGCGGAAATCCTGCAGGGCCAGATGGCATCGTCCTGCGATGTCCATACCAACCACCTGCCCCCGTCCGAAGCCGCGCCGCTGATCCGCGGGGTGCTGGATCAGGCCGCGCCCGGCCGCTTTGTACCCCTGCAGGCAGGTCAGGAAACCTGCGCGATCTTCTCTGAACCGGTCGACGCGATCCCGCTGATGGTGACGGTCGGCGCGACCGACAGTTCCGCCGGTTGCCCAGCTCTCGGCAGCACCGTCATCTCAACCTTCTTCGCAGTGTAAGGTCCCGCCCCAGCCATGTCCGTCCTCGTGAACAAAGCCACCCGTGTCATCTGCCAGGGCTTCACCGGCAGCCAGGGCACCTTCCACTCCGAACAGGCCATCGCCTACGGCACCCGCATGGTGGGGGGCGTGACGCCGGGCAAGGGCGGGACCGACCACCTCGGCCTGCCGGTCTTCGACAGCTGCCACGAGGCGGTCGCCCGCACCGGCGCGGACGCATCCGTCATCTACGTCCCCCCGCCCTTCGCCGCCGACTCGATCCTCGAAGCCATCGACGCGGGAGTCCCGCTTGTCGTCTGCATCACCGAGGGCATCCCGGTCCTCGACATGATGCGCGTCAAGCGCGCGCTTCAGGGTTCCAGGACCCGCCTCATCGGCCCCAACTGCCCCGGCATCATGACGCCGGGCGAATGCAAGATCGGGATCATGCCCGGCAACATCTTCCAGCGCGGAAAGGTGGGCGTTGTATCCCGCTCGGGAACCCTTACCTACGAGGCGGTGAAGCAGACCACAGACGTGGGCCTCGGCCAGTCCTCCGCCGTCGGCATCGGCGGCGACCCGATCAAGGGCACCGAACATATCGACGTGCTCGAGATGTTCCTGGCCGACCCGGAGACACAGGCCATCATCATGATCGGCGAAATCGGCGGCTCGGCCGAGGAAGATGCCGCTCAGTTCCTGAAGGACGAAGCCGCGCGCGGCCGCAAAAAGCCCGTCGCGGGCTTCATCGCCGGCCGCACGGCGCCGCCGGGGCGACGGATGGGCCATGCCGGCGCGATTGTCTCCGGCGGCAAGGGCGATGCGGCATCGAAGATCGAGGCGATGCTTTCGGCGGGTATAGTCGTGGCCGAAAGCCCCGCGGGTCTCGGCGAAGCGGTGCTGAAAGCCATCGGTTAACAAGGGGAGGATCGCGGTCATGCCGCTATTCCGCGTCAAGGGTCGGCTTCACTACTACGCGCATGTGCCGAAATGCGCCGGCAGCGCCGTCGAGAACTACCTCCGCGAACGCTTCGGCAGCCTCGCCTTCGTCAACACCCGCTTCTACGACCAGGCCGAGGCCGAACGCTGGACGAAAAGCTCGCCCCAGCACGCGGCCTTCGCCGATATCCAGGCGCTGATCCCCGGCGACTGGATCGCCTCGTCCTTCGCCGTGGTCCGCCACCCGCTGAAGCGGCTCGTCTCGTCCTTCCTCTTCCAGGCCGAAAAGGAAGGCACCGTGCCCGAAGGCTGGGGGATCGACGAATGGGTCGAGGCCTTCCTCAACTCCTCGCGCGACAGCCCCTTCCAGTACGACAACCACCTGCGGCCCCAATCCCAGCTCGTCCCCGGCGGCGCGACGGTGTTCCGGCTGGAAGAGGGGATGCACCAGCTCGTCGCCCATCTCGACCTCCTCGCCGACGACCGCGGCGGCCCGCGCGAGATCGCCCATGTGAACGAGGCCAAAAGCCGCAAGGACACCGGGCGGAACACCGTCCCCTCACCCGCCACGCTGGAAAAGCTCGTCGCCTACTACGCCATCGACTTCCGCCGCTTCGGGTATGACCCCGAAGGCGTCACCCTGACCGCGCCGAGAGCGGTGGAGGCGGCCGGCGGCAACGGCCTCTTCGCCCGCGTCGCCTCGCGGCTGGGGAGGCGGGCGTGACCGAAGGGCGTATTGCTCTTTCCTTGCGCCGCGTTTCCTTCCGGTCGTGCGCGACAGAGGGCGGCGCCCGACCGCGGGGGGGCGCGCCGGGGGTGTTGGTCTTCCCTTTATGGTCGGGCCCCTCCCCACGGTGTTCCCGCAGCCTGCGGCTGCGGAAGCGCCCGCCCGGGGGGCGGTCGGGCGCTGCCCGGGCCGCTTCGCGGCTGTTCCGGGCGAAGGAGAATGTCACGACGAACGAGGGCGGGCGCGCATCGCATCAGACCCAAAGCGCCAATAGATCTGCCGCACATCCCTCGCACCGGCAGGAGGACTGATTGGGCCCGCGCGACGCCATCGCGACCTGCCTGCGAAAGTCCTTCGATTTCTCCGGCTGCGCGAGCCGGAGCGAGTTCTGGTGGTTCGCGCCCGTGGGCCTTGCATTCCCGGTGATCTCTGCCTTGGGCGGAAGGTACTTTGGCTTGGCCGAAGGCCCGCGACTTTTGATTCTGCTGGCGTTTTCCCTCCCAATCATCAGTGCCTCTTTCCGTAGGTGCCGCGACGCGGGGCTGACCAATAGCGAAACCAGCGCAAGCATCGGGCTTGTGGTGGCACTAGTGGCTCTTGCGAGCATTCCCTTCGGGGCGTTCGACTTCTTGGGCGCGCGCATCATCGTGGTCGGCGGCCTACTTCTCCTCCTGACCCCACTGATTCCACTTTTCGCCCTGTTGCGGATGTCCGTTGAACGGCCCGTTCTTCTGCTTCTTGCCCTTGCGTATCCAACTGCCGACCCGGCAGTTTCCGCACCCCCTCAAAGGTGACCCCATGACCGACCAGACCCCCAACGACGCCTTCCACGCCTCCTCGCCCCTCGGCGGGGCCAACGGGGACTATGTCGAACACCTCCACGCCGCCTATGCGAGGAACCCGGACTCGGTCGATCCCTCCTGGGCCGCCTTCTTCGCCAGCCTCGGCGATGCCGAACGCGACGTGCGCCAGGAAGCCGCCGGCGCCTCCTGGTCGCGCCCCGACTGGCCGCCCCAGCCCACCGACGATCTCACCGCCGCCCTGACCGGCCTCTGGCCAGCCGCCGAGGCGAAACCCATCGCCGACAAGCTCACGGCCAAGGCCGCCGAAGCCACCGCCCAGGGCGCGGCCCCCGTCGCGGAAGACGCGATCAAGCGCGCCGTGCTCGACAGCATCCGCGCCATCATGATCATCCGCGCCCACCGCATCCGCGGCCACCTGATCGCCGACCTCGACCCCCTCGGCCTGCGCGACGAAAAGGCCCACCCGGAACTCGAACCGGCCTCCTACGGCTTCACCGACGCCGACATGGACCGCCCGATCTTCATCGACAAGGTGCTCGGCCTCGACTTCGCCTCGATGCGCCAGATCATGGACATCGTGCGGCGCACCTATTGCGGCACCTTCGCGCTCCAGTACATGCACATCTCCGACCCCGAGCAATCCGCCTGGCTGAAGGAACGGATCGAAGGCTACGGCAAGGAAATCGCCTTCACGCGAGAGGGGCGCAAGGCCATCCTCAACAAGCTGGTCGAGGCCGAGGGCTTCGAGAAGTTCTGCCACGTCAAGTTCATGGGCACCAAGCGCTTCGGCCTTGACGGGGGCGAGGCGCTGATCCCGGCGATGGAACAGATCATCAAGCGGGGCGGCAACCTCGGGGTGAAGGAAGTCATCTTCGGCATGCCGCACCGGGGCCGCCTTTCGGTGCTCGCCAACGTGCTGGCCAAACCCTACAAGGCGATCTTCAACGAATTCCAGGGCGGCAGCTTCAAACCCGAAGACGTGGACGGCTCGGGCGACGTGAAGTACCACCTCGGGGTCTCCTCCGACCGCACCTTCGACGGCAACACCGTCCACCTCTCGCTCACCGCCAATCCCAGCCACCTCGAGGCGGTCAACCCCGTCGTTCTCGGCAAGGTCCGCGCCAAGCAGGACCAGCTTTCCGACCAGATCGAACGTGCGGCGGTCCTGCCGATCCTGCTGCACGGCGACGCGGCCTTTGCCGGCCAGGGCGTGGTGGCGGAATGCTTCGGCCTTTCGGGCCTGCGCGGCCACCGCACCGGCGGCACCATCCACATCATCGTCAACAACCAGATCGGCTTCACCACCGCGCCCTCGTTCAGCCGCTCCTCGCCCTACCCCACCGACATTGCGCTCATGGTCGAGGCGCCGATCTTCCACGTCAACGGCGATGATCCCGAAGCGGTGGTCCACGCCGCCAAGGTCGCCACCGAATACCGCCAGAAGTTCCACAAGGACGTGGTCATCGACATCTTCTGCTACCGCCGCTTCGGCCATAACGAAGGCGACGAGCCGATGTTCACCAACCCGGCGATGTACAAGTCGATCAAGACCCACAAGACCACCCTGCAGCTCTACACCGAACGCCTCGTCCGCGACGGCCTGATCCCGGAAGGCGAGATCGAGGACATGAAGACCGCCTTCCAGGCGCGGCTGAACACCGAGTTCGAGGTCGCCAAGGCCTTCAAGCCCAACAAGGCAGACTGGCTCGACGGCCGCTGGTCTGGGGTCGAGCGCGAGGGGACGGAATACACCCCCGGCGACACCGCCATCGCCCCCGCCCTGATGGCCGAGATCGGCCAGGCGCTGACCCGCGTGCCCGACGGCTTCGACCTGCACAAGACGGTGGGACGGCTGGTCGATGCCAAGGCCGAGATGTTCCGGTCCGGCAAGGGCTTCGACTGGGCCACGGCCGAGGCGCTGGCCTTCGGCTCGCTCGAAGTCGAAGGCTTCCCCGTCCGCCTCTCCGGGCAGGACTGCACCCGCGGCACCTTCTCGCAGCGCCATTCCGCCTTCGTCGACCAGACAACCGAGGAACGCCACTATCCCCTGAACCACATCCGCCCCGGCCAGGCGCGGTTCGAGGTCATCGACTCGATGCTCTCGGAATACGCGGTCCTCGGCTTCGAATACGGCTATTCGCTCGCCGAACCCAACGCGCTGACCCTGTGGGAGGCGCAGTTCGGCGACTTCGCCAACGGCGCCCAGATCATGATCGACCAGTTCATCTCGTCGGGCGAATCGAAATGGCTGCGCATGTCCGGCCTCGTCCTCCTCCTGCCGCACGGCTACGAAGGCCAGGGGCCGGAGCATTCCTCGGCCCGCCTCGAACGCTTCCTGCAGATGTCCGCGCAGGACAACTGGATCGTCGCCAACTGCTCGACGCCCTCGAACTACTTCCACATCCTGCGCCGCCAGCTGCACCGGCAGTTCCGCAAGCCCTTGATCCTGATGACGCCGAAGTCGCTCCTCCGCCACCCGCTCTGCATCTCCGACGAAGGCGACTTCACCACCGGCTCGACCTTCCACCGCGTCCTCTGGGATGACGCGCAGAAGGGCCATTCGTCAACGAAACTGAAGGAAGACAAGGACATCCGCCGCGTCGTCCTCTGCTCCGGCAAGGTCTACTTCGACCTTCTGGCCGAACGCGACAAGCGCGGCATCGACGACGTGTACCTGATGCGGATCGAACAGTTCTATCCCTTCCCCGCGCAGTCGCTGTCCAAGGAGCTTGACCGCTTCACCGGCACCGAAATCGTCTGGTGCCAGGAAGAACCGAAGAACCAGGGCGCCTGGAGCTATATCGAGCCCAACCTCGAATGGCTCCTGACCCGCATCGGCGCCACCCATCCCCGCGCCACCTATGCCGGGCGTGACGCCACCGCCTCGGTCGCCACCGGCCTTGCGAGCCAGCACAAGGCCCAGCAAGAGGCGCTGGTGAATGCCGCCCTGACGGTGGGCGCCGCCTGATCATGGTGCAGGTCCGCGTCCCCGCGCTCGGCGAAAGCGTCTCCGAGGCCACCGTCTCGGCCTGGTTCAAGGCGCCGGGCGACGCGGTCGCGGCCGACGAGGCCCTGTGCGAACTTGAAACCGACAAGGTCACGGTCGAGGTCCCCGCCCCCGTGGCGGGAAGGCTCGGCCCGATCCTTGCGCCCGCCGGCGCGACGGTCGGCGTCAACGCCGTCCTGACCGACATCGACGAAGGGGCCCCGATCGCCCCGACCGGAACCAACCCGGAGGGTGAGGCGGCCAGACCCGCTCCCTCCGCCCCAACACCCACGGAGAGCGGCAGAATGACCGACATCATGGTACCGGCGCTGGGCGAAAGCGTCACCGAGGCGACCGTCTCCACCTGGTTCAAGAAACCCGGCGACGCGGTGAAGCAGGACGAGATGCTCTGCGAGCTTGAAACCGACAAGGTCTCGGTCGAGGTCCCCTCGCCCGTCACCGGCATCCTCGCCGAAATCCTCGCGCCGGAAGGGGCGACGGTCGATGCCAAGGCCCGCCTCGCCATCGTCACCGAAGGCGCCCCGGCCTCGGCGACGGCCACCGCCGCCCCTGTCACCCCCGCGAAAGCGGGGGCCGCGCCCCCCGTTCCCGCCGCGAAAGACGTTGAAGACGCGCCTTCCGCGAAGCGTGCGATGGCCGAGGCCAGCCTCTCCCGCGACCGCGTCCAGGGCACCGGCCGCGACGGACGGATCATGAAGGACGACGTGGCGAAGCCGGCCGGCGCCGCTCCGGCCCCG
>JBJXFU010000004.1:0-19164 GCA_046155885.1 Paracoccaceae bacterium
AAAGACGTGAAAGGACCAAACGATGCTGCCGAACCTGAAGACCGCCGTGATCGCCGCGACGCTTGCCGCCGCCGTCGCCGCCGCGCCTGCCGGCCCGGCGCTGGCCTGGGGCAAGGGCGAACAGAACTTCCTTGCGGGTGTGCTTGCCACCGTGGCGGTGGGGGCGCTGATCACCCAGTCGAGGAAGGCCCAGGCAACGACGCGGGCCCCTTCCTATCAGCCGGCCTATCGGCCCGCCTACCAGCCAGCCTACCAGCCGCGCGATGACCGGCGCTACATTCCCACCTACGGGACACCGGCCTCGGCGGCGCATTCCGCCTTCCTGAACTACAGCCCGTCGATGCGGCGGGCGATCCAGACGCGGCTGTCGGACTACGGCTACTATGCGGGCGCCATCGACGGCGTCTGGGGGCCGCGCACCAACGCCGCGCTCCGGGCCTTCGCGGCCGATCTGGGCCTGAGCCAGCGGCTGGGCACCTATTCGGGCGCGGTGTCGGTCCTCGACAACCTCGCCGCGTGAGAGCGCACAGAGATACCGGGCCAGGGGTGGGGTAACGAGTTGCGGCGCGGGAATGGCCCTTCCCGCGCCGCATCTGTTTCCGGCCCCGGCCGGGCGGCCTCCCGCGCGCCGGAGCCGCAATCGCGCATTCCTCTCCCACTTCTGTGGCCGCAGGGCACCAGTCGCGGGGCGATCTTTCGCCGGCGGTGGCATTCCGCCGACGCGCGCCGGCGCTTTCGGCGCGCCACCGCCGGGCTGCGGCAGGTTTCGCGGCGGTGGGTTCAGGACCCGCCGCCTGCGTGCTATGCGGGTCGCACCGATAATGTGACCCGAGCAGCAACCCTCTGATCCAGAAGGGGAAACCGCCATGCAAACGGCAGGGCCCACGCCATTGCGCTATTTTGACACGCCGAAGCCCCGCCCGCGCGACCGGCTTAACTTCCGCCGGCCGAAACGCAAGGAGCTGCGGGTATGGCCATTCTTCCTGGCCGTTCTGGCCGCGGCGGGTGCGATCTTCGCGGTGATCGTGGCGCTGGGCGCAGGCGCCCCGGGGCCGGCCGATGCCGGGCGGGCCGACGCCGCGGCTATGTCCCACGCACCTGCGGAGGCGGGGAACGGGGGCTGAAACCGGCGGGGGCGGGGCCCTGCGGCCCACACATTCCTGACCCTGCACGCATGAACCCCGGGCCGGACGCCGCAGTCAGTCCCTGCGCGGCGTCAGCGTGGCGAGGATCCCGCGCGCGACGGCGGCGGGGTCGGGCGCGGCGGTGATCGGTCGGCCGATGACGATGTGGTCGGCGCCGGCGGCGAGCGCCTCGGCCGGGGTGGCGGTGCGTTTCTGGTCGCCCGGGTCGGCACCTGCCGGGCGGACCCCGGGGGTGACGATCAGCCGGCCCGCCGCCCCGGGAAGCGCCCGGATCGCGGCTGCCTCGTTCGGCGAGGCGATGACGCCGTCGGCCCCGGCCTCGAAGGCGCGCCGGGCGCGCTCGGTCACGATCCCGGCCAGATCGCCCGCGCGGATCAGCGCGGCATCGAGATCGGCCCGGTCGAGTGAGGTCAGCACCGTCACCGCGAGGATTTTCGTGGCGCTCGCGCCGGCCCCGTCGCGGGCGGCGCGGACCACCTGCGGGTCGCCGTGCACGGTCAGGAAATCGGGTTCGAACCGCACCAGTCCGCGCACCGCCGCCGCAACGGTGGCGCCGATGTCGAAGAGCTTGAGGTCAAGGAAGACGCGTTTGCCGCGATCGTCCTTCAACTCGCGGGCCAGCGCCAGCCCGCCGCCGGTCAGCATGCCGAGGCCCACCTTGTAGAACCCCACCGCGTCGCCCAGCCGGTCGGCGAGCGCCAGGCCCGAAACCGCGTCGGCAACGTCGAGCGCGACGATCAGGCGGTCATCGGGCATGGGATTTCCCCGTTCGGGCGGCCTTGCGGTTGTTGGCCGGGGCGGGGGCAGGCGTCAAGGCGTCATAGGCGAGGGCCGAGATGTTGATGTCGCCGCACTCGGCGAGCCGGATCGCGGCGGCGGTCGCGCCGTCGGTCACGGTCCAGCCCTTGGGGCCGAAGGCGAGCGCGGCGGGGTGGATGGTCCGTTCGGCGGGCGTTGCGGCCCGGATGCGGACGATCCGGCGGTTCTGCACGGCGCGGGCCAGGGCCTTGGGGCGCGGGTCGGGTTCGCCGGGCGGCGGGTCGTAGCGGAAGCGTGACGCGGTGTCCGGGGCGGCGTCGCGGACCGGGTCGGGCAGGCTTTCGAGCAGCTTGGCCCGCGCCCGGTCCGCCGCCCCCTGCAGGCCGAGTGCGGCGATGAGCGGGTTGGCGGTGGCAAGGATCAGGCCAAGCGCCCGCGCCTCGTCGCGGTCGAGGCCGGTCAGGCGGGTGCGGTAGTTGAACCCGAGCTCGATCCCGCCGCGGTTGCCCTGATGGGCGAGGACCGGCAGCCCCGACTCGGTCATCGCATCGACGTCGCGCAGGATGGTGCGGGGGGTCGCCCCGAGTTCCTCGGCGAGGCGGGCCGAGGTCATGCGGCCTCGGTTCTGGAGGATCAGCAGGATGCGCAGAAGGCGCGAGGCGCGCATGGGGCGGGCCGAAGATGACAGAGGATGTCGCATAAGGGGGTGTAGAAGGGGCGGCGGTCAAGCGGGGTGGCAGGAAAGGCGGAGGGGATGGGCAAGGTGACCTACGGATCGGGGACGGCGGCAGACCCTTGGGTTCTGCGCACGCCGCCGCTGACATCGGAGTATCAGGCCTGGCGGGACGAAAGCCAAAGCCCGCCCGCGCTGGTGGTGCAGGTGGGCACGACGCGGCTGTCCTACGACTTGCGCTGCGTCGCCGACGCGGTGGCGATGCTGCAGGCGCGGGGCGACTGGGTGGCGATCGGCAACGCCGACGAGGGCAAGCCGGTCGCCGAGGGGTCTCTGGAGGCCTGGGCGCGCGATCCGGGCAATCCGGTCGGCGGGTACTATGGCCTGCGCAAGGGCTATCGCGGGCGGTTCGGGAATTATGTGGCCCCGGTGCTGAAGGTGCTGGGGCTGGCCGAGGTGGAGCACAATCCCAGGAACAACCGCGTCCGCGCCGTGTAGCGCCCGGGGGCCAGCGCAGGTACACCGGGGACGGAATGTCCCGGAGGTAGCGCGGTGGCCGTGAAGCTGGAAGTCTGTGTCGATTCGGTCGAGGGGATGCTGGCCGCGGTGCGCGGGGGGGCGGACCGGATCGAGCTGTGTTCGGCGCTGGAGGTGGGGGGGCTGACGCCGTCCTTCGGGCAGATGCGGGCGGCGGCGGGGGTGGCGGTTGCGGTGCATGCGCTGATCCGCAGCCGGGCGGGCGATTTCGTCTTCGGCCCCGACGAGGTGGCCGCGATGGTGGCCGACATCGGCGCGGCGCGGGCGGCGGGGTTGGCCGGGGTGGTGATCGGCGCCTCGCTGCCGGACGGGCGGCTCGATGCGGCTTCGCTCGGCGCGATGAAAGCGGCCGCAGCGGGGATGAGCGTGACGCTGCACCGCGCCTTCGACCTGGTGCCGGACTTCGCCGGGGCGGTCGAAGTGGCGGCGGGGCTGGGCTTAGACCGCATCCTGACCTCGGGCGGGGCGGTCGGTGCGCCCGGGGGGGCCGAGGCGCTGGCGCGGATCGTGGCCATGGCGCGCGGGCGGGTGGGGATCATGCCGGGGGCCGGGATCACCGCGGCCAATGTGGGGGACCTTCTGGCGCGGGTGCGGGTAGGCGAGGTGCATTCCTCGTGTTCGGGGGCTATCGTGCTGGATGCGCGGGCGGTGGCGCTGGGGTTCGGGGCGGCCGAGCGGCTGGTAACGAGCGAGGCCGAAGTGCGGGCGCTGAAGGCGGCGCTGGGCGGGTAGCGAGGTGGCGGCGCGCTCGGCGGCGGGGGGGGACCCGCGCCCCGTCAGGCGGGCTGGCCGGAGGACGTATCGGCCGGATCGGCCCGAGGTTGCGGGGCCTGCGCGCGGGGCAATGGGCGCGGGAGCCCCACAGACCGCCTGGGAGGCCGCGCGGGCGACCACAGCGCCGCGCGCGCGGCAGGGGGGGGCGGGGGGCAGCCTCGCCGTTCGTGTTGCCGACCGGAGCGCCTTGCGGGAGCGGGATGGTTTCTGCCGGGAGCATCCCCCGTTCCGGGCCTGACCAGACGACCCTCCAATGGAGGGCCGGACAGGCCGGCTACCCGAAGGGCCATCAACGCCAGGCAAATGTGACAGGGGTACGTATCCGGCCAAGAACGACGCTCGCCGTGCGCGCGGCGGGGGACGCAGGAGGCGAAGGACGTGGCGCGCTGAAGCGCGCCCTACGCGCCGCACCGGCCCCCCGCAGGGGGTGATGAGCGCTCGGAAGTCCGTCCGACGGACCGATGTCGGCGAAGAACGCCGCGCGCGGTGCGTACGGCCGGGGACGCGGCCCGAAAAGCTCACGGTCTTTTCCGGCGGCGATTTGGTGAGCGAGCCCTGTCCGACGGATCGGATCGCGCGCTGGCCGCAGACCGCGCTCCGCAGACCGCAGCGCCTTGCGCCCCGGTTCACGCCGCGTAGCGGGCGGCGCGGTGGGGTCGCGGGGTCGCGGCGCAGGTGAGCTTCGCAGCGGCGATCAGGCGGTCGCGCAGCGACGCCGCGCCTGGGGCGCGCAGGGGGGCGGAGACTGCGATGCGCAGGAGGAGCGGGGCCGCCCCGTCCTCTTCATCCGCGAGAAGCGCCACCACCGCTTCGGCCCTGCGGGAAGCGGCATCGCGGCGGGCGCGGATGACGCGGGCGGAGAGGATGCGCATCAGCGGGGCCGGGGGGTGGTGGACGCGGACCGGCCCGGGCCGATCTGTGCGGAGCGGACGGGCACGGGTTGCCGGGTCAGGTTGTGCCAGCCTTCCAGCGCGGCGACGACGAAAGCGAGAATGACGGACCAGAACCGGAGCATGACGATCCCCCTGACGGTGTGTTCTGTGCGACAGGGTTAGGGAAAACCGGTTAGGAAAGGGTGTATCCGTTTTGTTCCCACTTCCGGCAGAGCGCCGCGATGCCCCGTGGCGGGCGCGCGTCAGGGTCGGAGGTGGGACCTGAGCGGCAGGCGGAACGCGCGGTGCATCGCCTCGATCTGGTCGGGGGAGAAGCGTTGGGGCGGCGGCTTCAGGCCGGGGCGGCGCGGGCAGGCCTGGAAATAGCTCATCACGTTCGTCACATCCGGGCGGAAGGTGCCGATACCGGGGACCGTCAGGTCCGGTGCGGCGCAGTAGTCGCCGCGGAAGACCGGATAGGCCCACCAGTTCGGGTCGGGCGGCGTGTCCTTGAGCCCGTCGCCGTCGAAGGCCCGGATGCCGCGTGTGCCTGCGAAGGTCTGCATCAGCGTGGCCACGGCCGGGGCGACCGCGGGGGTCAGGCCGCCAGTGCGGAGGTCGAGCCCGCCGGTCGTCAGCCAGGCGTCCCAGCCGGGGAAGGTGTGGAAAAGGCCGAGGAAGTGGCCCATTTCATGCGCGAAGTGGTCGCCGTTCCCGGCATTGAGCGCGCCGAAGCCGGACGAGATCGCGATATAGCGCTGGTCGATGTCGAAGCTGGTCCAGCGCGGCGACGGCGGCCGCGCACCGGGCGGGGGATAGGCGTTGCCGTTGCCGGTGACGGTGGTGTCCTGGCCCCAGCGGAGGAACACCGCGACCCGGCCGGAGTTGGCGTCGGCGATGGCGTTGGCTTTGGCGCGCATGGCCGGACCGTCGCGGTTGATCTCGCTGTCGCGCAGGTCGCGCCAGTCGGTGGCGGGGATGAAGACGAAGCGCAGGCGCGTCCCCTCGAACCGCCGGTTGAGGTTGCGGACCGCCGTCTGGAACTGGCCGGGGGTCACGGCCGTGGGGTGGCCGCCGTCGTCGTCGGACATGGCGAAGACGGCGATCCTGAGGCGGATCAGCTCCATCGGGACGGTGACGAAGGGGGTGCGCGAAACCTGGCCGAATTCGCCCCGGGCCTCGGCCCAGAGCTTCAGGACGATGCGGTCGTCGGTGCCGAGAAGCGGCAGCGGGTCGATGTCGGCCGTCAGCGTGGCCGAGGGGACGGTCGGACCGGCGCCGACGGGGGGGAAGCGCGCCTCGCCGCCGGGCAGGGAAAGGCGGAAGGGTCCGCGGAGCTGTGTCCCGGCTTCGGTCGTGTATTCGGCAAGGATGCTCAGGCGGCGGATGCCGCCCGCGCTGTCGGCGGCGGTGGCGGTCAGGGTCAGCGCGGCCGGTTCGGCGAGGGGGGTCATCGCGTCGGCGCCGGAGCGGGGGTCGGCGGGCGAGGTGATCGCCTCGGCCGAGAGGCCCGAAGCCAGGGTCACCGAAAGCGCGACGGTTTGCGGTGGCGGAACCGCAGGGGGGCGGAAGCCGTTGGGCAGGCATGCAGCGAAGAAGAAGACCAGAAGAAGGGTTCCGGCGATGGTCCGGGCACGGGTCGGGAACGGCGGCATGGCGGTGCGGTCCGGTCGGCGGGCGCTGGTCTTTGCCCCCGATGATGCCGCCGCCTGGCGCACTTGAAAAGCCCCGGGCCGGTCGCCAAGTCAGCCCCAAGACCCGGGGGACCCGAGCCGCAGCGGCGGGCGGGCGAGGCCCGGGGGCTTGATGAGAGGAGAGAGCCGATGAACCTGGAAAAGTTCACGGAGCGGTCGCGCGGATTCCTTCAGGCGGCGCAGACCATCGCGATGCGGGAAAGCCACCAGAGGGTGCTGCCCGATCACCTGCTGAAGGCGCTTCTGGATGACGATCAGGGGCTGGCGTCGAACCTGATCCGGCGGGTCGGGGGCAGCCCCGAGCAGGTGGCCAAGGCCATCGACGCCTCGATCGCCAAGCTGCCGAAGGTGCAGGGTGGCGACGGGCAGACCTATATCGACCCCTCGCTGGTCAGGGTTCTTGACGAGGCGGAGAAGGTTGCGAACAAGGCGGGCGACAGTTTCGTGCCCGTCGAGCGGCTCCTGACCGCTTTGGCGCTGGTGAACACGCGGGCGAAGGACGCGCTGGATGCGGGCGCGGTGACGGCGCAGGGGATCAACGCGGCGATCAACGACATCCGCAAGGGTCGGACGGCCGACAGCGCCTCGGCCGAGGATACGTTCGAGGCGCTGAAGAAGTATGCGCGCGATCTGACCGAGATGGCCGAGGCGGGCAAGATCGACCCGATCATCGGGCGCGACGATGAAATCCGGCGCACCATGCAGGTGCTGAGCCGGCGGACCAAGCACACCCCGGTGCTGATCGGGGAACCCGGCGTCGGCAAGACGGCGATCGCTGAGGGGCTGGCCTTGCGGATCGTCAATGGCGACGTGCCCGAGAGCCTCAAGAACAAGAAGCTGATGGCGCTGGACATGGGGGCGCTCATCGCCGGGTCGAAGTACCGGGGCGAGTTCGAGGAGCGGCTGAAGGCCATCCTAAAAGAGATCGAAGCGGCGGCGGGCGAGATCATCCTGTTTGTCGACGAGATGCACACGCTGGTGGGCGCGGGCAAGTCGGACGGGGCGATGGATGCCGCGAACCTGATCAAGCCGGCGCTGAGCCGGGGCGAACTGCATTGCGTTGGTGCCACGACGCTGGACGAGTACCGCAAGTACATCGAGAAGGACGCGGCGCTGGCGCGGCGGTTCCAGCCTGTGATGGTCAGCGAACCCACGGTCGAGGACACGATTTCGATCCTGCGGGGCATCAAGGAAAAGTACGAGATGCACCACGGCGTGCGCATCAGCGATGCCGCGCTGGTGGCGGCGGCAACGCTGAGCCACCGCTACATCACCGACCGCTTCCTTCCCGACAAGGCCATCGACCTGATGGATGAGGCGGCGAGCCGGTTGCGGATGGAGGTGGACAGCAAGCCCGAGGAGCTGGACGAGCTGGACCGGCAGATCCTGCAAAAGCAGATCGAGGCCGAGGCGCTGAAGAAGGAGGACGACGCGGCGTCGAAGGACCGGCTGGAGAAGATCGAGAGGGAACTGGCCGAGCTGCAGGAGCAATCCGCTTCGATGACCGCGAAGTGGCAGGCCGAGCGCGACAAGCTGGAATCGGCGCGCGGGCTGAAGGAACAGCTGGAAGCGGCGCGCACCGAGCTGGAGCAGGCCAAGCGCGAGGGCAACTTCGCCAAGGCGGGGGAATTACAGTACGGGCGCATCCCGGACCTGGAGAAGAAGCTGGGCGAGGCCGAGGCGGGCGACGGGCTGATGGTGGAGGAAGCCGTGCGGCCCGAGCAGATCGCCGAGGTGGTCGAGCGCTGGACGGGGATTCCGACGACGAAGATGCTGGAGGGCGAGCGCGAGAAGCTTCTGAAGATGGAAGAGGAGCTGGGCCGCCGCGTCATCGGGCAGCGGGCGGCGGTGGTGGCCGTGGCGAATGCGGTCCGGCGGGCGCGGGCCGGGCTGAACGACGAGAACCGGCCGCTGGGGTCGTTCCTGTTCCTTGGCCCCACCGGCGTCGGCAAGACGGAACTGACCAAGGCGCTGGCGGAGTACCTCTTCGATGACGAGCACGCGATGGTCCGCATCGACATGTCGGAATACATGGAAAAGCACTCGGTCGCCCGGATGATCGGCGCGCCGCCGGGTTATGTGGGCTATGACGAGGGCGGTGCCCTGACCGAGGCGGTCAGGCGGCGTCCCTATCAGGTCGTCCTTTTCGACGAGGTCGAGAAGGCGCATCCGGATGTGTTCAACGTGCTGTTGCAGGTGCTGGACGACGGGCAGCTGACCGACGGGCAGGGCCGGACGGTCGATTTCAAGCAGACGCTGATCGTGCTGACCTCGAACCTCGGGAGCCAGGCGCTGAGCCAGTTGCCGGAGGGCAGCGATTCCTCGGGCGCGCGGCGCGAGGTGATGGAGGCGGTGCGCGCGCATTTCCGGCCGGAGTTCCTGAACCGGCTGGACGAGCAGATCATCTTCGAGCGGCTGACGCGCGGCGACATGACCGGGATCGTGACGATCCAGATCAAGTTGCTGGAAAAGCGCCTGGCGGCGCGGAAGATCGAGCTGGGCCTGGACGAGGCGGCGCGGAAGTGGCTGGGCGACGAGGGCTACGACCCGGTCTATGGCGCGCGGCCGCTGAAGCGGGTGATCCAGCGGTCGCTTCAGGACCCGCTGGCCGAGATGATCCTGTCGGGCGACGTCAAGGACGGCGAGACGGTGCATGTCAGCGCCGGGGCCGAGGGGCTGATCGTCGGCGAGCGGGTGTCGCGTACAGGCAAGCCCCGGCCGGAGGATGCGGTGCTGCACTGAAGGAGGCGGGCGAGGGGCGCCCGGGGGGACGGTACCGTCCTTGGCTGACCTCGGGCAGGCGTCCGCTATCGGCCCGTCACGTCGTGACGACGATCTTTCCGCCGGCGGAGTTTGCCTCCATCGTACGGTGCGCCTCGACGATGTCGCCCATCGCGAAGGTCTTGCCGATGGGAGGGACGAAGGTGCCGGCTTCCACCGCGTCCACGACCCGCTGGAGGGGTGTCGAGAAGAAGTCCCCGGCACCGCCGGAATAGGTCGTCAGGTTAACGGCGGTGGGGATCGCATCCATCGGGCTGAAACGTTCGAACTCCCAGGCGTTGCCGACCATTCCGGTCATGCAGACCGAGCCGCCCGGGGCGGCGCATTTCAGGCTGTCGCGCAGCGTGGTGGTGCCGACAAGCTCGAGAACCCGGTGGACGCCGTCCGGGTACGCCGCCCTGACAGCCGGGGCGATTTCGCCCGCGTCGATGAACACCTCGTCGGCGCCGTTCTTCAGGAGCATCTCCCGACGGTCCTCGCGCCGCGACGTTGCCAGGACGAGCAGCCCGGCCTCTTTGGCCAGGATCGCGGCCGTCAGGCCCACAGAGGTTGTCCCGCCGCGGATCAGAAGCGTCTCGCCCGTCTTCGCTCCGAGGGCGGTGTGCAGCGATCCCCACGCGGTCTGGACCATCTCGGGCAGGGCCCCGAGCACGTTCCAGGGCAGGCCGGAGCGGAGTTTCTGGACCTGGCCGGCGGGCACAAGGGTGTATTCCGCATATCCCCCGTCAAATTGCCGCCCCATGCCGCCCATCGCCGTGGCCACTGTGTCACCTTCCGCGAAGCCGCCATCCGGTGCCGCCACGACCTCGCCCACGGCTTCGATGCCAAGAACGCGGGGGAAGGGCACGTTCGGCGAATGGCCCTGGCGGGTGAAAAGCTCGGACCGGTTCAGACCGAAGGCCCGCACCCTGATCAGAACCCAACCGGGTTTCGGTGCCGGGACCGGCAGGGTTTCCAGGTTCAGAACCTCGGGTCCGCCCGCCTTGCGGATGACGACCGCCTTCATGCTGCTCATCATGCCGCTCCAGCCGGAAAAGGGGACGGTAGCCCTTGCACGGGCCGATGTCACGGCCGGCCTGCCGTTGACGTTCGGCGCGGCCGTCGACGTCTCCGGCCCCGGACGGCAACTCCCGGCTGTCGCGGATGTTCGGTTCTCTTTATGTCCCGCAACGTCAAATTGTGCCAGTTCAGGTCGTTGGCGCAGTGGCGACTATTGGCCCGGTCCGTTCTTCGTCGCTGGCCTTTCGGCAGCAAACCGACCGGCGGAGCAGGTGCGGATTCGCTCGATGATCTTGGCGCTGCCCTCAAGATCGTACTTTTCGTTGAAGCCGACCGAGGCGAGATTGATCGTGTGGCCGTATTCGATGAGCCCCACCAAGGAGGTGGGGTCGGGGTCCGCGATCTCCAGCAGTGTCGGGGTTCTGGCTTCGGCCGATACACGAAGCCGGGGATAGAAGTCGACCTGCGCGAGCATGGTGTACCGTTGCGCGTCCGGTAGCTGCCAGCCGGGATTGGACAGCCGCAGAAGCCAGGTGCCGTCCCTTCGTTCCGCGAGCGTCAGGGTGGTGCCGTCGCCGAATGTCGTGCCGGCCCAGCACTCCGCGAAATCCGGGCTGTCGGGGCCGGTTTCGATGCCGCCCTGCCAGCGGCCGTCGATGAACGGGCGTGCGGGCGTTCCGCCCGCGTCTGCGCCGGAATGCAGGAGGCCTGTCAGAACTGCCGCGACGAGCAACCGGCAATACATTGCCAAGAGCCTTTCGAGAGGCGGATTTCTTGAGCCTAGTGCAAGTTGACTTCATACGGAACCGGGGCCGCCTTTTCCGGCCCTCGGGAAGCTCCGCAAACCGGCCGCAAGCCCTTTCGGGCGCTGCATTAATTATCGGACTTCGCAGCGTTCGCAGGGTGCCAGCAACCAGCCAGCAATATGCCAGCAACCTGCCATACGATCGTATGGCTTTGGGTGAATTAACCGTTAACTTCGAATCACCGGAGGCCCTCGCCGGACGCCAGGTGACAGGGCCGAACGCGGACGATTCCGGAAAGGGGCATCCCGCCCTAGGCACCGAACCCACTGGTTTGCAACGGCAGCGCCCGTAACCCGTCTTCCGCGTTTGGCGCACCGGGGCCGTCTATTGCCGGTCAAACGCGATGTTGGTCTTGCTGCCGTTGCAACTGCGGCAGGCCGGAACGAGATCGAGGAAATTGTTCATGCAGCGATGCTGGAAACCTTTCACGCCGGTGCCGAAGCAAAGGAAGCCGAGCGCCAGCAGCGTTTCGCCTTCCTGCGTCGGGGTATAGCGGGCAGCCTTGGCGGAGCCTTGCACCGGAAAGTTGCTGTTCCAGGGCGCGCCGAAGTTGCCGCCCGTGCCACCGCCGTTGCGGACGGCCTTGGGCGGGATGAAGGCAAAGTTGCCCTGCGCGAAGGCGGCAGCCTTGCGTCCCTGTGCCTGTCCCTGGGTCAGGCGGCCGTCGACCATATGCATGACCTTCAGTATCGCCGCCATTTGTCCCGTCGCCCCGGCGCTTTGCGGCATCGTGTGGTCGATCTCGATCAGGTCCACCGGCAGCACGATCCCGCAGTAGTGGCAGGGATAGGTCGGCATGCCCCGGGTTCCGGGCTGACCGTCGTTCCCGACGAAATTCAGCGTCCGCGGCGCAAGTCCGTACAATTGCTGGAAGGCGGGGACGTTCTTGATGTCGCCGTGCGCGCTTACATACAGATTGTCGATGTCGCTCAGAATCCTGGCCGCATCGTTGAGGTACAGCCCACCCAACGGCGGAACGCCGCGCGCCGACCGCAGGTGGAAGTAGCCCTGGTCGTTGAAGTCCAGGACAAGCGCGTAGTTGACCACCATGTTCAGGCTGACCGGGTTGACTGTTCGCGGCGGCGCAAGGTTCCTTGCCCCCTCCCACTTCTGGACAACCTCAACGGCAGAAACCAAGATATGCTCCCTTCGTGCATCGGGCTGCGGCCGCCATCGGCGCGCGGGACACTGTCCCGGCGAAGCCAGGCCGTACCCGCCCGGCCGCGCAATGCCGTTCCGGGCCGGCAGAGAAGAACCCGGGTCCCGGCAATCCGGGCGGGGCTTGTGCGGCTTTTCCCGGGGCGGCGCGCGACGCCCGGGTTGCCGCACGGGTGTCCGGGGACCGGAACGAAGAACGGAACAGGCATGGAGAGGGGCAATGGACAGGATCGACTACGTGGAATTCGCAAGCGGCGATCTGGCGCGGTCAAAGGCGTTCTTCGCCAAGGCTTTCGGCTGGTCCTTCACGGATTATGGCCCGGCGTACCAGGCCTTCGCCGATGCCGGACTTGACGGCGGGATCGACGGCAGCGGCTCGCGCCAGCCGGGCGCGCCGCTGGTGATCGTCAGGACGGACGACCTTGAGGCTGTCGAAGCGCGGGTCAGGGCGGCGGGGGCCGAGATCACCCGCGCGATCTTCGCCTTCCCCGGCGGGCGGCGGTTCCATTTCCGCGAGCCGGGCGGAAACGAGATGGCGGTATGGTCGGAGGGGTAATGGCGGTTTGACCCGGGGCTGGCGGCTTCCCCCGCCGAGGCGAAGGTATGGACAACCATACGTTGAGCGACTCAGTCATTTGACGTAGGGTCATGGTCGGTCCGGGGCAAGCGCTGCGGGCTGTCTGCTTTTTTCCGAATACCTGAAAACTGAACACATTTTTCCGGGGGCGGCGCTGCGGCGCCCTCCGCCGGAGGAGGATTTGACATGGACATGAAGCCGTTCGGCACGGCTGAGTTGCGCGTGCCGGTCGACAAGCTCTATCGCGCCGTGGGCTCGGGCGGGGGGGCGTTCCTGCCCTCGGACGACGAGCCCTTGCCGCACGGTCCCTGGGATCCGGTGGTCCGGGGGGCGCTGGCGCGGTTCCGGGCGGAAATCGCCGCGCGACATATGAAGCCGCACCCCGAGCCCTGGAAAGCCGGACCGCTGCCCGACCCCTGGGCGCTGCTCGCCTCGGTCATGCTGAACCCGCAGCCCCTGCCGCCGAAAGCGGTGTGGCTTCGGGCGATGGCCGACGAGGCGATCGCGCGGGCCGAACTGATGGCCGAACTGGCCGAAGGGATGGATGCGGGCGAGGACCGCGGCATCATCATCGTCAGCGGCTATGTGAGCCGCTTCACCGGCTGGTGCGGCAACGAACCCATCGTCATCCACATCCCGAAGGGTGGCTGGCCGCCGATCCCGGACCCCGACCCCGAGCCCTGGTGGCGGACCGAGCGGCTGGGCGGGCGGGACCTGCTGGCGCTGGGTTCCCGCTTTGCGGCGGCGGCGGAGGTTACCGCGACAAAGGCGGCCGGCGCGGCCTTTGCCGAGGCGGCGCAGGGGCTGGCGCTGGAAGGCATCGCGCGGCTCTGAGGCGCGGACGGACAGACTCTCACCCCGGGCGTCGCGGCGCCTGGGGTCGTCCGCAGGCAAAGAGGTGCGGCAGGCAGAGTCGTGGGCAGACGGGGGAGCCTTCGCCCGGCCCCGGTCACTTCGCTTCGACGCGCCTGCGCCCGGTCACCGACCCGCCCCCAGACGCCTCGATCCGCGCCACCGCGGCGGCGAGGTCCTCTGCGGAAACCGCCATGGCGTGGGCGTTGGCGTGCACGATCTGCGCCGCATTGAGCGCGATGGCCACATGCCCCTTCCAGAACACAAGATCGCCCCGCGCAACCGCGTCACCCGGCGCGAGAGCCCGGCCAAGCCCCCGTTCCTGCAAATCGCTGTCGCCGGGGCAGGCCTGTCCGCAGGCGCCGAAGGCGGCCTCGACGAGCCCCGAGCAATCGAGCCCCGCCCGGCTGTTGCCGCCCCAGAGATAGGGCGTGCCGGTCAGGCTTTCGGCGACCGCCGCCGCGTCGGTCGCCCAGTCGCCGATGGGGCGCAGGTGAACCGCAGGAAGGTACTCGCCGGCATCGGTCCGCGCAAAGCGCCCCTCGGTCCCGGTGACCGTCACCCGCGCGCCGAGCGACAGCGACGCGGTTTCCCGCGCCTTCAGGTCCGGCGCGGGATAAAGATGCGTGGCCGGTGCGGCGACCCAGTGCGTCGCCTGCCGGTCGGGAGCCAGCGCCGCCTGTGGCAGCCAGCCGCAATAGCCGTTCCGCGCCAGCTGGACGAAGGCGGACCCTCGCTCGCGGTCCAGCACCAGCACCCGGTCGCCGCGCAGGGCCTGCCGCTGCCGCCGCCCGCCGGGCGCGTCGAGAAGGTCGGCCAGCGGCGGCGACAGGCGCGCAGGCTCGCCCGGAACGAAGCGTTCGGCGGTGACCAGGCCACGCAGCGACAGATGCGCGACGCGGCCATTCGCAGGCGTGATCCTTGGGTCCGGGGCGTCCGGCATCGTCAGAGGCCGAGCACGGCGGGCAGCGCGTCGAGGATGGCGCGCGCCCCCTGCCCGACGCCGCCCTTGGGCCGCCCGGGCTGGGCCGTGGGCTGCCAGCAGTAGATGTCGAAATGTGCGTATCGCGGCGCGGCGGTGACGAAGCGGCGGAGGAACAGCGCCGCCGTGACCGACCCCGCGAAGCCGCCCGACGGCGCGTTGTCGAGGTCGGCGATGCCGGGTTCGATCATCGCCTCGTAGGGGTCCCAGAAGGGCATCCGCCAGACCGGATCGGCGACCCGGGCACCCGAGGCGGCCAGCGCCGAAGCGAGCGGGTCGTCATCGGTGTAGAAGGGCGCGAGGTCGGGCCCGACCGCCACCCGCGCTGCGCCGGTGAGCGTGGCCATCGAGACGATCAGGTCGGGCCGCTCCTCATCCGCAAGGGCCAGCGCGTCGGCGAGGATCAGGCGGCCTTCCGCGTCGGTGTTGTTGATCTCGACCGTCAGGCCCTTGCGGCTGGTCAGGATGTCGCCGGGGCGGAAGGCGTTGCCCGCCACCGCATTCTCGACCGCCGGCACCAGCACGCGCAGGCGCAGCGGCAGGCCCAGCGCCATGATCGACCGCGCCAGGCCCATCACCGTCGCCGCGCCGCCCATGTCCTTCTTCATCAGCCCCATCAGCGGCGCCGTCTTCAGGTCAAGGCCCCCGGTGTCGAAGCACACGCCCTTGCCGACCAGCGTCAGCGCCGGCCCCGTGTCGCCCCAGCGCATGTCGAGAAGCCGGGGCGCGCGGTCCGAGGCGCGGCCGACGGCGTGGACCAGCGGGAAGCCGAGGGTGACCAGATCGGCGCCCCGGATCGCATCGGCCCTGGCGCCGAATTCGGCGGCCAGAGCCATGAACGCTCTTTCCAGCTCTTCCGGCCCCATGTCGGACGCGGGCGTGTTCACCAGATCGCGGGTCAGCGCCTCGGATGCCGCGAGCGTTTCGATCCGGCGCGCATCGACCCCGGCGGGGCAGACGAGCTTCGCCTTCTGCGCGGGCGCGGCCTTGTAACGGCCGAAGCGGTAGGCGCCCAGAAGCCAGCCGAGCGCGGCTTCCGCCGCCGCCTCTGCCGACAAGCCGCCTTCGATCCGCCAGGCCCCGGCGGGAAGTTCGGCCGCCGCCTTTGCCAGATGAAACCGCCCGCGCCGCCGCGCCGCCGGCGTGCCCATCCCGAAGACCGCCGCCGCCGGCGCGCCGTCGGCCCCCGGCAGGACCGCCAGCTGCCCCAGCGCCCCGGTGAAGCCCGCCGCCCCGAGCCAGGCCCGTTCGGCCGCGGCGCGGGCGGCGAGGAACCCGGCCGCGTCATGGTCGGCCACCAGATACAGGGGTCGCGGCGCCCCGTCCTGCGGACCCGCGAATGTCATGTTCATGCCCGGCGCTCCCGCTTCGACCTGCGGGCGAGAGCCTATCGGCTTCGCCCCGGGCCGCAAGCCGGGATCACAGGATCGCGCGCCCCAGATCGTCCACCGCGCTGACTGACCGGCCGGCGATGCGGGCAAGCCGGCAGAGCGTGGCGGCCCGGGCATGTTCGTCGCCGGTCAGCGCGGCGCGCAGAACATCGGCCGCCACCCGCGCCATTGTCGTCATGCCGATCCGCTCGGCCAGCGCCGAGAGCCGCGCGCTCGAAAGCGCCACGGCGCGGTACTGCCCGCTGCCGGCGAGGCGTTCCATCTCGGCGATCCGGGCCGCGATCTCGTCGCCCGCCCGCGCCACCACGCTGCCCGCCCCGCTTTCGCCGAGCCGCGCGTAAAGTTCGATTATCCGCGCCGATTCGAGCCTGACCGGCTCGTCCGGGCGCAGCAAGGTTACCCCGGCCACCCGACCCCTCCTGATCCCCAAGCGCCCCACGCGCCGCCAGACTGTCCGCCGCCGCCCCTGAAGAAAGCGTTGACGGGGGCGGGTGGAAACCTCTCGAATTCGTCCGGTTCACGGCCTAGAGAGGGGCGACGCACCCGGAAAAGGCCCCCGATGCACTTCGCCCGTCCGCTTCCCGCCTATCTTGTCCAGCGCTACCTCGGCTGGAAGGCCACCACCTACGCCGAAAACCGCGTCTGGTACCGCCGCCTGGCCGAAGACGGGCAGCGGCCGCGCGCGATGGTGATTTCCTGCTGCGACAGCCGGGTGCACGTGACCTCGATCTTCGGCGCCGACCAGGGCGAGTTCTTCATCCACCGCAACATCGCCAACCTGGTGCCCCCGCACCGGCCGGACGGCGCCCATCACGGCACCTCGGCGGCGGTCGAATACGGCGTCGTGGCGCTGCGCGTGGCGCATCTGATCGTGCTCGGCCATTCGGCCTGCGGCGGCGTCCGGGGCTGCCACGACATGTGTTCGGGCCACGCGCCTGAGCTTGAGGAAAAGGCCAGCTATGTCGGCCGCTGGATGGACATCCTGCGCCCCGGCTACGAGCGGGTGGCGGGCATCGCGGATGAGGCCGCGCGGGTACGGGAACTAGAGCGCCAGGCGGTGCTGGTGAGCCTTGAGAACCTGATGACCTTTCCCTTCGTGCAGGCGGCGGTCGCCAGCGGCGAGCTGACGCTGCATGGCCTCTGGCATGACGTGGGCGGCGGTACGCTGGAACAATACGACGCGGGCCAGGGCCGTTTCGCGGCGGTCGGGAAATAGGGCGGGCCTTCACCGGGCGTTAACCGGGAGCGCGCGAGGATCGGCGGCATGGAGAGCCTCCGCCTCGTCTCGCTCCGCCTTCCCGATGCCACGCTCGCCGCGCTGTCGCAGGCCGCGCGCAGCGAAGGCCGCGCGCCGGCCGACCTGATCCGCGCTGCCATCGCCCGCGACATGGCGGTCCGGGCACATCCCCTGTCGCGGCTGGATGCCGAAGCGGTGGCGGCGGCTGCGGCCACCGCCCCCGACTGGCACCGCCTGCAACGGCGCCTCCGCGCGGCCGGGGCCGTGCTGCGGTTGCATGACGACGGAGGGCTCTGGCTGCACGCCTGGCCCAGCGACCGCCCCCTCGGGCCGGCGGCGCTCTGGGGGCTGGACCGGGGCGACCTGACGGCGCGGTTCGCGGCGCCGTTTCCGGGGGCGGTGGCTGGTGGGTGATCGCGCCGGCACCGGGCCAGCACGCCGTAACGAGCCAGCCCTGGACGCGGAGGTTGCGGGCGGGCACGGCGACGTTCGCATCCCCCGGCGCCCTGCCCTCACCCTGCTACGTAGGCACCGCGCACCAGCCGCCGCAGGGCCGCTCGTGCGCGGGCGCGGCTGGCCGCGTCGTCCAGCGGCATTCCGGCAGCGCCCAGCACCGTCATTCCCTCGACCGTGGCGATCAGCGCCGCGTTCAGCGCCGGCGCGTCGATCCCTTCGGGCGGGGCCAGACCCCCGCGCGCAGCCAGGACCCAGTTCCTGATCGCCCGCCCGCGCGCCGTGGCGAAGGCGGCGGTCGCGGGCGAGGGCGCCGCGATCTCGACGGCCCTGATCTGGCGGTAGCGGGCATTCCCGGCGAGATAGTCGAAAAGCGCCAGCGCCAGCCGCTCCATCAAGTCCGCGTAGCTGCCGGGCGGAGGGTCCGCGGACGGGGCCAGCGCCGCCGTCAGCTCCTCGGCTACCGCGAGGCCCATCGCCTCGGTCAGCCCGTCCATCCCGCCGAAATAGCGGTAGATCAACTGCTTGTCGGCCCCGGCCTCGCGTGCCACGGCATTGATGCCCAGCGCGCCGAAGCCGCCTTTCGCAAGCAAGTCCAGCGCCGCGTTCAGGATGCGCTGGCGGGTGTCTTCGCGGTTTCTCGGTGTGTCCGTCATGCTGTTCCGAATTTTGTCACCGGACGGTGATATTCTCCTTGCGCGACTCGGCTCCGACCTGTATGTCACCGATCAGTGACAAATTCAACCCGATCGGAAAACCGCCATGACTGCCCCCGCCTATGCCGCCCCTGCCAGCGCGCCCGCCGCCGATCGCGCGGCACGGGTCTTTTCCGGGGCCGCGATGATCGCGCTGGCCATCGGCTTCAACCTGCCCTTCGCCCGGCTCGCCGCGATATTCGATTACCCCGGCATCCTGCGGCGCCCTGCCGGAGACATCCTGGCCACCTTCGCCGCGGGGGGCCCGGAGCTGATCCTGACCTGGTATGCCTTTTCGCTGGCCGCGATCCTTTTCGTGCCCGTCACCCTGGCCCACTCGCTTGCCGCGGGCCGCATCGCCCGCTTTCCCGCTTTGGCCGTCGCCGCGGCGCTTTTCGGCGCGCTGGCGGGCCTGACCCAGGCCATCGGCCTGCTGCGCTGGGTGACGGTGGTACCCGGCCTCGCCGCCGACCCGCAGGGCGCCTCCATCTTCGCAGGGATCCACGCCTATGGCGGCATGGCCATCGGCGAGCATCTGGGACAGATCTTCACCGCGATGTTCGCGGGCACCACCGCCGCCCTACAGCTGCGCGAAGGCCACAAGGTCACCGCCGCCTTGGGCGCGCTGACCGCTGCCGTCATCGCCACCGGAGCCTATGAAGGCGTGGCGCTGGTGATCGGCGCGGAAGGGGCCGTCTTCGGATTCGCCGCCGTGGCGGGATACGCGCTGCTGTCGCTGTGGATGATCGCCTCGGGGGTCGGGCTGATCCGGCGCTGAC
>JBJXFU010000015.1:0-12702 GCA_046155885.1 Paracoccaceae bacterium
GGGGGCCCATCTGGATCATGTAGCCGGTCACCGAAAGCCCGGGGGCAAGCGCGGCGAGCACCCGGCGGGCGACCCCCCCGGCGGCCACCCGCGCCGCCGTTTCACGCGCCGAGGACCGGCCGCCGCCGCGGGGGTCACGCAACCCGTACTTCAGGTGATAGGTCAGGTCCGCGTGGCCGGGGCGGAAGCGCGTCGCGATGTCGGAATAGTCCTTCGAGCGCTGGTCGGTGTTCTGGATTTCCAGCGCGATCGGGGTGCCGGTCGTCACCCCTTCGTAGACGCCCGACAGAATCGCCACCCGGTCCTCTTCCCGCCGCTGGGTGGTGAACTTCGACTGCCCGGGCTTGCGCTTGTCGAGCCAAGGCTGGATGTCGGCTTCCGAAAGCGCGATCCCCGGCGGGCAGCCATCGACCACCGCGCCAAGCGCCGGCCCGTGGCTTTCCCCCCATGTGGTGACGCGGAAGACGTGGCCGAAGGTGTTGAGGCTCATCGGGGTTCTCCTTGCCCCCCGCTCTAGCCGCGCGCCCGGCGGCTCTCAAGGGATTTCGCCCCTTGCGCCCGCGACGGTCCCGGCTATCCTGACGCTCTACCTCGGGGTGCCCGGACGGACGGGCTGAGATGCGGGACATGGCCCGCGAACCCGCTGAACCTGAACCGGTTAGGACCGGCGGAGGGAAGGTGGGGCGATCCGCCCCGGCACTCTCCTGCAGTTCTGCCGCCCGGAGAGCGTGATGCGATACCTGCCCGTCCTTGCCGCCTGCTGTGGACTTGCCCTGCCGGCAACGGCCCAGACGAAGCCTGTCCTGACGGTCTACACCTATGACAGCTTCGCCGCCGAATGGGGCCCGGGGCCGGCGGTGAAGGCGGGGTTCGAGGCGGGCTGCGGCTGCGAGCTGCGCTGGGTCACGGCGGGCGACGGGGCGGCGCTCTTGGCGCGGGTGCTGCTGGAGGGAAGCGCCACCGAAGCCGACGTTGTGCTCGGGCTCGACCAGAACCTGATCCCGGCCGCGCAGGAGAGCGGCCTTTTCGCCCCCGCCCCCACCCGCCCGAAGGCGGGCGCCTTGCCCGTGGACTGGACCAACGGCACCTTCGCTCCCTTCGACTGGGGATGGTTCGCCTTCGTCTACGACGCGACGAAAATCGGCACCGTTCCGGCCTCTTTCGAAGAGCTCGCCGCATCGGACCTGAAGATCGTGATCGAGGATCCGCGGTCCTCGACCCCAGGGCTGGGGCTGCTCTTGTGGGTGAAGGCCGCCTATGGCGACCGGTCGGGCGAAATCTGGGCGGGCCTGTCCGACAATATTCTGACGATCACGCCCGGCTGGTCCGAAGCCTACGGGCTTTTCCTGAAGGGCGAGGCGGACATGGTGCTGAGCTACACGACTTCGCCCGTCTATCACCGGATGGCCGAGGGCGACGGCACGAGAGAGGCGGCGATCTTCCGCGAGGGGCACATGCTGCAGGTGGAGGTGGCGGCGAAGCTGGCGGGAAGCGATCAGGGGGCGCTGGCCGACCGGTTCCTGAAGTTCATGGAAAGCCCGGCCTTCCAGTCGGCGATCCCGCAGACGAACTGGATGTACCCATCGAACCTCCCGCTGCCGGAGCTTCCGTTGCCTTTCCAGATGCAGAAGCGGCCGGAGAAGACCCTTTTCCTGACCGCCGGCGAGGTTGCCGCGCTTCGCGATCCGGCGCTTGCGGAATGGCGGGAGGTGTTGAGCCGGTGAAGGCCCGGGACGTAGGGCACGGGGCGCGGATCGCGGCGGGCGCAGTCGCGCTGGCGGTCGGGCTGCCGCTGCTGGCGGTGCTGGTCCATGCGGAAGGGGGCGGCTGGCCCGATGCGGGGGACCGGGCGGCGATCCGCTTCACGCTGTGGCAGGCGGCGGTTTCGGCGGCGATCTCGGCCGGTCTTGCAGTGCCGGTGGCGCGGGCGCTGGCGCGACGGGCGTTTCCGGGGCGCGGGGCGCTACTGTCGCTGTTCGGGGCGCCGTTCATCCTGCCTTCGGTCGTCGCGGCGGGGGCGATCCTGTCGGTGTTCGGGCGGACGGGCGCGGTCAACGAGGGTTTGCGGGCGGCCGGCCTGCCCGAGGTTTCGGTCTACGGGCCGCAGGGGGTGATCCTGGCGCATGTCTTCACGAACCTGCCGCTGGCGATCCGGCTGATCCTGCAGGGCTGGGCCGACATTCCGGCCGAGCGGTTCCGGCTGGCCGAAAGCCTGAACTTCACCGCATCCGACATCGCGCGCCACCTGGAGCGGCCGATGCTGAGGGCGGTGCTGCCGGGGGCGTTCCTGGCCGTCTTCCTTGTCTGCCTGACCAGCTTCGCCGTCGCGCTGATGCTTGGCGGGGGCCCGCGGGCGACGACGGTGGAACTGGCGATCTATCAGGCGTTCCGGTTCGACTTCGATCCGGGACGGGCGGCGGGGCTGGCCGCCGTGCAGCTTCTGCTGTCGGGCGCGGTGGCGATGGCGGCGCTGCGCATCGCGCTGCCCGCAGGGATCGGTGCCGGGGCGGGCCGGCGCGTTGCGGTCAGGGCACCGGCGGGTGGCTGGCGGGCGGCGGGGGACGTGGCGCTGGTGGGCGGCGCGGCGGGGTTTCTTCTGGTGCCGCTTGTCTCGGTCCTTGCGGCCGGGGTGCCGCATCTGGCCGGGCTGCCACCTTCGGTCTGGCAGGCCGCCGGGCGGTCGATGCTGGTGGCCCTGGCCGCGACCGCGCTGGCGCTGGCCGCCGCGGTGCCGATGGCCCTGGGAGCGGCGCGGATGGCCTCCGGGGCGGCGCGGCGGGTCGAGGGGCTGGGGATGCTGGCGATGGTCGCCTCGCCGCTTGTCACCGGGACGGGGCTGTTCCTGATTCTCAGGCCGGTCGCCGATCCGCAGGCGCTGGCCCTGCCGATGACCGCCTTCGCCAATGCGCTGGCCGCGCTGCCCTTCGCGCTGCGCATCCTCGCTATGCCGGCGCGCGAGGCCGAGGCGGGATACGGGCGGCTGGCGGACAGTCTGGGGATGACGGGTTGGGCGCGGGCGCGGGCCGCCGTGCTGCCCCGGCTCAGGCGGCCCCTGTGTTTCGCGGCGGGGCTTTCGGCCGCTTTGTCGGTGGGCGATCTGGGCGTGGCGGCACTGTTCGGCGACCCTGACCGGGCCACCTTGCCGGTGGCGGTGGGGCGCCTGATGGGCGCCTACCGGATGGATCAGGCGGCCGGGGCCTCGCTTCTGCTGGTGGGGCTTGGGTTCGGGATGTTCCTGCTTTTCGACCGGCTCGGGGGCCGCGATGCTGGCGCTTGAGGGGGTACGGATCAGGCTGGGGGGCTTCGCGCTGGCCGCCGATCTGACGGTGGCCGCAGGCGCGCGGGTGGCGGTGATCGGGCCGTCCGGTGCCGGGAAATCGACCCTGATCGGCGCCATCGCTGGGTTCGTGCCGCCGCAGGCGGGCCGCGTTCTGTGGGAGGGGCGCGATCTTGGCGCGATGCGGCCCGGGGAAAGGCCGCTGTCGATCCTGTTTCAGGAGCAGAACCTGTTTCCGCATCTGACGGTGGCCGAAAACCTCGGCCTCGGGATCGCGCCGTCGCTGCGTCTGTCCGAAGCAGATCGTTCGCGGGTTGGCGCGGCGCTTGGGCGGGTGGAGATGGACGGGATGGGAGGGCGCCGGGCCGGGTCGCTTTCCGGGGGCGAAGGGGCGCGGGTGGCGCTGGCGCGGGTCTTGCTGAGGGCGCGGCCGCTGCTGCTGCTGGACGAGCCCTTCGCGGCGCTTGGCCCCGGCATGCGGCGCGCGATGCTCGGCCTTGTGGCGGAGGTGGCCGGCGAGACCGGCGCGGCGCTGCTGATGGTCAGCCACGACCCGCAGGACGCGCGGCGGCTTTGCCCCGCTACGGTGGTCGTGGCCGAGGGCAGGGCGCGGCCGCCGGTGCCGACCGGGTCGCTTCTCGACGATCCGCCGCGCGAGGTGGCGGAGTACCTGGGGAAGTGAAAAGGCGCGGACCGTTCCCGGACCGCGCCCCTCGAAGTCTTGCCGAAAGCCGGCTCAGGCCCCGGCGTTCTTGCCCTTTGCCCGCGCCCAGATCTGCTTGTTGACGAGGTAGAGCATCACCGCGATCAAGCCGAGGAACAGAACCGCCGTGAAGCCCATGCGCTTGCGCTCCATCATCTTCGGTTCGGCCGCCCAGGTCAGGAAGGCCGAGACGTCCATCGCCATCTGGTCGACCGTCGCCTTGGTTTCGTCCTGATAGGTCGCGGCATCGTCCGCGAGCGGCGGCGACATGGCGATCCAGCTGCCCTCGATGGTGGCATGGCCGTGTTCGTCCTTGCAGCTGTCCGGAATGAACCCCTTGGGGAAGCGGACGTTGTACGCCCCCGGTTCGTCGCCCTTGGCGCAGGCGGGGGGGTCTTCGTAGCCCGTCAGGATCGCATGGATGTATTCCGGGCCGCCCATTCCCTTGAAGAACTGGTTGACCCCAAGACCGTACGGCCCGTGGAACCCGGCGCGGGCGCGGGCCATCAGGCTGAGGTCGGGCGCGCCCACGGCATGGTTGATCGGAAAGAGATCGGCCGGCTCGAGCTTGCGGAACTCCTGCTTCTCTGGGTCGAAGAGCTGGGGGTTCGATGCCTCGTCATTGATCGGGAATGCGGCCGCGTAGGCGCGGACCTGATCTTCGGGCAGGTGTGGGCCGCCCTCTTCGGCCAGCGCCCGGATCGCGACGTAGCGCATGCCGTGGCAGGCGGCGCAGACCTCGGTATAGACCTGAAGGCCGCGCTGCAGCTGGTGTTCGTCGAACCTGCCGAAGGGACCTTCGAACGAGAAGGCCACGTCGGGGATCGTCACTTCGTTTTCGGCGCGGGCCGCCCCCGCCGAAAGCGCGAGAGCCGAGGCGGCGGCGAATGCGAGAGTCCTGAGCATGTCCGTCCGTTCCCTTCTCATTCCGCCGCCGTCGTGCTGGCGGGGTAGTGCGCCTTGAAGTCGTCCTCGATCGTCGCGGGCTGCGGCAGCGGCTTCTCGATCACGCCCAGAAGCGGCAGGATGATGAAGAAGTAGGCGAACCAGTAGGCCGAGGCGATCAGCGATATCCACGAGGTGACCTCGGTCGGAACCTGCGAGCCGACCCACATCAGCACAACGAAGTCGATGCACAGAAGCGCAAACCACCACTTGAACATCGGCCGGTAGCGCCCGGAACGCACCGACGAGGTGTCGAGCCAGGGCGCCAGCGCCAGCGCCAAGATCGCGCCGAACATCGCGATCACGCCGAAGAACTTGGCGTCGACGATGCCGAAGGTGACGAACTGCACTAGCTGCACCGCCCAGACGTCCGAGGTGAAGGCCCGCAGGATCGCGTAGAAGGGCAGGAAGTACCATTCCGGCACGATATGGACCGGGGTGGCCAGCGGGTTCGCCTCGATCGCGTTGTCGGGGTGGCCGAAGTAGGCGGGCATGAAGCCCACCACCGCGAAGAAGATGGCCAGGATCACCGCCAGCGCGAAGAGGTCCTTGATCACGAAGTAGGGCCAGAAGGGCAGCGTGTCGCGGTCGGCCTCGGCCTTCGAGCCGCGGCGCACCTCGACCCCGGTGGGGTTGTTGTTGCCGGTAGTGTGGAAGGCCCAGATATGCACGATGACCAGCCCCGCGATGACGAAGGGCAGAAGGTAGTGCAGCGAGAAGAAGCGGTTGAGCGTGGCGTTGTCGACCGCCGGCCCGCCCAGGAGCCAGGTCTGGATGTCCGGCCCGATGCCGGGGATCGCGCCGAAAAGGCCGGTGATGACGGTGGCGCCCCAGAAGGACATCTGGCCCCAGGGCAGCACGTAGCCGAGGAAGCCCGTCGCCATCATCGCCAGATAGATCAGCATGCCGATGATCCAGGTCACTTCGCGCGGCGCCTTGTAGCTGCCGTAGTAAAGGCCGCGGAAGATGTGGAGATAGACGGCGAAGAAGAAGAGCGAGGCGCCGTTGGCGTGAATGTAGCGGATCAGCGTGCCGCCGTTCACGTTGCGCATGATGTGTTCGACGCTGGCGAAGGCCTCATCGACATGCGGCGTATAGTGCATGGCCAGCACGATGCCGGTGACGATCTGCAGGACCAGGCAGAAGGTCAGCACGATGCCCCAGATCCACATCCAGTTCAGGTTCTTGGGCGTCGGGATCATCAGCGTGTCGTAGATCAGGCTGACGACCGGAAGCCGTTCGTGCAGCCATTTTTCGAACCCGCTCTTCGGCTCGTAGTGGTCGTGCGGAATGCCAGCCATCGGTTCTTGTCCCTCAGCCGAGTTTCAGCGTGGTGGCGTCGGTGAACTGTGCCACCGGTACGGCCAGATTGCGCGGCGCCGGTCCTTTGCGGATGCGGCCGGAGGTATCGTAGTGCGAGCCGTGGCAGGGGCAGAACCAGCCGCCGAATTCGCCCGAGTTCCCGAGCGGCACGCAGCCGAGGTGCGTGCACACACCCGTCATCACCAACCATTCGCCCGCTTCGTCCAGGGTCCGGTTCTGGTCGGTCGCCTCCGATTCGGCGGGCAGGTTCGCGTTCTCGGCGTTCTGGTCGACCAGGTCGGACAGATCGACGGCGCGCGCGGCTTCGATTTCCTCGGTGGTCCGGCGGCGGATGAAGACCGGCTTGCCGAGCCATTTGACGGTCAGCTGGCTGCCGACCTCGACGCCGCTGATATCCACGAAGATCGAGGAAAGCGCCCGGACATCGGCCGAAGGGTTCATCTGGTTGATCAAAGTCCAGACCGCGCCGCCGCCCGCGATCGCGCCGGCGCCCGCCGTGGCGTAGTAGAGGAAATCGCGGCGGCTGGCCGCGGGTTCATCTGCATGGGACACGGAACTAAACTCCCCCTGGCTCAGGCAGACGGCCCGCCTGCGTCGTGCAGCCGGGATCACGCGGGCGTGTCCGGCTTTCAGGGGGGGTATTTATCCGCCATTCATGGGGCCGTCCAGCGCGGTTTGGCGCCTTCGGGCGGCCAAGGTGTCGCAAGCGCGGGGAAGTGTCGGAAATGGCACCCGCGCCCGCCTCTCAGGGGTTCAGGCCGGGGGACGGGTGGCGGCAAGGCTGGGCCGGGCGGCGATGGCCGCGAACCAGCGCACCAGCGCCGGACGGGCGGCGCGCCAGTCGCGGTGGGCGAAGCGGAAGTCCAGGTAGCCCAGCGCGCAGGCGACCGCGATATGGCCCATGTCGGGGGCGTCCGGGTCTGCGGCGGGGTCCTGCGCGGCCCACCGGCCTTCCAGCGCGTCGAGCGCGCGATCGACCTTGGCAAGCTGCGCGTCCTGCCATTCCGGCGACCGGCTGGTTTCGGCGCGAACATGCATTTCATAGCGCGCCAGCACGGCGGCAACGAGGATGCCGTCGGCCGTGGCCTCGATCGTCAGGGTGGTCCAGAGCGCCGGACCCTTCGGGTAAAGCCGCCCGCCCGCGCGGTCGTCGAGAAACCGGCAGATGACGCGGCTGTCGTAGAGCGCGGTGCCGTCATTGAGGACGAGGCAGGGAATCTTGCCCAGCGGGTTCTGCGCGACGGGCATGGTGCCCGGATCGAGCGGGTTGCCCATCGCCGGCACCAGCGTCACCGAGCCGGCCAGCCCGGTTTCGATCAGCAGCACCATGACCTTGCGGACGAAAGGCGAGGTAAGGGAGTGGAATAGGCGCATCGGGGCGCTCCTGATCTTTTCGGGCCAACGCTACTTATCCCGATGGCGCTTCGGCAAGGCGGTTTTCACGCTGAATTCACACTCTCGCCGGTTGGGGCGGTCCTACCATTCCGGGGCCGGACAAACCGGAATGGGGGACAAGGAAATGGGAGAGAATGCAGCAAGCGGCGGACTGACCGACCTGATCGCGGTGCTTGGAATGCTCTTCGCGCTGTTCATGATCGTGGCGACGGTGGCCGAACAGATACTCGAGGCGTTGCGGGGGCTTCTGGAGCGGGTCGGGATCACGCTCCTGAAGGGCGGGCTCACGATGGATGAGGCGATCAAGGCGGCCTCCGAGTTCATTCCCGAGAAGTCCGACGACCCCGCCAAGGCCTCGGCCCTGGCGAAGGTGGCCGCGCTGAAGGCGCTGGGGAAGGAGTATCCAAAGAAACTGAAGGAGAAGATCGCGGAGATCGGGAAGATCGAGAGCGACCTCAAAGCCGCGTTCGCCGGCGCGGGCGGCGATACCGACGCGAAGGAAACGGCGGTGGCGACGCTGAGCGAGATGAAGGCCGAGATCGCGAAGCTGACGGGCGAAACCGAACGGGCGCGCGTCTGGACGCTGCGCATTTGCGTGGCGGTGGTCAGCCTGGGGATATGCTTGGCGTTGACTTTCGATGCCGTTGATATTGTGGCGATGAACTTCCCCAAACAATTCACAACGCTCGCGGACGCTTACAAAGACAGCGGTCCCACGGGGTTCATGCACCTCTTGGGCATGGTTGCAACCGCTTTGGCCGCTTCGGCTGGCAGCAACTACTGGCACGACCAGCTCGACCGGGTCAGGGCGCTCAAGTCGGCCGGGGCGGCGCTGAAGTCGGGATGAACCCGGCGCCGCTCACGACGGTGGCGCGCGCATCAGTCGCGCCACCGCCTGCGGGTCGCCGCCGACGGGCGAGGCCCCGACATGGCCCGCGGCCGCCAGCCGCGCCGCCTCGGTCTTGTTCTGCGCGAGCTTCCAGGTTCCGTCGACCTGCGCGATGTCCATGCGCGCGGGCACGATCTGCCGCAGCATCCGATCGAGCGTCTCGTCCGGCATCTTCGCGGTGAGCCAGGGCGTCTTCGGCAGAAGGCGGTTCTCGAACGTCGCGGAAAGTCGGTCGAGCTGCCCGCGCATCTCTTCATGGGCAAGCAGGTGCACGGTCCCGCGCAGGTGCACGGCGATGTAGTTCCAGGTCGGGACCTGGTGATCGGTGGCATACCAGTCGGGCGAGATGTAGGCGTCGGGGCCCGACACGGCCAGCAGCGCGCTCTGCGGTTCGGCGAGGGCGCGGGCGACGGGGTTCGAGCGGACGAGGTGGAGTTCCAGGAAGGCGCAGTCTTCGGCGACCACGAAGGGGACATGCGCGGCCAGCGGACCTTCCGGGCCGTTGAGGGCAAGGATGCCGAAGCCGCGTTCGCGGGCGAAGGCGAGGTTCAGTTCGCGCGGGGTCTGGCGATAGGTGGGATTGGGGTGCATGGCGTCGCCTTTTCGGACAGGTCGGGAGGGGGCGGCAAGCCCGGGCAGCGCCCGCCCGGACCCGTCACGCGGAAAGCCGGCGGCCGTCGGAAGCCGCGATCGTCGCGGTCACGATCCGCCCTTCCGGTTGGTCGGTGCCGAAGGACACCTCGGCGAAGCCCTCGGTGCGGCCGATGCGCGGGCCTTCGGTCAGGATGCGGTGCGTCCGCCCCACCTGGGCCGCAAGGTGGCGCACCAGCGCGGCGTCGCCAACCGCCCGAAGCCGCGCGGCGCGTTCCCGGATCGCCTGCCCGGGCACCTGCGGCATGCGCGCCGCCGGGGTGCCCCGGCGCGGGCTGTAGGGAAAGACGTGCAGGAAGCTCAGCCCGCAGTCGCCGATCAGGTCGAGCGACTTGGCGAACATCGCCTCGGTCTCGGTCGGGAAGCCCGCGATGATGTCCGCGCCGAAGACGATATCGGGGCGGAGCCGGCGGAGGTCGGCGCAGAAGCGGATGGCGTCGTCGCGGAGGTGCCGGCGCTTCATCCGCTTCAGGATCAGATCGTCGCCGTGCTGGAGCGACAGGTGCAGGTGCGGCATCAGGCGCGGCTCGCCCGCGATGGCCTCGATCAGTGCCGCGTCGGCCTCGATCGAATCGATCGAGGAGATGCGCAGACGCGGCAGATCGGGCACCAGCCGCAGGATGCGCCGCACCAGATCGCCAAGGCGCGGCCGCCCCGGCAGGTCGCCGCCCCAGGAAGTGAGGTCCACGCCGGTCAGCACGACCTCATGGAAGCCCTTGTCCACCAGGCGGCCGATCTGGTCCACCACGACCCCCGCCGGGACCGAGCGCGAGTTGCCCCTGCCGTAGGGGATGATACAGAAGGTGCAGCGGTGATCGCAGCCGTTCTGGACCTGCACATAGGCCCGGTGCCGCCCGAACCCGTCGATCAGGTGGCCGGCGGTTTCGGTGACCGACAGGATGTCGTCGACAAGGACGCGTTCGGTCGCGCCGATCAGGTTGGGCAGGGCCAGTCCGGTCCAGGTCGCGGCCTGCATCTTTTCGTGGTTGCCGATCACCTTCGCGACCTCGGGCATGGCGGCGAAGGTTTCGGGTTCGGTCTGTGCGGCGCAGCCGGTGACGATGACCGGCGCGCCGGGGTTTTCCCGTGCCAGGCGCCGGATGTCCTTCTTGGCTTTCCGCACCGCCTCGGCCGTTACCGCGCAGGTGTTCACCACTACGGCCCCCGCAAGCCCCGCCCTGGCGGCGAGCTCCTTCATCGCCTCGGTCTCGTAGAGGTTCAGCCGGCAGCCGTGGGTCAAAAAGACCGGCGGTGCGGCGGGCCGGTGCGGGGCGTTCATGTGTGAAGGGCCAGGAATTCGGCGCTGAACGTGCCGTCAAAGATATGCGCCACAGGGCCGGTCAGCCAGACCCCGTCGTCGCGCCAGTCGGCCTCGAGTGTGCCGCCGTCGAGGTCGAGCGTCACCCGCCGTCCGGTCAGGCCGCGCCGGTGGGCGGCGACGGCGGCGGCGCAGGCACCCGAGCCGCAGGCCAGCGTGATGCCGGTCCCGCGTTCCCAGACGCGGAGCCTGATCCGGTCGGGCGCGATCAGAGAGGCGAATTCGACGTTGGTGCGTTCGGGGAAGAGCGGGTCGTACTCGATCCGGGGGCCAAGCGCGGAAAGCTCCACAGACTCGGCGTCTGCGACGAAGTGGACGGCGTGCGGGTTGCCCATGCCCACGCCGGCCGGTTCGCCCGGAAGCGGCAGCCGCAGCGTGTCGGCGGAGTGCGCCAGGGGGATTTCGGTCCAGTCGAGAAGCGGCGCGCCCATGTTCACGCTGACCCGGCCATCGGGCAGGCGCAGCGCCGCGAGCAGCCCGCGCGCCGTCCGGATCGCCAGGCGGTCGCGCCCGGTCTGCCGCATCACCAGATCAGCGACGCAGCGCGTGGCGTTGCCGCAGGCGGCGGCGCGGCTGCCGTCGGCGTTCCAGAAATCGAGACCGAGATCGGCGCCCTCCGCATCGCGGATTTCGGCCAGCTGGTCGAAGCCCACGCCCCGGGCCGGGTCGCCAAGCGCGCGGGCCAGCGCGGCGGTCGCCACGACAGCGCGGCCCCGTGAGTCGATGACCACGAAGTGATTGCCCGCGCCGTGCATCTTCATGAACGGCAGGCCGCCGGATTGTCGCGCGTCTTTCATGGGGCGCGCATATACTCCCCCCCCGGCCTTTCTTCCAGCCCGGCCCTTTTCCGCTTGACCGCCCCGCCCACCGCTCCTATCACGCGCGCCGGATGGGCCCGTAGCTCAGTTGGTAGAGCAACTGACTTTTAATCAGTGGGTCTCCGGTTCGAATCCGGACGGGCTCACCACTGAAATCAGACACTTAGGCGTGCTTCCCGATATGACTGAAGGCTTCGGCATGCTCCCGAATAGCACGCTTGGCAGCAATCGGGTCGACGTTCCGGCGGATTGCCGGAGCCTCCGTCCCGGCGGGGAGCGTGTGGGGCACGTCGGCCGGACGTTTCCCGACCACCATGCTCACGCGTCATCACGAGTGCGGCCGTGCCGGGAACGTCTGCGGTGCCTGCCATCCGGGTGTGGCCTGCGCTGTGATCCATGCGCGCAAGCGCGTCCGGGACGGGTTGAGCGCACTGTGACACGCAAAGCCGCAGCCATGGCGATCAGTGGCAGAGTCGGGGCGATTGCCGCTGCCTCGTCCAATTGAGACCTCGCGGCGCGCGCAGAGTTTTCGCCGGGACGCTTCGTCCGCGCGGCCGGGCGCTATGCGGCCGCTTCCCCCAGCACGACGGTCAGCTCGTGTTCGCCGTCGGATATCCGGACCGGGACGCCCTCGGGGTCTGTCGCCAGCGCCAAGCCATCCAGCTCGGCCGAAAGCACCCCCCGCCCAAGTCCCTGCGGATTGAGGATTGTCACCCGGAACCGCGCCTGGCCGAGCGTGACCTCCGCCGTCACCTTGGGCCATGCCTTGGGAAAGCACGGGTTCAGGCGAAGGTGGTCGCCCGCACGGGTCAGCCCGATCAGGCCCTCGATCCCGGCGCGGTACATCCACCCGGCGGCCCCGGTGTACCTGGTCCAGCCACCGCGGCCGATGTGGCCCTTCAACGCATAAATGTCCGCGGCCACGACGTAAGGCTCGACCTTGTAGCGCGCGAAGTCCTCCTCCTGGCGGGCGTGTTCGATTGGGTTCAGCATCCGGAGAAGTGACACGGCCCGGTCGCCGTCGCCCTGGCGCGCAAAGGCCAGCGCGACCCAGGCGGCGCCGTGGGTGTACTGGCCGCCATTTTCCCGGACGCCGGGCGGGTAGCCTTTGATGTAACCGACATCCTCCGGCGTCTTGTCGAAGGGCGGGGTGAACAGCAGAATCATGCGTTCGGCTTCGCAAACGAGATTTTCCTCGAGCGAGCCGAGGGCTGTGTCCACACGCCCGCGATCGCCGGCAGCGGAGATTGCCGCCCATGCCTGCGGGAGGGAATCGATGCGGGCTTCCCCGCACTCCTTCGATCCCAGCGGACTGCCGTCATCGAAGTATCCGCGGCGATACCACGCGCCGTCCCATGCCTCGGCGTCGATGGTCCTGGCCAG
>JBJXFU010000021.1:0-25780 GCA_046155885.1 Paracoccaceae bacterium
CGAGAGGGGCTCACCCGCCATCAGGCGGGCGGCGATGGAGGCGATGGCGCTGTCGGTGGCTTTGGCGACGAAGGGCACGGTGCGGCTGGCGCGGGGGTTGACTTCGAGGACGTAGATCACGCCGTCCTTGATCGCGAACTGGACGTTCATCAGGCCGATGACGTTGAGGGCGAGGGCCATCTGGACGGTCTGTTTCTTCAGTTCGGCTATGGTTTCGTCCGAAAGCGAATGGGGCGGCAGGCAGCAGGCAGAGTCGCCGGAATGCACCCCGGCCTCTTCGATATGTTCCATGATGCCCGCGACATGCACCGATGTACCGTCGGAGAGGGCATCGACGTCCACCTCGATGGCCCCGCTGAGGTAGCTGTCCAGGAGCACCGGGCTGTCGCCCGAGACCTGCACGGCAGTGGTGATGTAGCGTTCAAGCTGGGCGTCGTCGCGGATGATCTCCATGGCGCGGCCGCCGAGGACGAAGCTGGGGCGGATGACGAGGGGGTAGCCGACGGTGCCGGCGACGCGGAAGGCCTCATCCCGCGAGCGGGCGGTGCCGTTGACGGGTTGGCGCAGGTTAAGGCGGTGCAGGAGTTGCTGGAACCGCTCACGGTCTTCGGCAAGGTCGATGGCGTCGGGGGTGGTGCCGAGGATGGGGATGCCTTCGTGGGCCAGCGCCTGCGCCAATTTCAGGGGGGTCTGGCCGCCGAACTGGACGATGACGCCGTGCAGGGTGCCGTTGTCCTGCTCGACCCGCAGAATCTCGAGGACGTGTTCGAGGGTGAGGGGCTCGAAGTAGAGGCGGTCGGAGGTGTCGTAGTCGGTGCTGACCGTCTCGGGGTTGCAGTTGACCATGATGGTCTCGTACCCGGCGGCGGTCAGGGCATAGCAGGCGTGGCAGCAGCAGTAGTCGAACTCGATCCCCTGGCCGATGCGGTTGGGGCCTCCGCCCAGGATGACGACCTTCTTGGCGCCCGAGGGGCGGGCCTCGCATTCGACGTCGCCCATGACGGGGTGTTCGTAGGTCGAGTACATGTAGGGGGTCTGCGCCTCGAACTCGGCGGCGCAGGTGTCGATGCGCTTGAAGACCGCGACGACGCCGAGGTTGCGCCGCGCGCGGCGGACTTGCGCCTCGTCCCGGCCGGTGAGTTTGCCAAGGCGGGCGTCGGTGAAGCCCATCATTTTCAGGCGGCGCAGGCCTGGGGCATCGACGGGCAGGCCGGACTGGCGCACCTGTGCCTCGGTGTCGATGATTTCGCGGATGCGGGAGAGGAACCAGGGGTCGAAGGATGTGGCGTGGTTGATCTCGTCATCGGTCAGCCCGTGGCGCATGGCCTGGGCGATGACGCGCAGGCGGTCGGGGGTGGCCTGTCCAAGCGCCTTGAAGATGGCGGCGCGGTCGGGGGCGCCGGGGATGGCGATCTCGTCAAAGCCGGTCAGGCCGGTTTCCATCGAGGCAAGCGCCTTTTGCAGCGACTCGTGGATGGTGCGGCCGATGGCCATGGCCTCGCCTACCGATTTCATGGCGGTGGTCAGGAGGGGTTCGCTGCCGGGGAACTTCTCGAAAGCGAAGCGGGGGATCTTGGTGACGACATAGTCGATGGAGGGCTCGAAACTGGCGGGCGTCACCTTGGTGATGTCGTTGTCCAACTCGTCCAGGGTGTAGCCGACCGCCAGTTTGGCGGCGATCTTGGCGATGGGGAAGCCGGTGGCCTTGGACGCGAGGGCGGAGGACCGCGACACGCGGGGGTTCATCTCGATCACCACCATGCGGCCGTCCGCCGGGTTGATCGCCCATTGCACGTTCGAGCCGCCGGTTTCGACCCCGATCTCGCGCAGCACGGCGATCGAGCCGTTGCGCATGATCTGGTATTCCTTGTCGGTCAGGGTCAGGGCGGGGGCCACGGTGATCGAGTCGCCGGTGTGGACGCCCATGGGATCGACGTTCTCGATGGAGCAGACGATGATGGCGTTGTCGGCGGTGTCGCGGACCACCTCCATCTCGAATTCCTTCCAGCCGAGAAGGGATTCGTCGACCAGCACCTGCGCCACCGGCGAGGCCTCAAGGCCGCCCTTGACGATGGCCTCATAGTCGTCGCGGTTGTAGGCCACGCCGCCGCCGGTGCCGCCAAGGGTGAAGGCCGGGCGAATGATCGCGGGCAGGCCGACGTATTCGATGGCGTCCAGCGCCTGCCGCACGCCGGCGGCGATGTCGTACTTGCCGTTCGGCAGTTTGGGGGCGGCAATGATGGTGGCCTTGGGGTTCTCCAGGCCGATGCGGTCCATCGCCTCGCGGAACAACTTGCGATCTTCTGCCATTTCGATGGCAGGACGCTTGGCCCCGATCATCTCGACCTTGTACTTTTCCAATATGCCCATGTCGTCGAGCGCAAGGGCCGTGTTCAGCGCGGTCTGCCCGCCCATCGTTGGCAAAAGCGCGTCGGGGCGCTCTTTCTCGATGATCTTGGCCACGACTTCGGGGGTGATCGGCTCGATATAGGTGGCGTCGGCCAGGCCCGGGTCGGTCATGATCGTGGCGGGGTTCGAGTTGACCAGGATCACCCGGTAGCCTTCTTCGCGCAGGGCCTTGCAGGCCTGGGCGCCGGAGTAGTCGAACTCGCAGGCCTGCCCGATGACGATGGGACCTGCGCCGATGATCATGATCGACTTGATATCGGTCCGTCTCGGCATGACTGCCCCCACCCCTGGCGCAAAACTTCGCGGGTTATAGCCATGCGGGGCCGGGGTGCAAGGGTCGAATGCGGAGACCGTGACCGGGGAAAAGCGCCGAGGTCCCCGGACCCTGCCTTGTCGCGGCCGGGCTGGAAGGCTGCGCCAACAGCGGCTCTCAACAGGCCACGACAGGCCCGTGGAAGAAGTGGTGGCTTGACATTCAACTAAAAGGTGGAATGATAGCCCCAGCGTTCTGGAGGGAGGCGTATCATGCATGAACCCCATACTGTCTCACGCGAAGACTGGAATGCCGCGCGCAAGGCGTTGCTGGCCGAGGAGAAGGCCTTCACCAGGGCGCGTGATGCCCTGAGTGCGAAGCGTCGTGAGCTGCCTTGGGTAAGGGTCGAGACGGACTATCGTTTCGACGGTCCCGATGGCCCCCAGTCCCTTGCCGACCTGTTCGATGGCCGCAGCCAGCTGATCGTCTATCACTTCATGTACGGGCCGGGCTGGGAGCAGGGCTGCAAGAGCTGTTCCTTCTGGGCCGACAATTTCAACGACATCATCATCCACCTGAACCAGCGCGACGTCAGCATGGTTTCGGTGTCAATGGCACCGCTGGCGACGCTGGACGCCTTTCGAAAGCGCATGGGTTGGAATTTCAGGTGGGTGTCCTCCGGCGGCTCGACGTTCAACCGGGACTTCGGCGTGTCGCCCGCGCCGGATGGCACGCTCGACTACAATTATGGAACGGCCATCAAGAACATGGACGAACTGCCGGGCGTGAGCGTCTTTGCAAGGGGTGCCGACGGCGGCGTCTACCACACCTATTCGTGCTATGCGCGCGGGCTCGACATGCTCAACGGAGCCTATCACTTCCTCGATCTTGTTCCCAAGGGACGCAACGAGGGGGACCTGCCCTCCCCGATGGCCTGGGTGAAGCATCACGACAGGTACTAGGAGATCTCGTCTTTCCGGAAGTGCCGCCTGTCACGGATCACCGATCCGTCATGTGGGCAATCGGGTGCGGGACCAGAGGGTCGTCCGTGGTCGCGAAAGCGGATTGCTGGGGCGACCGGGGTTGCCCCCGGTCGCCCGTTTGGCTCAGGCGACTTCGCCCACGGCCTTTTCGGCGGCGGCAATCGCCGCCTGACGCTTGGCCACGGCGTCGCCCACCGGCGGGCCCTCGAAGCGCTTGTTCTCGACCGCGACCCAAAGCACCAGCGCCAGCGCTATGAAGCCGAGGACGACCCACAGCACCCGCTCGTTCGGGGGGGCCACGGCGATGAACAGGATCACCGCCATGCCGATCACGGCCAGAACCGTCACCAGCTTGTAGGTTCCGCCCGACATCGCCCAGGGGCCGGGGTTCGGCCACTTGGGCGTACCGTAGGCGAACAGGGCCGCCACCAGCGGAATGGTGAACGAGAGGAACAGGAACACCAGCGTCGAGTTCACCACGATGACATAGATCGACGTGCCGCCGACCTTGATCGACATGGCGAGCATCACATAGAGGATCGACAGCACCGTCGCCGTCCAGATCGCCGCGACCGGCGTGCGGTACTTGGGCGACACTGTCGACAGCGCCTTCGACCCCACGGGCAGCCCGTCGTCGCGCGAGAAGGCGAAGAGCATCCGGCTGGCCGAGGTCACGGTCGCCAGACCGCAGAGCAGTTGCGCGATGAGGATACCGACATAGAGGATTTCCTTCAGCCAGACGGGCAGGATCGCGTCCATCGTGGCGAAGAACATCCCCCAGCCCTGCCCGGCCGCGACCGCCATGTCGGGAATCGCCAGGATGATTGCGCAGATCATCACCCAGCCCACCAGTGACGACCACAGGACCGCCGTGACGATCCCCTTCGGCACCGACATCGCCGCGCCTTTGGTCTCTTCCGAAGTATGGGCCGAGGCGTCGTAGCCAGTGATCGTGTAGACCGGCAGCAGAAGGCAAAGCAGGAACAGATAGCCGATGCTGTCGGACTGCGGGAAGACGTTGCCGCCTGCTTCGCCCGAGTAGTTGGTGAAAGTCCAGAGTCGGCTGATGTCGATCGCCGGCGCATAGGCGAGGCAGGCCACCACCAGCACCGCCGTGGTGGCGAAGATGATGTAGCCCGAGATGTCGGTCAGGAAGGTCGTGGCCTTGATGCCGATATGGTTGAAGATCGCCTGCAGGACGGTAATCGTGGCGACGAAGCCGACTACCTGCCAGTCGGTGCCGGTGAAGCCGAAGTACGACCCGAAGGTGCCGGTGAAGAAGTAGGCAGTGCCGATGTTGATGGCGCCGAGCACGGTGATCAGCCCCAGAAGGTTCAGCCAGGCTGACAGCCAGCCCCAGAACCGGTTGCCGAGGATCGAGGCCCAGTGGTAAAGGCCGCCCGCCGTCGGGAAGGCCGAGGCGATCTGCGCCATGGCCAGCGCGAACATCCCCGAAAGCGCGCAGCCGACGATCCAGCCGATGCCGCCGCCGGCGCCGCCGACCGACGACACCGCCTGGGCGAAGCTGTTGATGCCTCCCGAGAGGATGCAGATGATCGAGAAGCTGATGGCGAAGTTCGAGAACTTCGACATGCTCCGCGACAGTTCCTGGGCGTAGCCCATGCCATGAAGGACCTTCAGGTCCTCTTTCTTCTCATGATCCGAATAGGACATTTTTCCCTGTTCCCTAGCGGGACCCTTGTGGTCCGGGTCCGTTACAGCCCCCCTTGTCGGGGCAGGTCACGCGCCGGCATTGTTGCGGTCCCCCGGGGACGGCGGCGCTCGCCGCCCGGGACGTTGGGAGACGGCGCGAAGACTTGCCCCCGCGCCGCCGCCCGTCGGTGTCAGCCCGCGAGCCAGGCCGCGAAGCGCTCGTTCAGTTCGGCGTCATGATCGACCCAGAACTGGAACGAGGTTTCCAGCGAGTTGGTCATGTTCTCGGGCGCGGTCGGAAGATGCGGACCCATGACGGTCTTGCCGTCCTTGAAGATCAGTTCTTCCTTCATCGCCGACTTGCGCGCCGGGCCGTAGGAGATGTTCTGCGCCTGCGCCCGAAGTCCCTCGGTCGAGGTCGCGTACTTGATGAACTCCATCGCCTCGTCCTTGTTCGGCGCGCCTTTCGGGACGACATACATCTCGTTTTCGTAGATCTGGCCGTCCCAGACGATCTGGAAGGGCTTGCCCTCGGCCACAGCGGCGTTGAAGATCCGGCCGTTATAGGCGGTGGTCATCACCACTTCGCCGTCGGCCAGAAGCTGCGGCGGCTGCGCGCCCGCTTCCCACCAGACAACGCTGTCCTTGATCGTGTCGAGCTTGGCGAAGGCGCGGTCGAGGCCTTCGGGTGTGTTCATCATCGTGTAGATGTCCGCAGGGGCCACGCCGTCGGCCAGCAGCGCGAATTCCAGAACCGCCTTCGGGCCCTTCTTCAGGCCGCGCTTGCCGGGGAACTTCTCGAGGTCGAAGAAGTCCGCGACCTTCGAAGGCGCGGCGTCGGCCGGGAACTTCGTCGCGTCATAGGCAAAGACGTTCGCCCAGATGTCCGTCGAAACCGCGCAGTCGGTCACCGCGCCGGCCAGGAAGTCATCCTTGGCGGCGGTTCCGTCCGAACCGGCGGGTAGCGCGTTGATGTCGATCGGCTCGAGCAGGCCCTCGTCGCAGAGCCGGATGCCGTCGGCATATTCGACCGAAGCGACATCGATGGTGACGTTACCCGCCTCGACCATCGCCTTGATCGGCGAGGCCGGGTTGTCGCTGTCCACCATCGTCGTCTTGATGCCGGTCTTTTCGGTGAAGGGCGCAAGGTGCGCGGCACTCTGCGCCGCGCCGTAGGCGCCGCCCCACGACATCACCGTGACATCGGCGCTGGCCGCGAAGGCCATGCCGGTCAGGGCGGTCGTCAGGATCAGTAGCTTTTTCATTCGCAGTCTCCCTGTTTCAGAACTCTCACGTTGCTCAGCGGCCCTCGCCCGCCCTGCCCCTTCAGACCGGATCGAGCGCACGGGCATCCTGGGGATGCCAGCCGACCCTGATCCGTTCGCCCGGTTTCAGACGCGTCTGCCCGAGCGTATTGCGCATTTTCATCACGAAGTCGTCCGATCCCGCGACCCGCAGCACGGTGCGCAGGATATCACCCATGTAGATGACCTCGATCACCTCGGCATCCAGCGCGTGCGCGCCCGCAGGCATCGCCTCGGGTTTGAACTCGACCCGTTCGGGCCGGATCGACACCAGCGTCCGCTGCCCCTTGTCGCGCACGTTCACCGGGGTCGCGTCGATCAGGCTTCCGTCATCGAGCCGCACCAGCGCCTTTTGCCCGTCCAGCGCCTCGAGCGTGCCGAGAAGCTTGTTGTTCTCGCCGATGAAGCCCGCGACAAAACTGTTCACCGGGCGCTCGTAAAGTTCGTCCGGCGCCGCGCATTGCTGGATCACCCCGTCGTTAAAGACCGCCACGCGGTCCGACATCGTCAGCGCCTCGCCCTGGTCATGGGTGACGTAAACCACCGTGATTCCAAGGCGTTCGTGCAGGGCCTTGATCTCGAACTGCATGTGTTCGCGCAGCTGCTTGTCAAGCGCGCCGAGCGGCTCGTCCATCAGCACAAGCACCGGGTCGAAGACCAGCGCGCGGGCCAGCGCGATGCGCTGCTGCTGGCCGCCGGACAGTTGCGCCGGTCGGCGGTTCAGGAAGGACCCCATCTGCACCATGTCGAGCGCGCGCCTGATCCGATCTTCGCGCTCGGCCTTGCCCATGCCGCGCACCTCCAGCGGAAAGGCAAGGTTCTCGGCCACCGACATGTGCGGGAAAAGCGCGTAGTTCTGGAACACCATCCCGATCCCGCGCTTGTGCGGCGGCACCAGGTTGATCGGGCGGCCGTTCAGCCGGATTTCGCCATGCGTGGCCGTCTCGAACCCGGCGAGCATCATCAGCGTCGTCGTCTTGCCCGAACCCGAAGGGCCGAGCATGGTCAGGAACTCGCCCTTTGGCATCGACAGGTTGAGGTCCTTCACGACAAGCGTCAGCCCGTCGTAGCTTTTCTGCACGCGGTCGAACTCGACGAATGCCAGATCTGGCCGTGATCCGTCCAAACATACCCCCTGCCGCCCGTGCGCGCTTTCGCGCGTCTCGTTTCCGGCTGCCGGGACTAAAGCAATGGCAGCCGGGCATTGCAACAGCGAAGACCGGGAGGCCCCGCCGCAACAACGGATTTTGAGGCGCTCCGCGCTGGCCGCGCGCAAGCTTCGCGCAGATCGCGGCGCGGCGGCGCGAAGGGACCGGTCGGGGCTTCAGGCCGCGCGGGGCACGATCCGGGGCAGGGCGCCCTTTACCAGCAACCGCCGGGCGGAGCGACGATCGAGCAGCGGATGCAGGCGCGGGCCGTAAGGCGTTTCGACATCGTCGAGCGTGCCTTCGTCATCGAGCCATGCAAGCCGCGGCAGCGCCCGGCAGACCTCGCCCCAGGCGGCCGGGCCCAGCATCCGGCGCACGACCGGTCCGGGATACATGCTTTCGGTCGCGGCACCTTCGGCGGAGATCGCCTCGTGGCGCGCGAGAAACAGGTGGCAATAGGTCACGTCCCCGGTACCGGCGGCGACCGAGGCGATCCCGGGCGCGAAGTCGGCGAGATGGCGCGCGCGCACCAACCACAGGCCCCCTGCCCCGTCGCGGGCCACGAAGGCATTCTCCTGCGAGACGAGAAGCGGCCGGCGATTGCCGAACGTCCCCGCCGCGACCCGCACCGGGGCAAGGTTTGGGTGCCGCGCGATCAGGTCGGCCGGAACGGTCGAGGCGCCCGCCCGGAAATCCTCGACCGGCCGCTCGCCCGCGGGCGTCGCGATCAGCGCACCGGGGGTGAAGCAGGGGATGCCCATGCGGTGGAGGGTCCCCTGCTGGCGCAGAGTCGCCTCGGAAATGCCGACGAAGGTGACCTGCTTGCCCATCGGGAAAGACAGAACGGCATTGCCCGAGCCGTCTGACGAAATCGTCACGTCGCTTCTGCCGACCGGGTTGCCTTGCGCATCGCGCAGGTCCGAGACATCGAGCTGATCGTTCGTGCGCCCGTCGTTGTCGTCGTCGGCAAGGTCGAAACCAGTCACATGATCCGAGCCGTCTCCGTCGGTGAAGACGAAGCGGTCGTCGCCGGCCCCGCCGGTCAGCGTGTCGTTACCATCCCCGCCCGACAGCCAGTCGTTCCCCGCGCCGCCGGTCAGCCTGTCGTTACCTGCCCCGCCGTCGAGGCTGTCCGCGCCCGACCCGCCGGTGACCGTATCGGCGCCCGCGCCCGCGATGACCGTGACCGAAGCGGTGTTCGATGCGGCGTTGACCGAATCCGCGCCCGGTCCGGTGACGATCCGCTCGATCCCGCTGAAGCTGACGCTGTTCGTTCCGTCCGACAGCGATCCCGACTCGGACCCCGAGAACGTCACGGTCACGTTGGCTGCGACGCCGGACAGGTCCAGAGTGTCGGTATCCACCGTCCCGGTCTCGCCGCCGACGACGGTATCGGCGCCCCAACCCGAGCCGAAGTCGAAGCTGTCGGCTTCGCGGCCGCCCTCGAGACTGTCGTTCCCGCCGCCACCGATGATCGTGTCGGCGCCGACGTCGCCGAAGATCGTGTCGTTGTCCAGACCGCCAGACAGCGAATCGTCGAAGGTTTCGGCGAAGGTGTAGGTCTGGTTCACGCCGCCGGTAATGAATAGCAGCGGCAGCGACGACCCCTGCTCGGTCAGCATCCAGTTGTGCGCCGATCCGGTCGCGCCGGAATAGCTCTGCCCCGGCTGGAGCGTCGCGTGGGACACCGGTGTTCCGCTGGTGTTGACCCAGTTGACATTGACCGGGATCGCCGTCGAATTGACGATGGTGATCGTCGTGTCCGCCGCGCCCGACGACGCATAGGTACCCGCGGACTCGTAGCTCACCTCCCCGCGGAGCAGGTCGATCGCGTCGCCACCCGAGATCGAATCGTTGCCGCCCTCGCCGTAGAGCGTTTCGTTCTCGGTCCCGCCGCGCAGCGTATCGGCGCCGGTGCCGCCGGTAATGGTGTCGTTGCCCGCGCCGCCGAAGCCTTCGTCGCCGTCGCCCGCGCCGAGATGGATCAGGTCGTTGCCGTCATCGCCCCGGATTTGGTCGCCATCGAAGGCTCCTCCGACCAGCGTGTCGTCGCCTGCGCCGCCGAAGATGTCGCTGAAGGTATCGTCTCCGCCGGTAATGGAATCGTTGCCGTCACCGCCATACAGCTGGTCATAGCCCGTGCCGCCGTGGATCGTGTCGTTGCCGGCGTTGCCCGTGATCGTGTCGTTGCCTGCATCGCCGGTGATCGAGTCGTTGCCGTCCCTGCCGAAAAATGCTGTCATTGCCGCCCAAGCCGCCCAGCGTGTCATTCCCCGAGGCGCCGGTGATGGTGTCGGCGGAATTCGAGCCGATGATCGAGTCGTCGCCCGAAGAGCCGTTGAAAATGGGCATCTGCGCCGCTCCCGCCGTCCGACGCGGGCGCGCGTTCCCCCGGGCGTCCCGCCCTGGTGGAACCGGACCTGTCACGTCACCCGACCCGCAGACCCCTCCGTCGGCGCGGCAAAGCCCGAGGGCACGCGACTGAAGCGCGCGTTATAGCGTTTTGCTTTCTTCCTGCTCCGCCCGCATCACCCGCCCCCTTGCCCGGAACAGCCGCGAAGCGGCCCGGGCGGCGCCCGACCGCCCGAACGGGCGGGCGCCACCGCGACGGCAGTCTGCGGGAACACCGTTGGGGTTGGAGGCACCATAAAGCGCGGACCGAAGCCGTTGGTGCGCCCCTCCGCGGTCGGGCGGCGCCCTCTGTCGCGCAGGGGGAGGGAGGGGCGATTCAGGAAGAAGGCAAACCGCTCTAACGTTCGACTTTTTGGAATTGATCCGAAGCCCTGCTCAACGCGGGCCGGGCGGGCGGGTGGTGCGGTTGAGAAGACTCGAACTTCCACTCCGGTTAAGGAACAGCGACCTCAACGCTGCGCGTCTACCAATTCCGCCACAACCGCACGTTCTGGCCCGGTGGCGGTAAATAGCGAAGCGACCCGACGATGTGAAGGGGGAATAAGCGACCGGCCCCGGGGCATGCCGCCGGGGCCGGTGAAGGGGCGGGAGAGGGTTTCGCGCGTGTCCCGCGCCGCCCTCAGTTCTGGAACAGCAGGAACGGCAGCTGCGCCAGCATCGGCAGCGCGCCGACCTGTGAGGACGAGATCGTGGCCCCGGTTCCGGCGCCCGTATCGGCCGCCGCCACCGTCGTCACCACCGGCTCCGGCGCGGTTTCGGGCCGCGCCGGGGGCTCGGCCACGGCGGCCTCCTGCACCGGCGCGGCCGGCACCTTGAATGTCGGCAGCGCCCCCGAGGCGGGCTCGGCCTCGGGCAGCGCCGCCTGATCGGCTTTGCCGCCGACCGTGTAGGCCGCCTTGCGCACCAGTTCCAGCCGGTCGGTCTGCCCCGGCGCGAAGACCGCCGTCGCGGCATTCCCGGCCGCGCCCAAGCCCATCTCGTACCAGCCCAGCGCCAGGTCCGGGCGCGGCGCGGCGCCGATTCCCTGCACCAGGTGATGCCCGAGAAGCTCGCCATAAGCGCCCTCGCCCAGCGTCGCGAGGATCAGCGCCGAGCCCTGTGCCACGTCCATGTCGTCGGTCCGGTAGCCGACCGACAGGCAGATCTTCGCCGTCGCCGCCAGATCGGCCGGCGCCATTCCGGAGGACAGCACGAAGCTCTGCGTGGCCGAGATGACCTCTGCCGCCGGCTTCAGCGACAGCGACTTGACGTTCTCGGACAGGACCGGCCCCAGCCCCGCGCATTGCTGGGCGATCTGGTCCGGCGTGATGCCCTGCACCTGCGAGGCGAGCTGTTCGCCCAGCGCGATCGCGTAGCTCCGCGTCAGGCAGAACTGCTCGGCCAGCGCCGCCTTCGGGTCGCTCATCGTCGCGACCGTGATGTAGCCGCCGTTCGCGGTGGTCTGCAGGCTGATGCGGTTGCATTCCGAGGCGAGCGAGACGGTGGCCTGCTTCTGGTTGCCGAAGAAGCTCGGCAGCTTGCCGCCCGCCTCCGGCACGGGCTCGACGGCGGCTTCGGTCGTCTCGGGCACAACGACCGTCTCCGGCTGTGCAGGCTGCACCGCCATGGTCGTGGCGGGGGCCGCGGACGCCGCGGCCGGCGGCTGCACGATCCCCAGCGATTCGTCGCGCCAGGCCACCAGGAGGCCCATCATGCCCATCGGGTTCTGAGCGGCCTGCTGCATCGTCAGCGGTCCGCCGGCAATCGCCCGGTGATAGGAGCCGACCAGATGCGTGCGTTCGTACTCGGTCAGCTGGCCGGTCGCCGGATAGCCGAGCAGCGCCTGGTACTGGCCGATCGCGGCGCGCGAACGCGGCCCGAGCGAGCCGTCGGCCGTGCCCACCGGAAAGCCGAAGTAGTTGAGCGAGGTCTGCACCTCGGCGTTCTGCGCCCGCGTCGCCGAACTGATCCCCGACGAGGAATAGGTCGTGCGCTGCCGCTTCTTGTTCTGGTCGTTCGCGATGGCGCTGCCGATGATGCCGCCGACGATCAGTCCGCCGATCAGGTCGCCGCCGTCGGCGCGGGCCGGCGCCGTGAAGGCCGGCATCGCCAGAGCCGCCGCCGCAAGACCCGTTGCAATCCGCTTCGAAATCATTCCACTTCCCCTTCTCATGCGGACCGTCGCCGGACGTCGGCCGGAGAAGGCCGCTCGGCGACGGTCGGGATCTGGCGCGAATAGTGAACCTCGGGCCCGATTCAGGCAATGGCGGATTTCCATAGGGAAGGGGCCCGGGCGGGCGGCGCATGGTCGAATGGATCGAATCCCGGGGGCCGGTGCCCTATGAGACGGCGCTTGCCGCGATGCAGCGCCGGGTGGCGGGCATCGCCGGGGGCACCGAGGGCGAGGCCGTGTGGCTGCTCGAGCACCCGCCCCTCTATACCGCCGGCACCTCGGCACGCCCCGAAGACCTGCTCGATTCCGGCCGCTTCCCGGTGATCCGCACCCGGCGCGGCGGCCAGTACACCTACCACGGACCGGGCCAGCGCATCGTCTACGTGATGCTCGACGTGGGCCGCCGCGGCCGCGATGTCCGCCGCTTCGTCACCGCGGTCGAGGACTGGGCGATCGCCGCGCTCGCCGAATTCGGCGTCCGGGGCGAACGGCGGGCGGGCCGGGTGGGCGTCTGGGTGGCGCGGCCGGAAAAGCCCCCCCTGCCCGACGGCACCACGCGCGAGGACAAGATCGCCGCCATCGGCATCCGCCTGACCCGCTGGGTCAGCTGGCACGGGCTTTCGATCAACGTCGAGCCCGACCTGAGCCACTACGGCGGCATCGTGCCCTGCGGCGTCGCCGGGCACTGGGTGACGAGCCTTGTCGATCTCGGGCTGCCGGTGACGATGACGGACCTCGACCTGGCGCTGAAGGCGACGTTCGCCGGGGCGTTCGGGCGGCTCTGAGGCACGGCCGGTCAGGACGCGCCGGGGGGCAAGGTCCTTCGAGGGACCTTGCGGAAGATCGTTCGAACGAACGTCCGCCGAAGCGGGAGGCGGATTGACAAGCCACCGCGTCCCCTGTCGGCTTCGCCTGCGCGAACCACCCGGACCTTGCACCCCATGACCCCCGCCGCCCGCCGCGCCCTGCCCTTCCTCGCCGCCGCCCTGATCGTCGCGGGAACCGCGCTCTGGCTCTGGCTCGACGGGCGGGTGCCGATCTGCAAATGCGGCACCGTCAGGCTCTGGCACGGCGAAACCGTCTCGTCCGAGAACTCCCAGCACATCTCGGACTGGTACACGCCCAGTCACATCATCCACGGGCTTCTCTTCTACGTGGCACTCGCCTTCGCCCTGCCGCGCCTCGCTTTCGGCTGGCGGCTCGCGCTCGCCACCGCGGTCGAGGCGGCCTGGGAGATGGTCGAGAACTCCGACGCGATCATCGAACGCTACCGCGCGGTCACCATCTCGCTCGATTACTACGGCGACAGCGTCCTCAACTCGGTCAGTGACATCCTGGCCATGGGGATCGGCTTCTGGTTGGCGCGCAAGCTTCCGGTCTGGGCGTCGGTCGCGCTTGCGCTTGGGTTCGAGACGCTGACCACCTGGCTGATCCGCGACGGCCTCGCGCTCAACGTGCTGATGCTGGTCTGGCCGCTCGACGCGGTGCGGGCCTGGCAGGCCGGGGGCTGAACCGCCCGCCGCCGAAGTCGGGTTTTCCCGACTGTCCGCCCGGAACGCCCGGTCCTAGCCTCAGAGCCCTATTCGACGCACCAGTTTGAGGTCATTGCCATGAAACGATTGATCGCCCTCGCGGCGCTCGCCACCCTTCCCACCGCCCTTCAGGCCGACGACAGCCTCGCCCGCAGGATCGGCGCGATCCCGGTCGCCTGGAAGAGCCTCGCCCCGGGCTCCGCAACCCTGTCGCTCGCGATCACCGGCGAAATCGGCCGGGCGCCGCACCACTGGCCCGCCTCGGGCCGGGTGCAGGGCGGATTGCGGCGGCTGGTCGTGGTCGACGGGACGCTGATGGAACTCGACGAACGGTTCCTGAAGGACCGCATCGGCGAGGGCACGCTGACCGTCGTCTACCCGGGGACCAACATCCCCCTCGGCCAGACCGCCGCGCCCGCCTATCCCCCGGCCTGGCTCGCCACGGCGCCGAACGGCTGACCGATCCGGCCGCGTTGGCGCAATCCGGATACGGCGGGATCAGATCCCGCCGTACCAGTCATAGAACCCCTCGTCCTCCCAGAACCCGCCCTCGCCGCCGCCGATGCCCTTCAGGCTGTCCACCGCCTCGACCGCCATCACGTACTTGGCCTGCTTGTAGCCGAGCTGACGCTCCACCCGCAGGCGAAGCGGCGCGCCGTGGCCTTCGGCGAGCGGCGCATCGTTCATCCCGTAGGCGAGGATCGTCTGCGGGTGGAAGGCGTCGATCAGGTCGATCGACTCGTAATAGGGCGTGCCGGCGAAATCGTCGGCGCAGCGGAAGACGATGAAGCGCGCCTCGGGTTTCAGCCCCGCCGGGGTGAGCAGCATTGCAAGCTGCACCCCGGTCCACTTGCCGATGGCGCTCCAGCCTTCGACGCAGTCGTGGCGGGTGATCTGGCTGCGCCCGGGCATCGCCTTCAGGTCGGACAGCGAATAGCGCGCGGGCGTCGTCACCAGCCCCTTCACCTCGAGCCTCCAGTTGGCGAAGCCTTCGGCCAGGTGCTGGCGGTAGGCATCGGTGTCGGCCGTCGTATTGCCGTTCGTGCGGAACTCGGGCGACATCTCCGAGGGGTCGAATTCCCGCGCCATCGCGTTCGCGCCGATCAGCCGGTGAACGTTGTAGTTCAGCCATTCGCCCGATCGCAGCACCACCTCGCGGAAGGCGGGCGAAGCGCCGAGCCGGTCGCAGCTCAGAAGCGCGGCGGGCGCGGCGATGGACAGGCCGGTGACGAAGCGGCGGCGGGTCAGGAGCGCCGGCTTGCGTGTGACGAGGCGGGTCATTCCGACTTCTCCTTCGGCAGGCGGAACCAGCCGGTGATCATCGAGCGGACCTCGTTGAGGGGCCCGGCCAGGATCACCATCAGGATGTGGATCAGGAAGAACCCGACAAGACCCCATGCGGCGAGGAAATGGATCGACCTTGCCGACTGCCGCCCGCCGAAAATACCCACCAGCCAGGGCCAGGTGGCGGTCATGCCCGGCGACATGGTCAGGCCCGACAAGACCATCACAGGAATGAGCAGGACCAGCACCGACAGATAGGCCGCCTTCTGCAGGATGTTGTAGTTCAGCGCCGCAGCACCTTTCGGGAAGTTCAGCCGCGCATGCTGCCTGATGTCGTCCCAGACATGCGCCGGGCTCAGCTCGGCGGCCTTCGGCAGAAGATCGCGGCGCAGGTGGCCGTTGAACAGGCTCCAGACCCCGTAAAGCACGATTCCCGCCGCGAAGACCCAGGCGAAGGTCAGATGCCAGCGCCGGGCGAGCGCCAGCGAATAGTTCGACGGGATCGTCGCCCAGGACGGGAAGGCGCGGTTGCGGACCATCCCGTCGCCGTCGGTCCAGGTGCCCAGCAGGCCGGTCGTGCCGACCGACAGACCGCCGACGCGCAGATAGCCGCGCCCGTCCTGGGAGTCGATCTGCAGCCAGGAGTAATCCGGATTGGCGCCGTGTTGTCCCCAGTAAAGGCGGGGATGCGCGTTGAAGATCATCAGGCCGCTCATCAGCATGATGAGGATCGTGACCGCGTTGATCCAATGCCAGATCCGCGTCGAGAGGCGATGACGGTAAACGATGTCGCCGCCCTGCGGCGCGGTGCCGGAACTGTCCATAATCCAAATCCCTCGGTTCGTAGGCCGGTCCTTGCGCTGTTGTCCGGCGGTCTTGCGGCGTCGCGGGCCGCCCCGTCCGGGCACGGGAGCGGGGGGGACCACCGGTTCATTCCGGCCCTGCGGCCGGAGACGGAGTTCACATGCTGCCGTGCATCGCGTCCATGACCATCATATCGTCATTGCCTTTGCACTTGGCTTCGACGGCCTTCATCAGGTCTTCGTCCTTCATGTCCATCATCGCCTTGTCGGCCATGGCGTCGGTCTTCGCCGCTTCCTTGAGAGCCATGGTCGCGCTCATCATCCCGTCCATGTCCATCGCGGCCATTTCCTTGCATGTCATCTTCGACATATCGGCCTTCATCTCGTCGGCGAAGGCGGGCGCGGCAAAGGCGAGGGCGAGCGCGAGGGCGGAAAGAGTGGATTTCATTCGTGGCTTCCTTGTTTCAAGCGGGACCTTCCCGCTCCTCTGGTTGAGCCACGCACGATAGGGCGAACCCGGTGACACAATTGTCGCGATGCCGCGAGCGCACGCGGATGTGTGCGGATGTGTGCGGATGTGTGCGGATGTGTGCGGATGTGTGCGGATGTGTGCGGGAGTGTTCGGGCCGCAGCAACCGGGTCCGCCCGGGCAGGCCGCGAATGCGCACGTGCCGCCGCCTGTGGCCGACACCGCGCCGCGACGATTTTTCCTGCTCGGCCCCCTCTTAGGCGATTGCCCGCGCTGACCGCCCGGTTTATTGCGGGTGCAAACGAGGCGGCATCCTTGCGCGGGCGCCGCCCCAACGAAAACGGGAGCACCGCCTATGGCCGCCGACGCCACCCACCACGGTCACGATCACGCTGCCGGGCGCAGCTTCTTCACCCGCTGGTTCATGTCCACCAACCACAAGGACATCGGCATCCTCTACATCTTCACCGGCGGTTTCGTCGGCCTGCTCTCGGTCATCTTCACCGTCTACATGCGGATGGAGCTGATGCACCCGGGCGTGCAGTACATGTGCCTGGAAGGCGCGCGCCTCACCGCCGCCGCCACCGTCGCCGAATGCACTCCGAACGGGCACCTGTGGAACGTCATGATCACCGGCCACGGCGTCCTGATGATGTTCTTCGTCGTCATTCCCGTGCTATTCGGCGGCTTCGGCAACTACTTCATGCCGCTGCATATCGGCGCCCCCGACATGGCCTTCCCGCGGATGAACAACCTTTCCTACTGGATGTTCGTCGCGGGCTCCTCGCTCGCCATCATGTCGGTCTTCATGCCGGGCGGCGAGGGGCTGCAGGGCGCCGGCGTCGGCTGGGTCCTCTACCCGCCGCTCTCCTCGACCGAGGCCGGCTATTCGATGGACCTCGCGATCTTCGCGGTGCATCTCTCGGGCGCCTCCTCGATCCTCGGCGCGATCAACATGATCACCACCTTCCTGAACATGCGCGCGCCGGGCATGACGCTGCACAAGGTGCCGTTGTTCGCCTGGTCGATCTTCGTCACCGCCTGGCTGATCCTGCTGTCGCTGCCGGTGCTGGCGGGCGCCATCACCATGCTGCTGACCGACCGCAACTTCGGCACCACCTTCTTCGCCCCCTCGGGCGGCGGCGACCCGATCCTCTATCAGCATATCCTGTGGTTCTTCGGCCACCCCGAGGTCTACATCGTCATCGTGCCGGCCTTCGGCATCATCTCCCACGTCATCGCGACCTTCTCCAAGAAGCCGATCTTCGGCTACCTGCCGATGGTCTACGCGATGGTGGCGATCGGTGCGCTGGGCTTCGTGGTCTGGGCGCACCACATGTACACCGTCGGCATGAGCCTGACCCAGCAGAGCTACTTCATGCTGGCCACGATGGTCATCGCGGTGCCCACCGGCATCAAGGTCTTCTCGTGGATCGCCACCATGTGGGGCGGCTCGGTCGAGTTCAAGACGCCGATGCTCTGGGCCTTCGGCTTCCTCTTCCTGTTCACCGCCGGCGGCGTCACCGGCATCGTGCTCAGCCAGGCGGCGGTGGACCGGGTCTATCACGACACCTACTACGTGGTCGCCCACTTCCACTACGTGATGAGCCTCGGCGCCGTCTTCGGCATCTTCGCCGGCGTCTACTTCTGGATCGGCAAGATGTCGGGGCGCCAGTATCCCGAATGGGCCGGCAAGCTGCATTTCTGGGCGATGTTCGTGGGGTCCAACCTGACCTTCTTCCCGCAGCACTTCCTCGGCCGCGAAGGCATGCCGCGCCGCTACATCGACTACCCCGAGGCCTTCGCCTACTGGAACTGGTGGTCCTCGCTCGGCGCCTTCCTGTCCTTCGCCTCGTTCGTCTTCTTCCTCGGCGTGGTCTTCTATACCCTGCGCTGGGGGCAGCGGATCACCGAGAACAACTACTGGAACGAATACGCCGACACGCTGGAATGGACCCTGCCCACCCCGCCGCCGGAGCATACCTTCGAGCAGCTTCCGAAGCGCGAGGACTGGGACAAGGGCCACGCGCACTAAGGGCGCCGGACGGGACGGAAAGGACGGGCCCGGGCGGGAACGTCCGGGCCTACCCTTTCCTTCTGCAACCTGACTTCGATCCGGGACGGCTCAAGCTTGGGCGAACTAGGGTGGCCGTCGAACCGTCGGGGCTGACGCAAGGCATCCGCCGCCACTCTTCCGCATCGTCGGCCTGGCGCGGGCACCGCAAACGGCCGCAGCCTGGGCCCTGCAGTGACAGAGATTGCGGGGACTGATCGAAAAGCCCAGTAGGTTGCCCGTTACCATGCCCTACGCCTGGTCCTCCCCCGCCGACGCCACCCGCGTCCTCACCCTCCGGCCGCACCGCTCGCTCTCGCCCAGCGGCTTCGCCCGCTTCATCGCGGCCACCGCCACCTTCCTCGCGCTGCCGCTTCTCACCCTGCTCGGCTCGCCCGCCGTCTGGGCCATCCTGCCCTTCGCCATCCTCGCGGTGGCCGGGGTCTGGACCGCCATCCGGCGGAACTGGCGCGCGGCGGGCGAGGTCGGCGAGACGCTCACCCTCGCCCCGGGCAAGACCGAACTCGTGCGCAGCGACCCGGCGGGCGAGCGCCGCTGGACCGACAACCCCTACTGGGTCCGCGTCCGGGCCTACGCCACCGGCGGCCCGGTTCCGTACTACCTGACGCTCAGGGGCACCGGACGCGAGGTCGAGATCGGCGCCTTCCTCTCCGAACCCGAACGCGCCGCCCTGAAAGGCGAGATCGAGACGGCGCTCGCCGCGCTCCGCTGAACCGGCGCCGGACCGGGGCGATGCGGGGGCCGGACGGCGCGGGGCCGTTACCGAACCGACACCCGGCCATCACGTGCCCGCCACAGCCATGGCCTAGCCTTTCGGCCGATCCGGCCTGGCCCCTTCCGGCCCTGCCCGGTCCAGCACAGGAGGTGTCCGATGTTCCGCCACGCCCTCGCCTTTTCGCTTCTCGCCGCATCCGCCGCCACGGCCGAACCCTTCACCATCGCGGCGCTCGGCGACGCGCCCTATGGCGTCCCCGAAGAAGTCTACGCCCCCTACGAGGCGCTGATCGGCGCGATCAACGCGGTGAAGCCGCAGCTGGTGATCCATGTGGGCGACATCAAGGCGGGCTCCACCCCCTGCTCGGACGCGCTGATCACCGACCAGCGCGACTTCCTCAACCGCTTCGATGCGCCCGTCCTCTACACCCCCGGCGACAACGAATGGACCGACTGCCACCGCAAGGCCGCCGGCGGCTTCGACCCGCTGGAGCGGCTGGCCTTCCTCCGCAAGACCTTCTTCGCCGCCCCGAAGACGCTCGGCAAGACGCCGGTCGATGTGACGTCGCAGGCCGCAGCGGGCTACCCGGAAAACACCCGCCTGACGATCAACGACGTGACGTTCATGGGCGTGCATGTGGTGGGGTCCAACAACAACTTCGAAATCCGCGACATCAAGGCGGTCGAGGAATTCATGGCCCGCGACAAGGCCAACCTCGCCTGGCTCGAGGAAAGCTTCGCGGCGGCGAAGGACGCCAAGGCCGTCGTCGTGGCGATCCAGGCCGATATCTTCGAATTCGACTGGAATGCCGGCGAGGAAGGCTTCCTGCGCCACTCGGGCTTCGCGAATTTCAGCCCGAAGCTGATCGAGCTTTCGGCGGCCTTCGGCAAGCCCGTGCTGCTCGTCTACGGCGACAGCCACGTCTACCGCAACGCCCGGCCCTTCCCGACCAAGGCGCCGAACGTGATGGCGCTGGAAGTGCCGGGCGAGGCCGAGATGCACGCCGTCGAGGTGACGATCGACCCCGCGACCTCGGGCGTCTTCGCGACCCGGCTCATCCGCAACCCGGCGATCAGGGTCGAGGGCTGAGCGGCTGCCGCAAGGGTTTCCCCCTCTCCCCTGCAGGGGAGAGGGCCGGGGTGAGGGGGGTGGGCCACGCCAGCGGGTGGACCGCCGTCACACCCCCCTCGGCCCGAAGAGGATGATCGCCGCCCCGCCCAGACACACCGCCGCGCCCAGAAGGTCCCAGCGGTCGGGCACCCGGCCCTCCACCGCCCAGAGCCAGCCTATCGAGGCGAGGATGTAGATGCCTCCGTAAGAGGCAAAGGCCCGCCCCGCGAAGGCGGCCGGAGACAGCGACAGCGCCCAGGCGAAGGCGACCAAAAGCGCCACTCCGGGGATCAGCAGCCAGTACGGCGCGCTGCCTCTCAGCACCGACCAGAAGGCGAAGCAGCCGCCGATTTCGGCCAACGCCGCAAGCACATAGACGAACACCGTCACGCCGCACCCCCGGTCCAGGCGATCCGTGGAAGGGCCGGGGCGCCCCTCACCCGAGTGCCGCCTTCACCATCGCCCCGACGGCGCCGAAATCCATCCGTCCGGCATGCCCGGCCTTCAGCGCCGCCATCACGCGCCCCATGTCCTTCACCGATACAGCCCCGGTTTCCGCAATCGCCGCGCGAATCACGGCTTCGGTCTCGGCCGCCGTCAGGGGATTTGGCAGGAATTCCTCGATCACCCGCACCTCGGCCAGCTCCTTCGCCGCCAGCTCCGGCCGTCCGCCCTCGTCATAGAGCTTGGCGCTGTCCTGCCGCTGCTTGACCATCTTCGCCATCACCGCCATCAGATCGGCGTCGCTGGCAGGCCCCCCGGCACCCTCGCCCCGGGCCGCGATGTCCTTGTCCTTGATCGCGGCGGTGATCAGCCGGAGCGCCGAGAGCCGGGCCGCCTCCCGCGCCCGCATCGCATCCTTCATCGCGGCCGAAAGCCGTTCGCGCAGCGTCATCCCCGCTCTCCCCCGACCCGTTGACCCTCTCCGTTCCAGACATAGCCCCCGCGCCCGGCCCGTACAACCGGCGGTGCCCTTGACCCTCCCGCCCCCCCTCTCTAGGGTCCGCCCGATCCGAAAAACCGGGAATCGCGCCATGCCATCGGCCCCACCGAAACCGACCGCCTGCCTCGCGCTCGCGGACGGACAGGTCTTCTACGGCCGGGGCTTCGGCGCGACCGGGCAGACGGTGGCCGAGCTGGTCTTCAACACCGCGATGACCGGCTATCAGGAGATCATGACCGATCCGTCCTACGCGGGCCAGGTCGTCACCTTCACCTTCCCCCATATCGGCAATGTCGGCGTGACGCCCGAAGATGACGAGGCCGCCGAGCCCGCCGCCGCCGGGATGGTGGTGAAGTGGGACCCGACGGAACCTTCGAACTGGCGCGCGGCGGGGCAGCTCACGGACTGGCTGAGCCGAAAGGGCCGCATCGGGGTGGGCGGGGTCGATACCCGCCGGCTGACGCGCGCCATCCGCCAGCAGGGCGCGCCGAACGTCGTCATCGCGCATGACCCGGAAGGGCGCTTCGACCTGGCCGCGCTGGTGGCAAAGGCACGGGCCTGGTCCGGCCTTGTCGGGCTCGATCTGGCAAAGGACGTGACCTGCGCGCAAAGCTACCGCTGGGACGAAACCCGCTGGGCCTGGCCTGCCGGCTTCGGCCGGCGCGAGGGCGCGGGTTTCCGTGTCGTTGCGGTGGATTACGGCGCCAAGCGCAACATCCTGCGCTGTCTCGCCTCGTCCGGCGCCGAGGTCACGGTCCTTCCCGCCTCGGCCACCGCCGACGAGGTGCTGGCGCTAAGCCCGGAAGGCGTGTTCCTGTCGAATGGCCCGGGCGATCCGGCGGCGACCGGCACCTATGCGGTGCCGATGATCTGCGGCGTGCTTGACCGCGACGTGCCGCTTTTCGGCATCTGCCTCGGCCACCAGATGCTGGCCCTCGCGCTCGGCGCGAAGACCATCAAGATGAACCACGGCCATCATGGTGCCAATCATCCGGTGAAGGACCTGGAAACCGGCAAGGTCGAGATCACCTCGATGAACCACGGCTTCACGGTGGACAGCCAGACCCTGCCGAAGGGTGTGTTGGAAACCCATGTCAGCCTCTTCGACGGCTCGAACTGCGGCATCCGGGTCGGGGGGCGCCCGGTCTTCTCGGTGCAGTACCACCCCGAGGCGAGCCCCGGGCCGCAGGACAGCACCTACCTTTTCGAACGCTTCGCCGCCGCGATGCGGGCACGCCGCGCCGCCTGAGGGACGAAGAGCGGACCCCGCTTCAACCTCGCCGCTTACAGCGTTTTGCTCTTTTTCTGCACCGCCCTCACTGCCCCCCTTGCCCGGAACAGCCGCGAAGCGGCCCGGGCGGCGCCCGACCGCCCGAACGGGTGGGCGCCACCGCAACGGCGGTCTGCGGGAACACCGGCAGGGTTGGAGGCACCATAAAGCGCGGACCAACACCGCAGGGGCGCCCCCCGCGGTCGGGCGCCGCCCTCTGTCGCGGGGGGACGATTCAAGGGTGATTCAGGTCGGCTGCCAAACGCTCTAACCTTAACTTAACTCAGCCTTAACCTTGCTTATGCCATCGTAAACTCCGCCTTGGGGGAAAAGCGATGTCGTTTGCCGGACGCGGACTGCGCCTTGTCGAATCGGGCGGTTCCCGTGCGACCGACCACGGCGGCGGCGGAGCCGGAGCCTCGGGGCAGCCCGGGCGTCAGCGACTCGGTCAGATTCTCGTCGGCGCCGGGCGGCTCGACCCCGAAGCCCTCAGCCAGGCCTGCGCCCTGCAGTCGCGGCACGACGCGCGGCTGGGCGAGATCCTCGTGGCCAGGGGCTGGGTGCGCGAGGAAGACGTCACCCGGGCGCTCTGCGCGCAATGGCAGGCGGGCGAGGTCGATCCGGTCGCCGATCCGCCCGATGCCCGCCTGATCGACGCGGCGGGGGGGCCGGCGGACTGCCTTGCCCGGGGGTTCCTGCCTTGGCGCCGGCTGGCAGGCGGAACTGTCGTCGTCACCGCCCGTCCCGACCGCTTCGCGGCGGATTGCGAGCGGCTGCCGGCCGCGCTTGCCCCCTTCCTCATGGCGATCGCCCCGGAACGCGCCATCGAGGCCGCGACCCTGTCCCGGCGGCGCACGGTTCTGGCGCGCCGCGCCGAAACCCGCCTCGACGCGGCCGAAAGCTGCCGGGCCGGCGAAGACGGGGCGGGCAGCCCGGTAGTGGCCGCGAGCCTCGCCGCCGCCGCGGGCTTCGCGATTGCCGCCCCCGCGCTGGCCGGGCAGCTCACCGTGCTCTGGGCGATCCTGACGCTGCTTCTGTCGACGCTTCTGAAGACCGCCGCCACTGTCGCTTCCCTGCGCGGCGCCGGCCGGTCGGCCGCCTGGACCGGACTGCTGCGGAATCCCGCACGCCTCTCCGATCCGCCGGCGCGCCTGCCGACCGTCTCGGTCATCGTACCCCTCTTCCGCGAGGCGGATATCGCCGGGCGGCTGATCGCCCGGCTCGGGCGCATCGACTATCCGCGCGAACTTCTCGACATCCTGCTCGTCGTCGAAGCCGACGACCGGCCGACCCGCGAGGCCCTGGGCCGGGCCGAGCTTCCCCTCTGGATGCGCGTCGCGGTCTTGCCCGAGGGCCGTCCGCGCACCAAGCCGCGCGCCCTGAACTTCGGGCTCGACCTCTGCCGCGGGTCGATCGTCGGCGTGTGGGATGCCGAAGACGCGCCCGAACCCTCGCAGCTTCACGACGTTGTCCGCCATTTCGGCCGGGCGGGGCCGGAGCTGGCCTGCGTGCAGGGCGTGCTCGACTTCTACAACCACCGGCGCAACTGGCTGTCGCGCTGTTTCGCGGTCGAGTATGCCGCCTGGTTCCGGGTGATGCTGCCGGGTCTCGCCAGGCTCGGCCTTGTTGTGCCGCTCGGCGGAACCACGCTCTTCTTCCGCCGCACGACGCTCGTGGCGCTGGGCGGCTGGGACGCGCACAACGTCACCGAAGACGCCGACCTCGGCCTCCGGCTCGCCCGGCGCGGCTACCGTACCGACATCATCCGCACTGTGACCGAAGAAGAGCCGAACGCCCGCGCGCTCCCCTGGATCCGCCAGCGGTCACGCTGGCTCAAGGGCTATGCGATGACCTGGGCCGTCCACATGCGCCACCCCGCGAGGCTGTGGCGCGAACTCGGGACCTGGCGGTTCCTCGGCGTCCAGGTGCTGCTCCTGGGCACGGTCTCGCAATTCGTCATGGCGCCGGTCCTGTGGGCCTACTGGGGTCTCGCCCTCGGCGGTGTCGGGCCGATGGCATCGGGGGGGCTCGGCTGGACCCTTGCGGCGCTGTTCCTTGCCTCGGAAGTCGTGAACATCGTCATGGGCTCGCTCGGGGTCGGGCGGGCGCGGCATCTCGACCTGCTGAAATGGGTGCCGACGCTTGTCGCCTACTTCCCGCTCGGCACCTGCGCCGCGGCGAAGGCGCTCTACGAAATGGCTGCCCGGCCGTTTTACTGGGACAAGACCGCGCATGGCGTGATGGACCAGGCGCAGGGATCACGGCAGCCAAGACCCGCTGCCCCGGCGACGCCACTGCGGGCGCTTCCTGCGGCTTGCGGACCTGCCGCCCTTCCGGTGGCGGCTTCCCGGCCGGCCCATTCGAAGGCGGTGCGCGCCGGGGCGGGGCTCCTGATCCTGACGGGCGCGGTGGGAAGCGGCAACGCCGACCGGGGCGGGACCGCTTCTCCCCGGGTCTTTCCGCGCCGTCCGGACCGGCAGCGCCCGGCCGGTACACCCCGGCCGCCCGCATCCGGGGCGCTTGCCGGAGAATAGCCGGCGCGCCGCGAGACGGCTCAGACCCGCTTCAGCCCCCCTGAGTCGAGCTTCAGTCGCGTCTCGAAGGCCCTCGAGATATGCGTCCTCAGCGCCGCCTGCGCAGCCTCGCCATCGCCCGCCGCGATCGCCGCCACGATCGCCTCATGCTCGGCCAAGGCCGCGGCCCCCCGGCCCTCCGCGGCGAGCGAGGTGGTGGCGAGAAGCGCCATTGAGCGGTGAACGAGTTCGAGCTGCTGCACCAGATAGCGGTTGTGCGAGGCGAGGTGGAGCTGTCGGTGGAACCGCCGGTTCGCCCGCGCCAGCGTCTCGGGGTTGTCCAGGCTCGCCCGGTCCGCCGCGACCATGTCGGCCAGCACGTGCACCTCCTCAGGCGTGGCATGGCGCGCGGCGAGGCGGGCGGCGAGGCCTTCGAGCTCGGCCCGCACCACGTAAAGCTCGGCCAGCTGGTTGTGGTCGAGCGAGGCGACGAACAGCGACCGGCCGTCGCGCGCCAGCATGGACTGCGTCTCGAGCCGCTGCAGCGCCTCGCGGACGGGCGTGCGCGACACGCCGAAGCGCTCGGCCAGATCGGCCTCGACCAGCCGGTCGCCGGGGCGGAAGTCCCCGCCCTCGATCGCTTCCAGGATCAGCGCATAGGCATCCTTCGGCATGTCCCTCCCAGCCTCCCCCGCCGGCTTCCTGTCCCGCCCGGTGCCCGCCCGGTGCCCGCCCGGTGCCCGCCCGGTGCCC
>JBJXFU010000035.1:0-4979 GCA_046155885.1 Paracoccaceae bacterium
GAACTGCCGCGAGAGCTACCCGGGCAGCGCCCGACCGCCCGCCCGATTGCGTCCCGGGCGGGCACAACCGAAACGTCCGTCTGCGGGAACACCGCTGGGGTTGGAGGCACCATAAAGCGCGGACCAACGCCGTCGGGGCGCCCCCCCGCGGTCGGGCGCCGCCCTCAGTCCGGCGGGTTGAATGAAGAGCGATGCAGCTCGGATCAGAAAAAGCTCCAGCTTCTCGTGGGCCCCCCGCCCCGGCAGACGCGGCCCGAACAGTCATGGGACTGTTCGGACGTCCGTCTTGCGCGGGTCGCGCGTCCGACCGCAAATGTCCCCCCCTCAGAACAAACTCCCCTGCCCCCCCGGCGGATCGCCGTCGCGCTTCACCCGGCGCGGCAGCGGCGCGCCCTCGCCGCCCGCCGCCAGCCGCCCGTCCTGGAACTCGATCTCCAGCGCCCCCGCCCGCTCGGCCGCGCCCTTCGTCGTGACAACCTGCCCGCCGCCCCGGACCACCGCATAGCCGCGCTTCAACGTCTCTCGGTAGCCCAGCGTCGTCCGCGTCCGGTCGAGCGACGCGAGCCGGTCCGCCAGCCGCGCCGCAAGCGCCGCCCGCGCCGCGCCGGCCCGCTGCCACAGCCGCCCGGCTTCCGCCCGGTCGCGCGCGAGCTTCTCGCCCGCCTCCCGCTTCAGCCGCAGAACCGCCGGACCGAGCCGCGCGGCACGCTCGCCCAGCGCCCGCCGCTCCCCGGCAAGGAACCGCGTCAGCAGCGCCGGCCGCAGCCCCGCCGCGCCAAGCAGCGCCCGCTTTCTGACCACCGCCGCGATCAGCGTCGGCCCCAGCCGGTCCCCCACCAGATCAAGCCGCTGCCGCGCCGGGTCGAGCAGCGCCCCCGGCCGGCCGAGCGCGCGGGACAGATCCGCCAGCCGCTGCCGCCGCTGCAATCCCTGCCCCCGCGCCGCCCGCGCCAGCCGCGCCCCCTGCTCGCCCGCCCAAAGGGCAAGCTCGGCCCTGACCGGCACCGCCAGCTCCGCCGCCGCCGTGGGCGTCGGCGCGCGCAGGTCGGCGGCGAAGTCGATCAGCGTCGTGTCCGTCTCGTGCCCCACCGCCGAAATGAGCGGGATCGCCGACCCCGCCGCCGCCCGCGCCACCGCCTCGTCGTTGAACCCCCAGAGGTCCTCGATCGACCCGCCCCCCCGCGCCACGATGATCAGGTCCGGCCGCGGCACCGGCCCGCCGGGCGCCAGCGTGTTGAACCCCCGGATCGCCGCCGCCACCTCGGGCGCGCATTTCTCGCCCTGCACCGCCACCGGCCAGATCACCACCCGGCGCGGAAACCGGTCGCGCAGCCGGTGCAGGATATCCCGGATCACCGCACCGGAGGGCGAGGTGATGACGCCGATCACCCCGGGCAGGTAGGGAATGGGTTTCTTCCGCGCCTGATCGAACAATCCCTCGGCGGCGAGCTTGGCCTTCAGCTTCTCCAGCATCAGCATCAGGGCGCCCAGGCCGGCGGGCTCCAGCGCCTCGACCACCAGCTGGTACTTCGACTGGCCGGGGAACGTCGTCAGCCGCCCGGTGGCGATGACCTCGATCCCCTCCTCGGGCCTGACCGCGAGCTTCGCCGCCTGCCCCTTCCAGCACACGGCCGAGATGACGGCCCGGTCGTCCTTCAGGTCGAAGTAGAGATGCCCCGAGCCCGGCCGCGAAACGCGGGAGACCTCGCCCCGGACGCGGACATAGGCGAAGCCGCCCTCGATGGTCCGCTTCACGGCGGCCGAAAGCTCCGAGACGGTGAATTCGTGGGCATTGCCGCCCTGAGGGGCGGGGGTGTCGTCGTCGAGAAGGTCCATGGGGCCTTCTTGCCCCCACCGATCCGGCGCCGCAATAGCCCGACGGTAGCCGCCACCCCTGCCCGGTCGCGGCGGAGGACTCGTCGCCGCCGTTAACCTGTGTTAACATCGCACCCGTCCCGGCTTCCGGGCCATAGAGGCCATGATGCGCCCTCTTACCCTTATCGTTTTGATTTCATTCGCGGCTCCTGTGACCGCCCAGGCGGACGACTGCGACACCAACTATTCGGGCGTCTGCGTGCCGGTCGCCTCCGACGTGGATTGCGCACGGGGAAGCGGCAACGGTCCCGCTTATGTCGATGGACCGGTCCTTGTGATCGGCACCGACGTCTATGGCCTCGACCGCGACGGCGACGGCGTCGCCTGCGAGAAGTGATTTCCGACCCTTGTGCCGTTCGGCGGCGCTGCCTATGACCTCGCAGGCCCCGTCCGATGGGGCCGGTCGGGGGCGCGCATGAACATCCTCATCCTCGGCTCGGGCGGACGGGAACACGCGCTCGCCTGGGCGGTCAAGCAGAACCCGAAATGCGACCGGCTGATCGTCGCACCCGGCAATGCCGGGATCGCCGCGCAGGCCGAATGCGCGGCCATCGACATCCTGAACGGCCCCCTCGTCGCCACCTTCTGCGAGGAAAACGCCATCGACTTCGTCATCGTCGGCCCCGAGGCGCCCTTGGCCGCCGGGGTGGCCGACACGCTCCGCGCCGCCGGAATCCTGACCTTCGGCCCCTCGGCCGCCGCCGCCCGGCTCGAGGCGTCCAAGGCCTTCACCAAGGAAATCTGCGACGCCTGCGGCGCCCCCACCGCCGCCTACGCCCGCTTCACCGCACCCGCCCCCGCGCTCGCCCATGTCCGCACCCGGGGCGCCCCCATCGTGGTCAAGGCCGACGGGCTGGCCGCCGGAAAGGGCGTCGTGGTCGCCACGACCCTGCCCGAGGCCGAGGCGGCGATCCGCGACATGTTCGCAGGCCACCTCGGCGCGGCCGGGGCCGAAGTGGTGATCGAAGAGTTCATGGAGGGCGAAGAGGCCTCGCTTTTCATCCTCTGCGACGGCACCGAGGCCATCGCCATCGGCAGCGCGCAGGACCACAAGCGCGCCTTCGACGGCGACAGGGGCCCCAATACCGGCGGCATGGGCGCCTATTCCCCCGCCCCGGTCCTGACGCCCGCCATCGAGGCGCGGGCGATGGACGAGATCGTCCGCCCCACCCTCGCCGAAATGGCCCGGCGCGGGACCCCCTATCAGGGGGTGCTCTACGCGGGCCTGATGATCGCCCACGGCCGCGCCCGGCTCGTCGAATACAACGCCCGCTTCGGCGACCCGGAAGCGCAGGTGCTGATGATGCGCATGGGCGCGCAGGCGTTCGACCTGATGCTGGCCTGCGCCGAAGGGCGGCTTGCCGGCCAGCGCGTCGCCTGGGCCGACGACCACGCGCTGACCGTGGTGATGGCGGCGCAGGGCTACCCCGGGGCTTACGCGAAGGGCACGGTCATCGGCGGGCTCTACGGCCTGCCCGAGGATTCGCGGCACATGGTCTTCCATGCGGGAACCGCCGAGGCGGATGGCCGGATCGTCGCCACCGGCGGCCGGGTGCTGAACGTCACCGCCCGCGGCACGACCCTGGCCGAGGCGCGCGAGCGCGCCTATGCGACGGTGGACCGGATCGACTGGCCCGGGGGGTTCTGCCGAAGGGATATCGGCTGGCGGGCGCTTGGGTAGGGGCGCACCAATTTGAGAAGCGCCCCGCCTCCTTGAGGGGGTCGATCGACCCTCCCACGTCACCACGGCGCCCCCTTGCCCCCCGGTCGCCCCGCGACCGGCCGCGTGGCACCGCTTCCCCGTGAGCGGGGGTGAACCTCCACCGGAGGTTCCCGTTTTCCCGCTCACCCCGGCCGGTGAGATCGGGCAGGCCCGGCTCTATGCGCTGGGCGCCAACTGCAGAACCTCACGAAATTGTTCACCTGACGTGCAGCCAGACTGTGATCGACGGACCTCGGCCGGGGCCGTTGCACCACCTCCGCACCCCTTCCATCTGCACCGCGCAAGCACACCCCCCCGCCAACCGCCCAAACCGAAGTGACTTGCCCCCCGGCAGGATCGGCCTAGGCTTCCCACCAGACCGCAACGCCTCCCCGCCAGCAAGGCCCGCCATGATCCCCGCTCTCACCCGCCGCGCCCTCTGCCTGCTCGCCCTCGCCCTTCCCGCCGCCCCCGCGTTGGCCGAGGCGACCTTCGCCCCCGGCCCCACCCAGTACATCGCCGCCCTCGGCGACCCCTCCGCCACCTCCGGCGACAACGCCGCCGACTGGGGTTTCTGGTCCGTCGATCCCGGCCCCCGCGGCGTCTGGACCACCGCCTACGGCGCGCTCGTCGCCGCGAACGGCACCGCCCCGGCGGGCTGGCGCTTCGACCCCGCCGCCTGGTGGCTCGAGGAACACGGCCTGATCATGGAGGCCCCGTCCTTCCCCCTGCCCGCCGGCCGCTACGTGGTGACCGGCGGGCGCGAGGTGACCTCGGTGCTGACCGTCGGGCCGCCCGGCGCCGACGGCCGCCAGGCCTGGAGCCTCGAGGGCGGCGCGACCATCCTCGACGTCACCCACCTGCGCTGCCGCGCCGCGCTCTACCGGGCGGCCGACGGGCAGTCCTGCACCCCGGACAAGACCCCGCTCGACGCCTTCCCGATGTCGCCGGGGCTCGCGATGCCCGCCGTGACCGGGTGCAGCAAGCGGGACTATCAGGTGCTGATCGTCACCGGCCGGATGGTCGGCGGCTGAAGGGACGGTCGCTCCCTCCCCGGCGCCCGGGCCGGTGGCAAGGGCGGGAGAGGCTCTGCCTCCCCCGCGCCCCCACCGGGATATTTGCGGACCGAAAATGCCGCAGCGGGACGGGGAGAGGGCGGGCGCCGCCCGGCCGCCCCGGCTATGCGGGGTTCACGTTAACTTAACCCAAAGCCATACGATCGTATGGCAGGTTGCTGGCATATTGCTGGGGGGTTTCTGGCCCCTGCGGACGGTGCCGTCGGAAATCGTTACCCGTGCGCCCGCAAGGGGTTGGAACCCATTCGCGGGCACTTCCCCAGCCGCGATCAGCAGGGCAGGTTCAGCCCGAATTCCTCTTTCCCTAAGACTTCACCCGCAGCCCC
>JBJXFU010000036.1:0-19134 GCA_046155885.1 Paracoccaceae bacterium
GAACTGCCGCGAGAGCTACCCGGGCAGCGCCCGACCGCCCGCCCGATTGCGTCCCGGGCGGGCACAACCGAAACGTCCGTCTGCGGGAACACCGCTGGGGTTGGAGGCACCATAAAGCGCGGACCAAAGCCGTCGGGGCGCCCCCCCGCGGTCGGGCGCCGCCCTCTGTTGTGCAGGGGGAGGGGAGGAGGAGGCGATTCAGGTCGAATGCAATGCGCTGTAATGCCCCACCCCCAACCGCCCCCTTGCCCGGAACAGCCGCGAGAGCCACCCGGGGGGCGCCCGCCTCCCGGACCGGCCACGGGTCGGGCGAAAAACACCGGGACCGCCTGAGGAGGGGCAGGCGAAGCCTTGAGCGGATGCGATCCCGCCTTGGGCGCCGGCCCTTTTCGCGGCCTCAGTTCGCGCGGCGGGTGGGCAGGAAGGGAAGCGGCGCGACGGGCACGCCGTCTTCGATCAGCGCCCGCGCCTCGTCGCGGCGGGCCTCGCCGTAGATCGCGCGCTCCGGCGCATCGCCCTCATGGATCGCCCGCGCCTCGGCGGCGAAGTTGAGGCCGACATATTCCGAGTTTTCCTCGATCTGCCGGCGGAGCTCTGCCAGCGCCTCTTCGAGGTCGCCCTCGGGGCGGGACAGGCGCGGGGGCCCGAGCTTGGCCGCAGCCGGCCCGGCGGCCACGGGGACTGCTTCGCGGGGCTTGCGGAGCGCGGGTGCCATCAGCGCGCGCTTCACCTTCGGCGATCCGCAGCGTGCGCAGGCGACCATGCCCTGCCCGGAAAGCCGGTCGAAGGCATCGGCGGACTGAAACCAGCTGTCGAAGCCATGTCCCCGGTCGCATTCGAGATCGTAGTGAATCATCGCGTCCCGCGTCGGTAGGCCAAAGCGGATCGGAAACCCTTCGGACCGGAATTGCAATGGGTCACGGCCGCGCACTGGCAGGCGCGGCATGCCCCGGATCGAAGCTGCGGATAAGGCGGCGCAGGTCAGGTTCCTGGACAAGTTCGGCGGCCTCGACCGGCGGGAACCAGGCGCGCCGGCGTTCGTGCCGTTCGGGAAAGCGCACGTGCATCCGCTCGGCCCGGATGGCGAAGACGCTGACCCGGCAAGGCACTTCGGCGCCGTTCGCAAGCGCCTTCGAATAGGCATAGATGCCGACCGGGGCGGACGAGACGGAGCCATCGACGCCGCCTTCTTCGAACGCTTCGCAAAGGGCGGTTTCCGCAGGGTTGCGGCGCGCCTGCGGCCAGCCCTTGGGGATCACCCAGCGGCCGGTGTCGCGGCTGGTGACCAGCAGGATCTCGATCCCCCCGGCCGCTTCGCGGTAGCACAGCGCCCCGTATTGCGCCTGCGGTTCGTGCGCGGCCAGGGCCGCGCGATCAAATTTCTTCATGCCCATTCGCGGTCCCCGCAGGTTCCGCCCCCGATACTGCCCCGACTGCCAGTCTGCGCCGGCATTGTGGCGAAACTAGCACGGAAATCCTTTCCATTCCACCAAGATACGGCGGTTTGCCGTCTCCGTGATCCACAGCCGTCCGCGTCCCTTGCGCGGAACAGCCGCTCGAGCCACCCGGGCGACGCCCGACCGCCCGCCCAATTGCGTTCGGCGGCGGGCGCCACTGCAACGGCAGTGTGCGGGAACAAAGTTGGGGTTGGAGGCACCATAAAGCGCGGACCAACGCTGTCGGCGCGCCCCCCCGCGGTCGGGCGCCGGCCTCTGTTGCTGAGGGCAGGGGAGAATCGATCCGGACCGACTGCAAGTCGCTCTGCCGGGTGACGGCCCGGGCATCCGCCGCCTATCCGGTCGCCGCAGGGGGTCAGGGCCGGTCGGGAAAAAGCGCCGGAAGGTCCGCCGCGCGGCCGATCGCGGCAAGGATCGCGTCGATCCCGTCGCGTGAGGCGAAGTCGGCCAGGGCCTCGCGCGCGGCCCGCGCCATCGCGCTTTGCCGGGCCGGGTCGGCGAGGGCGGCGAAACGCCGGGCGAGCAGCGTCGGGCTGTTGACCCGCAGCGCGCCGTGGCCGGCGTCGAGCGCGGCATAGGCCTCGGCGAAGTTGGCGACATGCGGGCCATGCAGGATTGCCGATCCGTGCGCCGCCGGTTCGAAGGGTGTATGCCCGCCCTGGTCGACCAGCGAGCCGCCGACGAAGGTGGTGCCGGCGGCGGCGTACCAGCGCGCCATCTCGCCCATCGTGTCGGCAAGGTAGACGGCCGCTTCGGGGGCGGGTTCCTGACCGGCCGAGCGGGTGCGGAAGCTGAGCCCCCGGGCGCGGATCGCCGCCTCGATTGCCGGGCGGCGGCGCGGGTGGCGGGGGGCGATGATCAGCCGCAGGCCGGGCCGTTCCCGTCTGGCGGCGGCGAAGGCGTCGAGGACCGGCTCATCCTCGCCCTCGTGGGTCGAGGCGGCGAGGATGGTCAGGCTGCGCGGGAAGGGCAGCTTCCCGGCGGCCGGCCCGGGGGCGTCGGCGAAGGCCCCGGCCTTCAGCGACGCCACCGGCCCGATGCGGTCGGGGGTCAGGCCGAGGGCGCGGAAGCGGCGTTCCGACACGTCGTCCTGGGCGGACAGGAAGCGCACCGCGTCCATCATCGCCAGCGCCAGCGCCGGCCGCCGCGACCAGCGCCGCTGCGCGCGTTCCGACATCCTGGCGCCGGCCAGGATCACCGGCACCCGGCGGATGCGGCAGAGATCGAAGCGGTTCGGCCAGAGCTCTCCCTCGACCACGATCAGGGCGCGCGGGCGCCAGGCGGTGAGGAACCGCGACAGGATCGCCCGGTGGTCGAGCGGCGCGAGGCGCGGGAAGATGCGCGGATGATCCTCTTCGCGGACAAGCTCGCGCGCCGAAAGCGTGTTGACGGTGACGAGCAGCCTCAGATCGGCGACTCGGGCGAGGAGTTCGTGCGCCAGCCGCCGGGCCGAGGCGTATTCGCCGTTCGATGCGGCGTGCAGCCAGAGGACCGGGCCGGGGCCGGGAAGCGGGCCGGGAAGCGGGCCGGTGCGGCCGCTGCGGCCGAGGCGTTCGGCAAGGTCGGAAAACCGCTCGGCGCCGATGAGGCAGCGCAAGGCGAGCCGCAGAACGAGGAGCGGCAGGGCGAGCGAGGCGAGGAGGCGGTAGAGAAGCAAAGGCGGTTCCGCGCGATGGGGACATATCTGGCCTAATGCGTTTCGCGCCCGGTCCGCAACTGGATAGGGGCGGGCGGGGTCCGGCGAGGGATGTGGCGCGGGCCGGAGCGGATCGCCGCGGACGGGGCGGGGATATTCGGTCTGCGGGCCGGGAAACCGAAGGCGACCGACCGCGAATCCCGAAACACGGCCGGAGGCTTGAAACACGCGAAAGCCAGGGTGCCCGGAAGATCTGGAGGCGAGTATCGGAATCGAACCGATCTACACGGATTTGCAATCCGCTGCGTAACCTCTCCGCCAACTCGCCGCCGGTGCCCAGATAGACTGCGGCGTACGGCGAGGTCAAGCGCGGGGGGCTTGCGCACCCGTTGCCGCGCCCCCGCTTCTGTGGCAAGACGACGCCCATCGTCCCATCAGCCCCGGACCCCCCGATGACCGACTATGCAGAGCGGCGCGTGACGATGGTGGACACCCAGGTCCGCCCCAACGACGTGACCAAGTTCCCGGTCATCGAGGCGATGCTGAGCGTGCCGAGGGAGGATTTCGTGCCCGAGGAGCTGCGCGAGGCGGCCTATATGGGCGAGAACCTCGACCTCGGGCCCGGGCGGGTGGTGCTGGAGGCGCGGACGCTGGCGAAGCTGCTCGACGCGCTCGATATCGACCCGGCGGACCGGGTGCTGGTGCTGGGCGCGGGACTTGGCTATCCGGCGGCGGTGATCGCGCGGATGGCGGGCTCGGTGGTGGCGCTCGAGGAGGATCCGGTGCTGGCGGAAGGCGCGGCGCGGCGGCTGGCGGGGGCGGCGAACGTGGCCGTCCGGACCGGCCCGCTGGCAGCCGGGGCGCCCGGGGGGGCGCCTTACGATGTCATCGTCGTCGAGGGCGCGGCCGAGCGGCTGCCCGAGGCGATCGCGGCGCAGCTGGCCGAGGGCGGCCGCATCGGCTGCCTGTTCATGGAAGGCGCGCTGGGCGTCGCCCGGATCGGCATCCGGCGCGGCGGGCAGGTTTCGTGGCGGGCGGCCTTCAACGCCGCGGCGCCGGTCCTGCCCGGCTTCGCGGCGCGGCGGGAGTTCGTGCTTTGACCGAGGGCGCGGGCCTCTCCGGGGAAGTCCGGCGCGGCGCCGGACGGCGGCCGCGCGGGCGGATCGCCACCCTTCTGGCGGGGGCGGTCCTTGCAAGCGCCATTTTCGCGGGGGGCGCGATGACCGGGGGCGCCCGGGCCGAGTCGCTCGGCGACGCGCTGGTCTTCGCCTACCGCAACTCGCACCTGCTCGACCAGAACCAGGCGGTTCTGCGCGCCGCCGACGAGGATGTGGCCTCGGCCGTCGCGGCGCTGCGGCCGGTCCTGTCCTATGTGGTCAACTCCGGCTACGCTTGGACCCTGCAGGGCGAGGGCGCGGCGGTGTCGCTGCAGCTCGACGCGCAGATCACGCTTTTCGATTTCGGCCGCAACAAGCTGGGCATCGGGATCGCGAAGGAAAGCGTGCTGGCCACGCGGCAGGCCCTGGTCCAGGTCGAACAGGGCGTGCTGCTGGACGCCGTGCGCGCCTACATGGACGTGCGGCGGGCCGAAGAGAGCATCCTGATCAACCGCAACTCGGTGAAGGTCATCGGCGAGGCGCTGAAGGCGGTGCAGGACCGGTTCGACGTGGGCGACGTGACGCGGACCGACGTGGCCCAGGCCGAGGCGCGCCTGGCGGCGGCGCGCGCCGGGCTGGTCGCGTCCGAGGGCCAGCTGGCCGTGGCGCGCGAGTTCTACAAGGCGGCGACCGGGCGCTATCCGGGCGCTCTGGCGGCGCCGCCCCGGCAGCCGCGGCTGCCTGCGAGCCTCGACGAGGCGCGGGCCGTCGCGCTGCGCGGGCATCCGGCGGTGCTGCAGGCACAGCATCAGGTGAAGGCGGCCGAGCTCGCCGTCGCGCTTGCCGCCGCACAGCGCCTGCCCGAGGTCGCCTTCGGTGGCGATGTCTCGACCGACGGCGACGGCACCACCGGCAAGCTCGGGCTGCGCATGACGCAGACGATCTACGCCGGCGGTGCGCTTTCCTCAGCGCATCGCAAGGTGATCGCGAACCGCGACACGGCGCGCGCGGCGCTTTTGCAGACCGGCGTGCAGATCGGCGAACGGGTCGGCAGCGCCTGGGCGCAGATCGCCGTCGCCCGGGCGCAGATCGCCGCCGCCGAGCAGCGGGTCCGGGCGGCGACCGCCGCCTACGAAGGCGTGCGGGAAGAGGCCAGCCTTGGCGCGCGCACCACGCTAGACGTCCTGGACGCCGAACAGGAGCTGCTGGACGCGCAATCCTCGGGAATTTCGGCCGAGACCGACCTGCAAGTAGCGATTTATTCGCTTTTGGCGGCTACGGGCCTTCTGACGGCCGAAAGGCTGAACCTCGGGATTCCGACCTATGATCCTGAATCCTACTTCAACGCGGTCCGGAAGGCCCCCTCGACAAGCGTCCAGGGCAAGCGGCTGGACCGTGTCCTCAACGCCATCGGCAAGAACTGACCTTGCGCGCCGGCATTGTGGCGGACGGGTCCGGGCGCTAGATTCCGTTCTGACAGGGAAAGGGACGCCGGATGAGTGAGCCGATGACGAATGTCGAGATTGAAGACGTTCTTTCGTCGATCCGCCGGCTGGTGTCCGAAGACCTGAGGGCCGTGCGGCCCCGTCCTGCGGCCGAAACCGCCCTGCCGCCGCCGGAGGGCAAGCTGGTCCTGACCCCCGCCTTGCGCGTTCCGGCGCCGGCCGTCGTTCCGGCGCCCGGAGGCGGTGGCCCGCAGGCACGGGACGCTGGCGAAGGGGCGCCTGCCGGGGCCGGGGACGACCCCGGCGATGCCTCTGGCGATGCTGCGGATGGCGGCGGGGTGCTTTCCGCCTGGGGCCGCGATCTGGATGACGACCTGCGCGCCGCGACCGGGGTGGCCGAAACGGATTCGCCGGGCGCCGAAGAAGACGCTTCCGGGGCCGGACCCGCGCCATGGCGGGTACCGCAGTCCCGTCTGATGGGGTGGTCCGGTGCGGTCGAGGGACCCGGCTTGGACGGCGGCGGGGAAACGGGCGGGGACATCGCCGGAACGGATGGTCCGGCGGACACGCCGGAGGCGCCGGTCGATCTGGACGCATCGCATCCGGCTGCGGGCGATGGCGGCGGGCGGGACGACCATCTGTCAGATGCCGCCTCGCTGGAGCGCACGATTGCCGAGCTCGAGGCGGCGGTCGCCGGGCTCGACGCCGGCTTCGAGCCTGACGGAAGCGAGGCGGCGGTGGATTATCCGAAAGAAGCGATGGACGGTTTCGGCGAAACCGGCGACCTGGATCTGGATCTGGATCTGGACGTGGACGTGGACGTGGACGTGGACGTGGACGGGGCCGGGACCGCGCCGGACGCCTTCGCCCCGGACGTGGTCTTCGCGGGCGGGTCCGGCCAGGCGGGCGCGGACGAAGACGCGATCCTTGACGAGCCGGTCGCCGGCGGGTTGTCGCAGGCCGCCTGGTCGTCCGGTCGGTCGCTGCGGCCCCTGGCGCCGTTTTCCCGCGCGGCCGGTTTCGGCGCGGCGTCTGATCCGGTTGCGGATGGCACGGCTGTCGCGGACACGGAGCTCGGGGTGGAGCATGAAGGGACGGCGGTAGAGGACGAAGCGGATCATTCCGGCGACCCGGAAGGGGACCTTGCTTCGGACCTGACTGCAGAGATGACATCCGACCTGACCGCGGAACTGACGGCAGGGGTGACGGCGGGCATCGGCGCCGGGCAGGGGGCGTTCCGGGCAAGGGCCGGGGCGCCGGAACCGGGCGCCGAGGAGGCCCCGGGCGCCGTTCCGGCGCGGGGCGCCGGCACCGACGGAGCCGGTTTCCTGTGGTCGGACGCGGACTGGGTGGCTCCTGCCGCGCCGGAAGGCGCGGAGGCAGCGACCGGTTGGGATGAGGGGACGCCTTCGCCCGCCGCCGAGAGCTTCGCCGGGGAGACCCCGACCCTGGCCGGGGATCGGTCGGGCGCCGCCGACGCGCCCGGGGCCGGCGGGTCTGGCCCCGATGCCGGAACAGACCCGGTGCTGCCGCACCCCTCCGGCAAGCGGGAGCGGCGGCTGCACTTCGGCGCGGCCCCGGCCGGCGAGGCCGAGGCCGCAGAGGAGCCCGGGCCGGGGTCCGTTCCCGAACCCGCGCCGCCGCGGGCCGGTGACGCGGCGTCCGAGTCCGGCGACGACGCCGAGGCCGGGCGCCGGCGGGGACCGGTGATCATCCGTCAGCCCGGCGAGCCAGTGGAGCCCGGCGGCGCGAACCTCTTCGGCGCCGACCCGCCGCAGGCCCCCGACCCCGAAGCGCTGCGCGAGCTGGTGGCCGACATCATCCGGCTGGAACTTCAGGGTGCGCTGGGCGAACGCATCACCCGCAGCGTCCGCCGCCTGGTGCGGCGCGAGATCCACCGGATTCTCGAAAGCCGGGAACTGGAATAACCTGACGGCGTTCGGGGGCGGCGCCCGCCGGGTCAGACCGCGCCCCATTGCCCCTTGCGGGAAAGGTCCGGCGGACAGTCCGCCACGCGGGCAAGGCCGCCACGACGTTCCGGCCGGGGCTGGCCGCCGCGCCCGCCGCGCCCGCCGCGCCCGCCGCGCCCGGGGCAGGTTCCGGCAGGGCTGAGCTTGTCGCGACGGCGCTCCGGTCTTTCCGCAGGGTGCCGCGCCGCCCGCCGGTTGCTTCCGGGGAAGACATGGATCGGCCTGGCCCGGGGGTACCGCCAAGCAGGGCGGCGCGCCTGCCGGGACCCGCTTCGGCCCGCCCCACGCGCACAACGCGGCCCGTCGCTCCGTGAGGGCGGACGACGGCATCCGCCGGCCTCGCGGATTGCGGCGGCGATGCGGGCATCCTGGGAGGCGGGCTTCAGGCGGCGCGGGCTTCCGCCTCTTCGGCGGCGTGGCGGCGCTCGCTTTCCTCGCGCGACAGCGCCACCGAGGTGCGCACGCCTTTCGAGACGAACTCCATCAGCCCCTTCACCACCCGCTCGTTGGGGTCGATGCCGGCGCAGGACAGCACCTCGCGCCCGTCGCGCGACCGCGCCCAGCGGGCGATCTGGTCAGGCCCGTTGCCGAATTTCCGATCATCGGCGATGGCATCGTCCAAGGCCGCAAGCACCACGGCCGCGAAGAGTTTCCGCGACCGCTGACCCTGCTCGTAGTTGAAAGCTGTACCGTCTACGAAATCGCGCATTGCGCGCCCTACTTTCTTCTTGCTCTTGCACTTGCGGCGTTCAGCTAGATAGGGCTATTCGCTGCCGATTCGGTATGTCGTGGATGGAATGACTGCTATGCGTGTGGTGCATGGCTCGCATCCGGCAGGTACTGTATCTAGTTGGGCCTACCCCGCGTAGATACGAAGATGTAGGTGGCACCCAATCGCCGTCAAGCCCCGGCCCGGAAATTGCCGCGATGCGGCGCCGAAAGCGGGGCGCTCCCCGGGCGGCCCGTGCCCGGGCGCCTGTCAGCCGCCCGGCAAGGGACTCGGCTCGGGAAAGACCCGCGCCGGCCCGGCGGCGAGCCCTTCGCCGGCGCGGTCGAACCGCAGATAGGCGATCCCCCGGCCCTCCGCCTGGGTGTAAAGCACCCCGGCCGGCTTGCCCGCCGCCTCGATCGGGGTGCCGACCGGCGCCGCGCCCTCGACCCGGACGGTGATCAGGCCCTTGCGCAGCCCGGTCTTGTGCTTCATCCGCGCCGTCACTTCCTGGCCGACATAGCATCCCTTGCGGAAATCGACGCCGCCCAGCCGCTCGAAGCCGCATTCCAGGATGTAGCTTTCGTCGGGGATCAGTTCGACGCCGGTTTCCGGGATGCAGTGGGCGACGCGGATCGCGTCCCAGTCCACCGCCGCAGGGCCGCCCTCCTTCCCGGTCAGAAGCCGCCAGCCGAGTGCGGGGTGGCGCGGATCGGCGAAGGCCCCGTCCGGCGCGGGCCCGAGGCCGCGCAGGACGCGCAGATCGGTCGCCGTGATGGCAACGTCGGCGCGCAGTCGGTACATCGACAGCCGGCGGACAAGCGGCCCGCCGAGGCGGGAGGCGACATCGAGAAGGATTTCGCCTTCGCCCGGCGTCAGGAAGAAATCGGCCAGGTATTTTCCCTGCGCCGAAAGAAGCGCGGCATAGACGGGGCCGTCGCGCAGGCGCCGGATGTCGTTGGTGACCAGGCCCTGAAGAAACTCCTCGCGGTCCCGGCCGGTGACCCGCCAGACCTGCCGGTCTTCCGCCGCCTCTCCCGTTATCATTGCTTTTCGGTCCCCTGGCCCCTCGGATATGGGGTGTCACTCGGCGAATTGCAGCCGGCAGAGGCTGGCGTAAAGCCCCCCTGCCGCCAGAAGCGCGTCGTGCCGGCCGCTTTCGACCACCCGGCCCCGGTCCATCACCACGATCAGGTCGGCGTTCCTGACGGTGGCCAGCCGGTGCGCGATCACCAGCGTCGTGCGCCCTTCCGACAGCCGTTCGAGAGCGTCCTGGACGGCGGCCTCGCTGGCCGAATCGAGCGCCGAGGTCGCCTCGTCGAGCAGCAGGATGGGCGCGTCGCGCAGAAGCGCGCGGGCGATGGCGACGCGCTGGCGCTGGCCGCCCGAAAGGCCCGAGCCGCGCGGGCCAGCCGGGGTGTCGAGGCCCTCGGGCAGGGTGCGGGTGAAGTCGAGCACGTGCGCGGCTTCGGCCACTTCCAGCAGGCGGTCCCCGGCCACGTCCTGACGGCCGAGCAGGATGTTGTCGCGGACCGTCTCGTCGAAAAGCGAGGCGTCCTGGCTGACCACCGAGAAAAGGTCGCGCAGCGCGCCGAGGTCAAGCCCGGCGATGTTCATCCCGCCGACGGTGATTTCGCCCGCGTCGGGGTCGGCAAGGCGGGCCAGCAGGTTGAAGACGGTGGACTTGCCCGCGCCCGAGGGGCCGACGATGGCGGTGGTCTTGCCGGCGGCGGCGGTGAAGTTCAGGCCCTTCAGCACCTGGTTGTCGCCGAAAGCAAAGTGCACGTCGCGGAACCCGACTTCAGTGCTGGCCGGATCGGGGCGCGCGGCGCCGGCATCGGACCGGATCGCCACCGGCAGGTCGAGCATCGCGTAGATGCGGGCAAGCGAGGCGGCCGCCGTCTGCCAGATGCCCGCCGTCTCGCCCAGCCGCCGCATCGGCTGGAAGGCGAGCGCCATGGCGGTGAAGAAGCTCATGAACTCGCCAACTGTCCGCCGCCCCTCGACGATCTCGCGCCCGCCGAGGATCAGCACGCAGAAGAACCCAAGGCCGGTCACCAGGTCGATCAGCGCGGGCATGAAGGCGCGGCTGGCGGCGGTCTTGACCACGTTGCGGACGATCTCGGTGACGATGCGGTCGAAGCGGGATAGCTGGTAGCCCTCGATCCGGTTCAGCTTGATCGCGGCGATGCCGTGGAAAATCTCGTCGAGCCGGGTGGCGCGGCGGCCGGCCTGGGCGCGGACCGAGAAGGATTTCCGCCGGATATAGCGCTGCACGGCGATCGCCGGCAGGATCAGCAGCGGCACGCCCACCAACGCGGCGAGCGTCCAGCGGACATCGACCGAGAAGGCGACGACGGCGAGCGTGACGAGCGATATCGCGTCGCGCCCGACGCCGGTGATGATCGTCGTCCAGACGCCCTGCACGGCGGCGGTGTCGCCCTGCACGCGCTCGATCAGCGCGCCGGGCGGGTTCTTCTGGAAGAAGGGGCCGTCGAGTTTCAGGATATGGCCGACAAGGTCGCGCTGCATGGCGGTCGAGGTGACCAGCGACACCCGGGTCAGAAGCGCGCGGTTCGCCACCGTCGTCACCGCGCGAAGGGCGAAGAGCCCGAGGATCCCGCCGCCCACCCACCAGATCGCGCCCGCGTCCTTGCCGACGAAGACCCGGTCGAACAGGGGTTCGAGCATGCGCGCGAGGATCGCCAGCGTCGAGCCTTCGACGGTCATCAGAAGAAGCGCCAGCGCCATCGTCCAGCGGTGCTGGCGCAGGTAGTCGCGCCAGAGCCGCCGGAACAGCTCGCGCGATCCGTAGCGGTCCTCGGTTCGGGTCTCAGGCTGGCTGGCTGGCACGACTTTTTCCGGATCCGCATGCCTGTGGCGGCCGACGCGCGGTGCGCACTTGCGTGCGGCGCGCCCTTGTCCCGCCTGACCGGCGTGGGTCTAGCCGGAAGCGCGGGGGCTGGCAACCCGCGCCGCCCGCCCCCGCCCTTCTAACGGGCGGGCGGTGAAGACTTGCCTTGGCCAGTTCCAGACAATACCGCTGGCGGAAAAAGGAGAACGCCCATGCCGCTTGCCGCAGGCCGCGCCTATGTCGCCATTCCCGGCCCCTCGGTGGTGCCCGACCGGGTACTTGCCGCGATGCACCGCGCCTCGCCCAACATCTACGAAGGCGAACTGATCGAGACGACTGCCTCGCTCTTCCCCGACCTGAAGCGCGCGGCGCTGAGTTCGGGGCATGTGGCGATCTATATCGGCAACGGCCATGCGGCCTGGGAAGCGGCGAACTGCAATCTGTTGTCACGCGGCGACAAGGTGCTGGTGCCGGCGACCGGACAGTTCGGTTTGTCCTGGGCAAACTGGGTAAGGCGCCTAGGAATTGAGGTAGAATTGTTCGATTTTGGAAGGCAGTCCCCCGCCGACCCGGCGCAGATCGAAGCCGCGCTGCGGGCCGACCGGGAAGGGCGGATCACGGCCGTGCTGCTGACCCATGTCGATACCGCGACCACCATCCGCAACGACATCGCCGCCGTCCGCGCCGCCATCGACGCGGTCGGGCACCCCGCGCTGCTGGCGGTCGACGCCATCGCCTCGCTCGGCTGCGACGAACTGCGGATGGACGACTGGGGCATCGACGTGCTGCTGGCCGCCAGCCAGAAGGGGCTGATGACGCCACCGGGCCTGTGTTTCCTGTGGTTCAGCGACAAGGCGCGCGAGGCGACCAGCGCCGCTGACCTGCGCACCCCCTACTGGGACTGGGGGCCGCGCGCCAAGCCGGAGGAATACTGGCAGATCTTCTGCGGCACCGCGCCCGCGCAGTTCATCTGGGGCCTGCGCGAGGCGCTGACGATGCTCTTGGACGAAGAGGGGATCGAGGCCGCCTGGGCGCGCCACGACACGCTGGCGCGCGCCGTCTGGGCGGCCTTCGACGCCTGGGGCCTGGGCGGCGACATCGCGATCAACGTCCCCCGCCCCGACTGGCGCGCCCGCGCGGTGACCAGCGCGCGGATCGGCGGCGGCGGCGCGGAACGCCTGCGCCGCTGGACGGAACGCGAGGCGGGGGTGACGCTTGGCATCGGGCTCGGCATGGCCGGGCCGGGCGAGCCGGGCTATGGCGACTTCCTGCGGGTCGCGCATATGGGGCATGTGAACGCGCAGATGACGCTCGGCGTCATCGCGGTGATGGAGGCGGGGATGCGGGCGCTCGGGCTCGCGCACGGGGCGGGCGCGGTGGACGCGGCGGCGGCGGCGGTGGCGGTGGCGGGCTGAGGGCCGTTCCGGGGCCGCAAGTTCTTTGCGGAGAATTTGCATCCCCGGCAGAATGTTCGTGAAAATTCTGCGCGCTGCCAGGCGCCCTTACCGCGCCGAGTCCGGCAAGCCGAAGACCCTGTCGAAGGCCCAGGTGAAGACGAAGGTATAGACCCCGAAGAACGCGACCAGGGTCATGTCGTAGAGCAGGGCCTCGGCCAGCGGCACGTTCAGCCACAGTGCCACGACCGGTACAAGGATCAGGGTCAGACCAGTCTCGTAGAGAACCGCGTGGGCAACCCTCAGCCGCGCCGGGCGGCCGCGGCGCGGCTGGCGGCGTTCCCACGCCTCGAAGGCGGAATTGAATGCCACGTTCCAGACAAGCGCGATCGCCGACGCGGCGACCGACAATGTGCCCGCCGCGAAAAGGCCGCTTCCCGACAGGGCGATCAGGATGGCGGTGGACAGGACCACGCCGATGCTCTCGTAGCTTACCGCATAGACGATCCGCCGCCGGACCGGAGTCACCCCGTGCTCCCTGCGGCCCCGGTTCCCGCCGTCGCCCCGGCCAGTGCCAGCGGCAGCGCCTCGCCGAAGACGGTGAGGTCGGCCGCGCGCCCGCAGGTGACGCGGATGCAGCGGTCGTGGGGGGCGACGAAGGGCATGCGGACAAAGACGCCCCGGGCGATCAGGCCGGCCAGCACGGCGCGGGCGAAGGCGCCGTCGCGGCCGCAGTCGATGGCGACGAAGTTGGTGGCCGAGGGCAGGGGGTTCAGGCCGTTTGCGCGGGCGATCTCGCCGATCCGGTCGCGGGCGCGGGCGACCTCGGCCTTCACGCCGGCCAGCCAGTCGGCATCCGCCAGCGCGGCGAGCGCACCGGCCTGCGAGATGCGGGCAATGCCGAAGTGGTTCCGGACCTTGTCGAAGGCGGCGGCGAGCGGTTTCGCGGCGATGCCGTAGCCCACCCGCGCCCCGGCCATGCCGTGGGCTTTCGAGAAGGTGCGGAAGCGGATCACTCTTGGGTCGGCGGGGTCGAGAGCGGGCGCGGTGCCTTCGGGGGCGAGGTCGGCATAGGCCTCGTCAAGCGCGAGGACGCAGCCATCCGGCACCGCCGCGACCGCCTGCGCGATCTCGGCCCCCGTGCGCCAGGACCCCATCGGGTTGTCGGGGTTGGCAAGGTAGATGAGCTTCGCCCCGGTTTCGCCCGCCCGCGCGGCCAGCGCCAGGGGGTCCTCGCGGTCGCCGGAATAGGGAACCTTGTGCAGCACCCCGCCATAGCCCGCGACATGGAAGTTGAAGGTCGGATAGGCCCCGTCCGAGGTTACCACCGCGTCGCCGGGGCCCACCAGCAGCCGCACGAGATAGCCCAAAAGCCCGTCGATGCCTTCACCGACCACGACATGGGCGGGGTCGATGGCGTGATGCGCGGCCAGCGCGTCTTTCAGCTCGCGGTTTTCCGGGTCGCCGTACATCCAGGTTTCGCGCGCCGCCCGCTCCATCGCGGCGATGGCGTGGGGCGAGGGGCCGAAGACGCTTTCGTTGGCGCCGAGGCGGGCGCGAAAGGCGAGGCCGCGCGCGCGTTCCTGCGTTTCGGGACCGACGAAGGGCACCGTGGCGGGAAGGGAAGCCGATAGCGGGGTGAAGCGCGGACCTTGCATGGCAGGGCCGAGCTAACCTTGAAAGCGCCTCTCCGGCAAGCGCGCCTCTCCCTTGCCGGAAGCGCCTTTCCCGCCCATCTTGGGGCGCAGGGCAAGCCGGCGGCATGACCGGCCGCCTGTCAGGGGAGGATCAAGATGAGCCAGTTCGCCTCGGCCGCCGACCGCGACGCCGTCGAACGCGAGATGAGTTACGCCGACCGCGACCTGCCGAAGACGCTGTGGGAATTCCTTTCCGCCGTCAGGGCGCGCCACGGCGCGCGGCCGGCCATCGGGTTCCAGATCCTCTCCGACCCCGCCTCGCGGGCCGAGACGGTGACATGGGAGACCTTCGCGGGCCGGGCGACGCAGGCGGCGAACCTGTTCCGCAGTCTCGGCGTGGGCGAGGGCGACGTGGTGGCCTACCTGCTGCCGAACGCGGTCGAGACGGCCGAGGTGCTGGTCGGCGGGTCGATCGCGGGGATCGTCAACCCGATCAACCCGCTTCTGGAACCCGCGCAGATCGCCGCGATCCTGCGCGAGACAAAGGCGAAGGTGCTGGTCACGCTGAAGGCCTTCCCGAAGACCGACGTGGCGCAGAAGGCGGCCGAGGCGGTGCTGCACGCGCCCGAGGTGAAGCATGTGCTGGAAGTCGATCTGAACCGCTATCTCGGGTTTCCGAAGTCGCTGATCGTGCCCTTCATCCGGCCGAAGAATCCGGTCGCGCACAAGGCGGCGGTGCGGTCGTACCGGGCCGAGGCGGCCAGGCACCCGTCCGACCGCCTGAGCTTCGCCGATGCGGTCGGCGACCGGGTGGCGGCCTATTTCCACACCGGCGGCACCACCGGCATGCCGAAAATCGCGCGCCACCGCTATTCGGGGATGATCTACAACGGCTGGCTGGGCGCCCGGCTGCTGTTCCGGGAAACCGACGTGCTGATCTGCCCCTTGCCGCTGTTCCACGTCTTCGCTGCCTACCCGATCCTGATGTCCTGCATCGCCTCGGGCGCGCAGATGGTCCTGCCCACCCCGGCGGGCTACCGGGGCGAAGGCGTGATGGACAACTTCTGGAAGCTGATCGAACGCTGGCACGTGACCTTCCTGATCACCGTGCCCACCGCCATCTCGGCCCTGATGCAGCGCCCGGTGAACGCCGATGTCTCGTCGCTGAAAATCGCCATCTCGGGTTCGGCGGCGCTGCCGGTCGAGCTTTACAACCGCTTCGAGGCGGCGACCGGGGTGGAGATCGCCGAAGGCTACGGGCTGACCGAGGCGACCTGCCTGGTGTCCTGCAACCCCATCGACGGGGCAAAGAAGGTGGGTTCGGTCGGGCTTGCCCTGCCGCATACCCATGTCCGCATCCTGAAGCGCGACGGGGCTGGCGGGTTCCTTGACTGCGGCGGCGACGAGGTGGGGGAAATCTGCGTTTCGAACCCCGGGGTCTGGCCGGGCTCGACCTATACCGAAGAGGACAAGAACCGCGAACTTTTCGCGGAAGGCACGTTCCTGAGGACCGGCGATCTGGGACGGATCGACGCGGACGGCTATCTCTGGATCACCGGGCGGGCCAAGGACCTGATCATCCGGGGTGGCCACAACATTGACCCCGCGGAAATCGAGGAGGCGCTGGCGGGGCATCCGGCGGTGGCCTTCGTCGGCGCCATCGGCCAGCCCGACGCCTTCGCGGGCGAACTGCCCTGCGCCTATGTCGAACTGGTCGCGGGCGGCAAGACCGCGCCCGAGGAACTGCTCGCCTATGCCCGCGACCGCATCACCGAACGTGCGGCGGTGCCGAAGCATATCGAGATCCTGCCGACCCTGCCGAAAACCGCCGTCGGCAAGATTTTCAAGCCCGAACTGCGGCGGATGGCCATTGCTCGGGTCTATGACGAGGCGCTGGCCAAGGCCGGCATCGCGGCGCGGGTCGCGGGCGTGGCCGAGGACCGCAAGCGCGGGCTGGTGGCGCGGATCGAAGGCGCGGCCGGCGCCGCGATCGACCTCGGCGCGGTCGATAAGGTGCTGGGCGAGTTCACGGTGCCGTGGGAGGATGCCAGGGGCGGCTGAGCGCGGCGGGGGGCCGCGTGGCCCTCTGCATCCGGGCAGCGGCGCCGGGTCCTGCCGATAACCGGTGCGCGGCTGTTGACGGGCGGGATGAGCCTTGGCGGACTCTGCTTTGCCCCCGGCCGGGCTGAGCGGGAATAGGCAGCCTTCCAGTGGAAGGATGCCGCCGCTCATCCGGACACGGTTCCACCCAGCCGCTGACGCGCGCGAAGACAAGAGGGGATCGCCTGACCGCGGGCGGGCGGTATCGCCCGCCCATGGGGCGGTCGGGCGATACCCGGTCGCTGAGGCGACCAGGTGGCAAGTGGGGCCGTGGTCGCATGGCAGGGCCGATGGGCCCTGCCAAGGGGGCGGGGGCGATTGAGGCAGGTACATCCCCTTCCTGCTGCCCCCCAAGCCTGAAGGCCGGTCCCTCCCGCTCCGGTCAGAGCGGACCCGTTCCCACGTCGTCCGACCCTACCCGGTCGGCCAGCGCGATCAGCCAGTTCAGGCAGTCCTCCTCCGCCGGATCGAGCGTCGCGCGCGTCAGGATCGACGTCGCGCGCGGCCGGAATTCCTGCCAGCGCAGGCAGAAATCCGCCAGATCGCGGGCCTTGTGGCCGGCCGGCGACGGGTGGCTGGGCCTGGGCGGGGGAAACTCGTTCGGCCGGAACATGGTTCAGATCCTGAAGAACGCGCAGGGCAGGGCACGCCGGTCGCCGGGAAACCCGGAACCGGCGGCGAGCGCGCCGGTTGCGTCGCCTCGCTTGAAGGACGATAGCGCGCCCGCGGCCGCGAAATACGTGAAAAAAGTGTGAAGGCTCTTTGCCGAAGCAACCTGCGGGCGTAGTTTAGGTGGGGTCGGCCAACAGTGGAGCCCTGGTTGGGGCCCCGGAGCCCGGGGGGGCGGGGGGACGAAGATGGGCGAAAAGCTCCTTGACGTGTGCCTGTTCGGTGCCTGCGTCGTGCGTCATTCGGGAGCCGCTTTCGAAATCACCGGCGCCAAGCACAAGGCGCTCTTCGCGCTTCTGGTCACCGCGCCGATGGGCCGGCGGACGCGCACCTGGCTGCAGGACATGCTCTGGGGCACGTCCTGCTTCGACAGCGGCCGGCAAAGCCTTCGCCGGGCGCTTTCCGACATCAAGCAGGCAATGGGCCCGCATTTCGAACGCATCCTGACCGTCTCGAACGCCGAAATCGCCATCAACCAGTCGCTTGTCCACTTCGTCGGGCGCCCCGGCGGCGGCGAGTTCCTGGAAGGCATCGACATCCGCGAGGAAGAGTTCGAGGACTGGCTGCGTTCGGTCCGGCAGAACCCGGCCCAGATCTTCGCGCTTTACAGCCCCGCCGCGCAGCCGCCGCCGCCGGCCATCCTGCCGTCGATCGTCGTGCTGCCCTTCCGCATGGTGATGACGCCGCCCGAGCTGCACCCCCTGGGCGACTGGCTGGCCGAGGAAATCTCGCGCTCGCTGTCGCGGTCCAGCCTGATCGAGGTGATCGCGATCCTGTCGTCGCGGGAAATCCGCCGCAGCGCCATCGACGTGCTCGACCTGCGGACGCGGCTGAAGGTCGATTACTGCGTCGTCGGCAGCTGCCGCGCGCGGGGCGACCGGATCGTCGTTGCCGCCGAATGCCTCGATACCGCCACCGGCCGCATCCTGTGGTCGCGCGAGGTCGTGGCCTCGCTGTCCGAGCTTCTGGAGGTGGCGAGCCCGGCCGTGGCCGAAATCGTCCGCTCGGTCGGCCGCTCCATCGCCTCCGAGGCGATGCGCCATGTGCACGGCCGCCGGCTGACCGACCTTGCCGACCACCAGCTTCTGGTCGCGGGCGTGGGGATGATGCACGATCAGCGCCTGACCGCCTTCGCCCGGTCGCGCGAGCTGATCGAGGAAGCCGCGCGCCGCGCCCCCAACGCGCCGGAACCCTCGGCCTGGCTGGCCGAGTGGTACGTGATGTCGGTCTTCAACAACTGGAGCACCGACGTCGCCGCTGATATCGGCCGCGCGCTCGACCATTCCTCGCGTGCGCTCGATCTCGACCCCGACAACGCCTTCGCGCTGACCGTGGACGGGGTGGTGCACAACAACCTGACGCTGCGCCTCGACCTGGCGGGTGACCGGTTCGAGGCGGCGCTCGACCGCAATCCGAACGAGGCGATGGCCTGGCTCTGCCGGGGGTTCCTGTCGGCCTACCGCGATGGCGGGGTGCGGGCGGTGGAGATGGTGGAAAAGGCGCGCCGGCTTTCGCCGCTCGACCCCTTCGGCTATTTCTACGACTGCTTCGCCGCCTCGGCGTATCTGTCGCTGGGGGATTACGCGACGGCGCTGACGCTCGCCGACCAGTCGCTGGCGCAGAACCGCCGCCACCCCTCGACCATCCGCGCCCGCATCTGCGCGCTGCACAACCTCGGGCGGGTGCAAGAGGCGCGCGCGGCGGCGGCCGGTCTGCTGACGGTGCAGCCGGGCTTCACGCTGGATGGCTACCGGCGGTCGCACCCGGCGGCGGGCTTCAAGCTTGGCCGCGACGTCATCGCGGCGCTGGCGGCTTCGGGGATCGGGTAGGCGACTGGTCCTGCATTCCGGGGCGGTTTGAATCCTTCCTGCTCCGCCCTCTCTGCCCCCCTTGCCCGGAACTGCTGCTCAGCGGCCCGGGCGGGCGCCGCCCTCTGGTGCGGGGGCGAGAAGGAAGAAGCGATGCTGCCTGCCCCTGACGTCTTCCTTCTCCCCGCCCCGCCCGACATTCACCGTCCCCCTTGCCCGGAACAGCCGCGTGAGCCACCCGGGCGGCGCCCGACCGCCCGCCCGATTGCTTTCGGGCGCGGGCGCCACCGCACCGGCGGTCTGCGGGAACACCGGCAGGGTTGGAGGCACCATAAAGCGCGGACCAACGCCGTTGGCG